>DASRLC010000563.1:0-5246 GCA_035648655.1 Polyangia bacterium
GTCGTGACGCTGCGGATGCTCGACGAGACGGACGGGGAGAACGTCGCGCGCACGCTCGGCATCACGCCGGCGCACGTGGCGGTGCTGCTCCACCGCGCCAAGGCCAACCTGCGGGCCTGCATGACCACGGAGTCGTCCGGCCCGCAGCGAGATTGATCGAACACCGGCCCTCGCCGGCACAAAAAAGGAGAACCATTCCATGTCCCACGCCAAAGCCATCGAGATCACGGACGACAACTTCGACGCGCAGGCGATACGATCGGACCTGCCCGTGCTGATCGACTTCACGGCCGCCTGGTGCCCTCCGTGCCGGGCCATCGCGCCGCACGTCGAGGCCATCGCCAGCGCCTACCAGGGGCGCGTCCGGGTCGGCACCTGCGACGTGGACGCCAATCCCGAGCTGACCGCCAAGCTGGACGTCCGGAGCATGCCGACCCTCATGATGTTCAAGCAGGGCCGCGTGGTCGGGCAGATCGTGGGGGCGGTGCCGCGGGCGAAGATCGAAGCGCTGGTGACGCGCGCGCTCGACTGACGACCTATGCTTGGCGGTGAGCCAGGCGCTCACCGAGGACGACGAGACCCGAGCGCCGGTCACGAATCGCGGCGACGCCAGACCGAGGCCAACCAGGGCTGCTGCTCGCGCGGCAGGCCCGGCGGCCGGTAGTAGTGCAGGAGCTCGTCGAAGCCGGCCGACTGCAAGAATCCCCGCCAGGCCGCGAGGTCGTGGTACACGCCGTAGCGATCGCCACCGGACCAGCCTTCCTGGTTGTCGCCGCGCGGGTTGGAGCTGAAGAGCACGCCCCGCGGGACCAGCGCGGCGCGGATCTCGCGCAGCACCCGCGGCAGCTCTTGCCTCGGGACGTGGAACAGCGACGCGTTGGCGAAGACGCCATCGAACCGTGCCGGCGGCAGATCGAGGCTCAGAAAATCCTGCTGCAGGACCTCGCAGCCGGTGAGCTGGCGCGCCATCTCGACGAAGCGGGCGGAGCCGTCTAGGCCGACCGGCCGGTGCCCCATCCGCTGAAACGTCAGCAGATCGCGGCCCGGCCCGCACCCAAAATCCAGGATGCTGAAGGGCGGCCGTCCTTCGAGGTGGTCCAGCAGGGCCGTGATGTTCTGCGAGACGTCGTGATCGTGCGTGCCGGCCCAGAAGGACTCGGCCGCCAAATCATAGTGGGTCACCGTGCGTTCGGTGATCGCCTCCAGATCGGCGGGCGTCAGCGCGGGCTTGCCGTCGGACATCTCGGCGAAGCTTACTTCTTCTTGCCGGCCACCTGCTTGGCGCTCATCGCGGCCTGCTTCTTGCGGCTGTCCTCGGTGGCCTTGCTCTGTTTTTGATCGGCCTGTTTGCGCATCGACTTCGGATTTTTGTCACCCATGGTCCGATCATCATGCGCACGGATGACGAATAAAGATATGCGCCGCCCCGCGAACCGTTTTCGGGCGCGCGCATCTGGACGAATGCTTAGATTCAGGTTGACCCCAACCAGGTGCGGCCCGCGCGGCCCCGCGAGACAGGAGATAGAGATGAAAGCGGTTCTATTGACGGCCTATGGTGATGTCGACAAGCTGGCGGTCCGCGAGGTGCCCGATCCGAAGGCGGGACCGAACGAGATCAGGGTTCGGGTGGCGGGCGCCAGCATCAACCCCGTCGACTGGAAACAGCGCAGCGGCCTGGCCGCCAAGTTCATGCCGCTCGATCTGCCCGCCATCTTGGGGCGCGACGCCTCGGGCGAGGTGATCCAGGTCGGCGCGGGCGTGACGGCGTTCGAGGTCGGCGACAAGGTCCTCGGGCGCATCATGGGCGGCTACGCCGAGCAGGTGGTGGCGCCGGTCGATGCCTGGGCCAAGGTCCCCGCCAAGCTGGACCTCGCCGACGCGTCGGCGCTGCCGCTGGTGGTGCTCACCGGCGCGCAGCTGGTGGAAGAGGCGGTCAATCCCAAGCCGGGCGATCTGGTGCTGGTCACCGGCGCGCTCGGCGGCGTGGGTCGGACCGCCGTGTTCGCGGCCAAGGCGCGCGGCGCCAAGGTCTACGCGGGGGTGCGCGCCAAACAGCGGGCCGAGGCGGCCAAGCTGGGCGCCGACGTCGTGATCGCCCTCGACGACGAGAGCGACGTCGCCAAGCTGCCGCCACTGGACGCCATCGCCGACACCGTCGGGGGCGAGACGACCCAGAAGCTCCTCGGCAAGCTGAAGCCGGGCGGTACCGTCGGCAGCGTGGTCGGCGAGCCGCCGGGCGCCAAGGAGCGGGGCTTCGTGGTGCGCGCCATGATGACGCATTCGGATCCCAAGCGGCTGGCCGAGCTGGCGCAGGCGGTGGCCGACGGCAAGCTGGTCATCCCGATCGCCAGGCGGTTCCCGCTGGACCAGGCCGCCGAGGCCCAGAAAGTCGCGGAGGGCCACGGGGGCGGCAAGGTGGTGTTGCTCGCCTGAGCGCGCTCCGGTCCGATCGCGGGCTGCCGACACCAGATCCGGATTTCCAAGTCGCCAGTGCTCGGGTAAAATCTCTGGGTTCCCCCCCCTCGCTTGGAGACCCCGATGAACTTACGCCCCCTTTGCGCTTTGGCCATCGCGCTGACCACCTTGGCTGCCGCCTGTTCCAGCAGCTCGGGCGGTGGAACGGGTGCCGCCGGCACTTCGGGCGGTTCGGCGGGCACGAGCGGCGGCGCGGCCGGAACCAGCGGCAGCGCCGGCACTTTGGGCGACAACGCCGGAACCAACGGCGGCAGCGCGGGTACGACGGGAAGCGCAGGCACCAGCGGTGCCGCCGGGGTGAACGGCACGGCCGGAACTACCGGATCGGGCAACGGCGGCCATGCGGGCGCCGGCGCGGCAGGGGCCACGGCCGCGGGCGGAACCGGAACAACCGCCAGCTTCTGTCCGAGCGGCGCCCTCTTCTGCGCCGACTTCGAAGAGGCGAGTGGGCCACCGACGAACAACCCAGTCGGGACCGCCACCTTCGAGGATCCCAGCGAATACGGCTCCACCTTCGGCGGCGCAAGCGGGGCCATGACTCTTGACAAGACCGCCCCGTACGACGGGAGCCAGTCACTCAAGGTCACCGCCTCATCTGGCTTCAGCGTCCGTACACTAGCGGTCTCGGTCCCGGCAAAGTTCTGGGTCCGTCTTTACATAAAGAGTGATCAGGCTATTGGGCAGATGAACCACAATTCCTTTTTTGGGCCGGGCACCGATCCTGACTACAGCAAAGGAAATTTCGTCGAGTTGTCGGAGCAGTACGGATGTGTCCTCCTCAACATCCATGACACAACTTTTCCGGCTGGCACCTCTTGCGGAGCCAATACAGCTCTCTCAGCAAACGCCTGGCATTGCATGGCGGCTGAATTCGACGGCACGACCGGAAACGTCCAGGTATTTGCGGGCTCAACGCAGATCATCAATGCCGTGGATTTCGCCGATGCACAGGAATCCTTCAGCACATTCGAGTTCGGGTACTTCGCCTATAACCCAAACAGTGCCACCGTCTGGTACGACGACGTCGTAATCTCGACCAACTCGCTCTCCTGTCCCGCAGACTCATAGCGCAGTCGTTTCGATCGCTCGGCTCCGATCAGTGATTGCTCTTCGCGACGTGGGTGGTGAGCGAAGCTGTCGTATTGTCTTCCCAGGCCACGATCGGAATCGATCCCTGCGCGAGCACGACGGCGGCCTTACCCTGCGCGGGGGTTAAAGCGCCATAGTTTTGATCCCAGGTCGCGCCGGTCCAACGCGCGACATTGATCTGAGCAGCGCCTGCGGACCGCCCAGCCCAGACGATGACCGGCTCGCCGAGATCATCGATGGCAAGCTGAGGGGCGTCGTCGGAGCTGATGTTGTCGGCCGCGGCATTCAATACTGGGACGTAGTTGGACAGCGAACCGGCGGCCGAAAGCGCCACGACCTGAAGCTGCGTGGTCGTATCTTGAACCGATAGCACCTGATTCGAGCCGTCAATGGCCAGCCCTGCCAACGCGCTTCCGACTGGGGTGGTCCATGTCGATCCCGACCACCGGAGCAACTGACTTCCCTGTTCGACCACCGGCTGGTCGGAGGTATCGAGTACGATTCGACATGGTACGGAATCGCATACACCAAACGGCAACCCTGGATATGGATTCCAGTCGGTTCCGGTCCAGGACGCGACATCCGCCTGTTCACCGCCACCAGCGACAGCGGCGTTCCAGGACACGAAAGGGCGACCGTCGCTGTTAACTGCAATCGCGGGAAGCGCGCCATCGCCCGGCGAGGTCCAGAGGCTCTCCCACATGGCTCCCGTCCACTGAGCCAACTGGAGCCCAGATGGGTCACGCCACACCACGAAGAGATCGCCGTTCTTGTCGGCGGTGATTCCAAAGGTGTTCGAGCTCTGGCTGGTCGCTGATGTAGGTGACGGAATGCCCGTCCAGGTGGTGGCAGTCGCGTGCTGAGAGACAAGCAACGTCCCGCTCGCGGTCACCACGACTGGCTCGCCTGCCGCGTCCAACACCATCTGTGGATATCCGCCGTCGACGGTCCCCAGATCCACCCAGAGCGGTACCGACGAGCTCCAGGACGCCCCAGCGAAAGCGTTACCCGCCAGGTCCGTGATGGTCGGCGCGACGGTCTCCGTCATCGCGCCAGGGAGTGCGAGCGACGAGCGATTCGCGACTGCAACCGTGATCGTCTTTCCGTCGGTCCCGAGACTGGCGGTGGTCCCGACGACGACGGCACCAAGAGCCAGGCCCACTGCGCTGGCCGAGACGCTCGCCGGCGCGAGCGACTCAGAGAACACGACGTCGATCGGGTCGCTGAGTGAGACATTGGTCGCCCCCGAGGCGGGGACACTCGATACGATGGTCGGCGCGGTGCGATCGACGACGATCGTCACGGGCGCGCTGGCGACGATCTGACCGCTCAGGACCATCTGCGCGACGATCTGGTAGCTCCCCTCCGTCTCCTTGGTCGTGTCCCAGCTAAAAGCGTACGGTGGCATGCTCAGGGGTCGTGTCCCCGTTCGTGTGGAAATTGAAGATGGCGCATTCTCCCGGGTGTGAAGCAAACCCCGGCACCACGCCGGATTGCACCGGAGGAATGCGCCCATGGAGAAACGTACCAGGAACCTGAGGCTCGTAGGACGTGATGAAGTTTCGCTCGGTGAGCTGATCCACCAAGCGGTTCGCAAGACGATCGAGGAAGCCGTCGAGGAGGAGCTGCGCGCGACGCTGGGCGCGGCACCGTACGAGCGGCGCGCCGAGCGGAGCGGCTAC
>DASRLC010000564.1:0-14851 GCA_035648655.1 Polyangia bacterium
CCACGGGGACAGCCTAGCACCAAAAAAAACGGCCCCCGGCGCCGCACCATTGCGGAACCGAGGGCCGACCGAGGAAATGGCAATAGGCTAGGCGAAGTCGATCAGGCGAACCGGCTGATGGGCCGGGAGATTGGATAGAACAGGCGCAATAGGCGCTCGCGGCGCTCGCGCAGATAGTCGTGGATCAGGCGCTCGTGCTTGCGGGCCATGGAGACGAAGCGCAGGCCCGAAGCGTGGACGTCGTAGCCGACCCGATCGAACTTGGGTTCGGCGCAGGCCCAGATCGTCTCGTTGGTGCCGGGTAGGACCACTTCGATCGCCACGGTCTTGGCGAAGGGGACCGCGGCGCTGGTCGGCTTGCGGATGGCGACGCCGGCTTCACTGACGTCGGTGGCCAGGGCGCGATACGGGCGGTCCCAGACGTACTCATTGAGGACGAGCTGGAGACGGAGCCTCGGCGCCAAGCGCCGATTGTCGGGATGCGGTGCGAGGACGTCGTACATGTAGGACATAGTAGTTGTAAAACGTACCCTGTCAAAAAAACTGCGCAAATGAATGGGCCGCTGGCCAACCGTCGCCCCGGCTCAATCGGGTCGACGAACAGGGCCGCCGAGCGCGCGTCGCCCGCAAATGGGCGTTGGGCAAGCGCACGATCGCACACGCGCCGCCTCGAAGGGCCAGCGGGGATGACCGATGCGGCCGCCGCGGCGTTTCAGATAGCCGTTGCTACTCGCTGCGACGCGACTGCAGAAAGCTGCGCACCGACTCGCGGACCGAGGCCGGAATCTGGGTCGCCATGGCTTCCCGCGACAGCTCCGGCGTACGACGGTAGGTCTCGAAGAACGTCACACAGTCGGGGCACTGTGACAGGTGCCGCCGAAAGCCCACCTGCTCCTGGTCGGGCAGGACACCTTCGATGTAGTCCAAGCAGAACTCGATCAGCTGGTGGCAACTCATCATGACCCTGGTCTCGTCATGCAGTGTCGGCGCCTTCCATCATTCGATGGCCCCCGCGGGAGGCGGTTTCGAAAAATCATACCTCAGGAGATATCCATCGCGCGGCGCTTCCTGTCTACCATAGCAACCGCGATCCGCGTCGGGTCGAAGATGGGGGCGTGCAAGTCAATGACGCGACGGCGGCCGCCGGGGTACTGCCGGGACGCAAAGACGACTCGGCCGGCGGTGGTGCTGAGGCGGCGGGAAGGCCCGCGCGGCCCGAGCCAAAATTCCGCGATGCCTTGCGCAGAGTCGGATCCGAAGACTCGGAGGACGCCGCCAATGGCACGGCCAATGGCACGGCAATGGCGGCCGCGTTGGCGGGCTGGTTCCGGCCCGAGCCTGCGGGGAAGCCCCTACAGTCTCCACCAAGCGTTGCGCCTCCGGCGCCGCCACCGAGGATCGATCGCGTCCTCGTCGGCGAGGTCGGGCCCGCGGTCGAGGCACGCATTCGAATCGACTCGGGCGCGCTCGCCGGGTCGGAGATTCGGCTCTCGTCGACCGCTGGATCGCAGGCCGTCGCGGCCGAGCTCTTGACACGAAGCAATGGTTCGCGGCAGACGCTTTCGATGGCCATGGACGAGCTGAGGCTTCGGTTGCGGGGTAAGGGGATCGCGCTGGCGTCGCGGCCGCGAATCGCCGCCGATCGCCGGCCGCCGGCCCCGAAGGACGGTCGAGGATCGAGCTCGGGCGGTAGCACCGGGTGGTGACCGTCTCCAATTTCGATCTGGCGTCCCGTCCCCGGGTGGGTGCGCGGGCAGCGGCCACCGCGCGCGGGGCGGCCCGCGTGCTGGCCGGTCTTCCCGCCCACTGGCGGGTCGAGCTGCCGCCGCTCGGCGGCGCGACGCTGACGGTGCTCGGGACGCCCATCGAGGACGACAGACCGAATCCCAGCGGCGAGCGATCGGCGGACGGGCCGTTCACGCTCGCGGTCGGGCGCGGGCGCGATATCGGTCGGCTCGCCGTCTCGTCTTCGCTGGCGCTGCGGTTGCTCGATGCGGCGCTCGGTTCGCGGGGTGGTTTTGCGGCGGCGCGTGCCATTGGCCCCGCCGAGCGCGGTGTGCTGGTCGCGCTCCTCGCGCCGCTGCTGGACCCCCTCGGATGGTCGTTGAGCTTGGCCCCGGTGTCCGCTGGGCCGGCGATCGGGGCGTTCATATCCGTGGCGCTGCGGATCGAAGGTGGCTTCGGCGCGGGGTCGCTGCGGTTCGATCTGCCGCTGGCGGCGGCGGGCTCGGTTGCGCACTGGCCGGCACGCTCGCGTGGGCTGCCGGTCGTGGCGCGCATCGAGATCGCCGCCACCGAGTTGCCCACGGCCGACGTGCTCGGTCTCGCGGCGGGGGACGCGGTGGTGTTCGAGGGGCGGCCCGCCGCGACCTATTTGGCGGACGTCGACGCGGGGAAGCCTTGGGAGGGCCAGCTGGCGATCGGCGCCTATACCGCGCCGCTCTACGTTCATGCGGGCGGCGCGCTCGAGTTGGGCGGAGATTTTCAAATGACCGGAACGCCCGTCGAGCGCACTGTCACCATTCAGAAGGAGGGAGCCATGGATTTTTCAGGACCAACCGAGAAGGCCAGCTCGGTGCTGGCCGCCGCCCCGATCGAAGTCGTCGCCGAGCTGGCGCGGATCACGCTACGTGGCGACGAAGTGCTCGGCCTCGCGCCCGGGGTGGTGTTGACAGTGGCCGCCGACCGGCGGCACGCCATCGCGCTGCGGGTGGGCGGCGAGATCTGGGCCGAGGGGGAGCTGGTGGACGTCGACGGCGAGCTCGGCGTGCGCGTCACGCGCCTGTTGCGGGCCGACCGCTGATCGCGGGCGGCCCGGTCGGGCTAGACGCCCGCCGCCACGAAGCCGGCGGCCATCTCGGTCAGCGCGGTGGCGGTGCCCGTCCAGCGCGGCGCGCTGCCGATCAGCGTCTGCACCAGCGGCGCCCACAGGTCGCCGTCGGCGCGCAGCGCGAGCGCGCGGCGCACGGCACTCTCGATCTCGAAGGGCGTCGCCGCGCTGTAGAGGATCGCGTGACCGGTTCGAGAGGCCGGATCGTAGTCCACCAGATAGTCGCGGTTGGTCCCGACGTCCGGGGTGATGGGCAGCGTGCCGTAAAGGAGCGCCAGGCCGGCCGAGCGCCCGATCCGATCGTGATCGTCGCCGAGCAGGATGGCGTCGGCCGCGCCGCGCGCGAAGCGCTCGTCCGAGGCTTCGGCGCCCGGAAAGATCGCGACGCGGCCCGGCTGCCGGAGGGCCAGCAGCCGCGCGCGCTCGATCGACTCGACGTCCCCGCGCGGCACGATGATGGTGGCAACGTCGAAGGGCGCCAGCCGCTCGATGCCGGCCAGGATCGCCTGCGCGTCCGCGTCGTGGCGCAGCGGGCCCGTGGTGAGCAGCAGCGTGCGTGGGCCGAGCGCCAACGAGCAGCGGCGGGCGATGGTGCGGCGGCATTCCGCTTTGCCCGATAGCGCCGCGGCGCTGAAGTTGGCGGGCAGCGCCGCATCGGTGCTCGGATCGTTGGGCGGCTCATCGCTGCCGAAGCGCACGCTCACGAACGGCTCGTCGGAGGCGCGCGACGCGAGGCCCGGGTCGGATTCGCTGGCCCGTGCGGCGCTGGGGCTGGGGGCGATGATGGCGTTG
This sequence comes from Polyangia bacterium, assembly GCA_035648655.1. GTDB lineage: Bacteria > Myxococcota_A > Polyangia > Fen-1088 > Fen-1088 > JADGRB01. Next base: position 3,623 of record DASRLC010000564.1, read on the forward strand.
GCACCCAGGCACCCGAGGGCGACCAGCGAGTGCGAGGCCGAGTCGTCACCCAACAGAAGGGGGCCCAGGAGCTGCGCCTCTGCGGTCGACAGCGGCGCGCCGGTGTGCCCGGTCGGGAGCACGAATAGCCGCACCGGTGCCGAGCTGGCGACCAGTGCCGCGGCCGAGGACTCACCCCAGCCGATGGCGACCTCCGGCGAGATCAATTTGTCGGCGCTCAGCGAGCGAACCGCGCCCGCCAACAGCGCCGTCGCCTCGGCACGGTTCGGCGTCTCGGCCCCCAGCACCAAGAGCTGGGCGTCGCTCAAGACCGCGCGCCCTTCGTAGAGCGTCAGCTCGTGGGCGCGCTCGCCAACTTTGGCCGAGACCGTGCGGAGCCGGCGCGCGAGGCCAGGGACCTGCGCGGCCGCCTCCGGGCCGGCCAGAGCCAGCACGGTGGTACGATGTCCAAGAGCGGCCAGCGCTCGGCCGATTCCGCTCGCGCCGATGGCAGAAACCCCGTCCCCGAGGGGCGCCACCGCCTCGGTTATGATCAGAAAGTCGCGTCCGGCCAAAAGCTACTCGGTCGCCCCGCGCTCATCCTCTTCGCCGGGGAACTCGTTCACCGAGGGGTACTTCATGATCTCTTTACGTGAAATCTTCCAGGCTTTCTGGACGATCCAAGAGAGCGATCGGTCCTGCCGGGTCGCCTCGTCCTGAATTTCCTTCAGCATTTCCTCGGGAAAATACAGGCTTTGCTTGCGCTTGTCGGAACCACCCATATAAAGACGAAGCCTCCGCGTGTGGTCGAGTGGGAGAGTGTAAGTGGGCGTATCATCTGGTGTCAAGGTCGCGTCCGCCCCCGACGGCCGATATCCCAGGTCTTCATCTACCGCTTTTCCTTCCATTTACCCTTTAGGTTACCTCCTGGGGGGTGCGGGCTTGACGGGAGGGGGAGGGCGGATTACTGTACCGCGCTATTTCAGCGCTCATTTGATGCGCCTTTGGGCGCGGGGACGTTCATGGACGGGACCGGGCTGAAGAAGAAGGATCTGAAGCGGTTTAGCGACATTCTGCTCGCCAAAAAGAAAGAGATTCTCAGGAACGCGCAGCGGACGCTCAACGAGGACATGACGCTCGATTCGGACGATCTGCCCGACGAGATGGATCTGGCGTCGTCGGAATACCTGCACTCGTTCACCTTCCGGCTGCGGGGTCGCGAGAAGGTCTTCTTGCAGAAGATTGATCACGCGCTCGAGAAGATTAAAGAAGGCACCTTTGGTGTCTGCGAGCAGTGCGGCGAGCCGATCTCGATGAAGCGCCTCGAGGCACGCCTCGAAACCACGCTGTGCATCCGTTGCAAAGAAGATCAGGAACGGATCGAAAAAGCTTACGGGTAGCGGCTCCACGACCGCGCCGGCCGGCGCGGCCGGGAGCCCGGATGGCGTCCGCGGGGCTTGGCCCGCGTTTCGTATTTTCTATTGCGTCGCTGGTCTGGTGCGCGGTTTCCGGCTGCGCTGGGCCGATGGGCCTGGTGTTCGGCAGCGCCTCGCTCGGGACGAGCGGAGACGGCACGGTCCGCCATCCGGCGCTGCTTCCGTTCGAAGGAGACGGCTACGCGGTGCCTGCGCCCTGGCGGACGCGGCACGCTAATTATGGGACCGAAGGGCTGGTGGGGGCCGTGGTGCGGGCGTCGCGCGCGGTAGCCGGCGAGCTGCCCGGCGGCGTGGCCGCGGTCGGCGATTTGTCGCACCGGTCGGGTGGCGAGTCGGTGCAGCACCACTCGCACCAGAGTGGCCGCGACGTGGACGTCTTCTACTACGCCATCGACGGTGCGAATCGTCCGGTCCGGCTCTCCGACGCCATGCTGCACTTCGCGCCCGACGGTCGCGCCTGGCGCTGGTCGCCGCCGCAAGGCGCCCGTCCACCGGCGCGCCCGGTGCCCGCCTACCGCTTCGACGCGCGCAGAAACTGGGCCTTCGTGCGGGCGCTCCTGAGCGACCCGGAGGTCGAGGTCCAATGGATCTTCATGCAACGGAACCTGGCGGCGGCGCTGCTGCGGGAAGCCGCCGCCGCCGGGGATGATCCGGCGCTGCTGGCGCGTGCCGCTTACGTGATCCACGAGCCGTCCGATTCGGAGCCCCACGACGATCACATGCACATCCGTCTCTACTGCGATCCGGGCGATCGGCGGCTCGGCTGCGCCGACCGGGGGCCGATCCGTTGGTGGAAGAAGCTCTGGAAGTACATGGACGCGCCCTACGGCCGCGCGCCGTTCGACGCGGTGGGCGCGGAGGGCGTCGCGGCCTTCGGCCGCCTGTTTCGCGGCGAGCTGCCGCTGTTGATGGGTGGGGCCGCCCAGACCAGCTAGAGGCCGCCGTCGGGCCGGTCGGCTTCGTCGTCCGGCCGCACGGGCGCCCGCAGGTCGAGGTGGGCCATCACCCAGTCGAGAGCGCCGCTGGCCGCGGCAATCTGGTCGGCAGTGGTGGTGAGCGTCAGCACGATGGCCTGGCGGGGATCGGGACCGCCGGCAACCGACCGCACCAGATAGAGCTGTCGCACCGATTGGTTGTGGCGGGGGGCGCGCGCGTCGACGAGGACGCCGCCCAGCGGCCCAGGTGAGACACGATCGATCGTCAGCCCCTGCGCCGCCAAGCCGGGCCGATTCTCAGCCAGCAGCGCGGTGCTGTCGACGGCCGTCGCGCGGTCGACCGCCACCGAGATCCGGCTGCCCTGCGGATGAACCAGGATGCACAGGACATTGGGATAGCCGGTGTGCAGCGAGAGACTCCAGCCAGGCGGCGTCTCGAGGCCGACGCCGGCGCGCGCGCTCAGGAACCGCGCCGGCTGTCGCGCGCCGACCGGCGTCGTGTCGCCGCGCGCGGGGATCGCGGGCGCGATGAGGGCCGCAGCGGCGGCGCATCCGGCGAGCATCCGGAGGTTCGACATGGCCGGCACAGTATAGGTCGAGACGCGGTCTAAGGGGCGGGCGCCTCCGTCGGAGAGGCTCCGACCCCCTCGCTCCAGCACGGTTGGCGACGGGCGCAACGGTTTGGACGCCCGAAGCAAAAAGAGACTGAACAGACTCACAGTTGTTTTTCTATTGAGGAGATTCTATTCAATAGATTACTTTGAAAATTCGAAAATGAAGAGAGTTGTGGACGCGGCGGCCACCCCGGGACGGGGACTCCTCGAGGAGCGGGAGATCGCGGAGATCGAGCGGAGCTGGCCCAACGGCCTCACCTCCCGCCAGATCGTCGACGTGTTCGAAACGCGCGGGATCCGGTTCTCCGAGGCGACCTTGCGCAAGTACGTCCAGCTGGGCCTCTTGCCCCGCTCGGTGCGGGTGGGGCGCAAGGGGAAGCACCGCGGCTCGTGCGGCCTCTACCCGGCGCACGTCGTGCGGCGCGTGAACGTCGTCAAGGGGATGATGGCCGCCGACCGAACCATCGAAGAGATTCAGCGATCGTTCGCCCGCTTCAAGGATGAGATCGCCACCGTCGAAAACGATCTGCGCGATCTGATCGCGGGATTCGAGCGCGAGGCGAAGGCCCCAGCCGCCAACCCGGACGGGCGTCGCGAGATCGAACGGGAGATTACCGAGGCCAAACGTGCTGCCGGCGAGCTGGTCCGGCGCATCAGCAGCCTCGAGCGTCGAATTTCGGCCCAAACCGCGGAGTCGTCTCAGGGCGGCGCCGCGGAAGCCGGGAGCGACCTCTACTGACCCGTGGCCATGCCGACCGACCGAGGAGGACCCCATGGATGAACAAGACGAAGCAGACCACCCCACCGAAGCACGACCCGTAGGCGTCGAAGACGAAGATTCGCCGCAACCGGAGGTGGCGCGCATTCGCCGCAAGGTGCACTCGGCCGGCCGAGACGGGCGGGTGCGCTCGAAGACCATCGCGCCCAAACGACTGACGCGCGACGAACGCCGCCTGTCGGAGCTGCTGGTCTATCCCACCGACGTCGATCGGCCGGGCACCCGCGATGGGTGCAACGGGATGCCGCGTCCCTGCCCGTTCGTGAGCTGCTCGCACCATCTGTACCTGGACGTCAATCCGGAGACGGGGGCCATCAAGCTCAATTTCCCGCACCTCGAGGTGTGGGAGATGGCCGAGACCTGCTCGCTCGACGTCGCGGATCGCGGCGGCATCACGCTCGAAGAGGTGGGCGCGATCCTCAACCTCACCCGCGAGCGCATCCGCCAGGTCGAGGTCCGCGGCCTTTCGAAGATCAAGGAAGACACCGACGGGGAGCTCGGCATCCCGCCGGAACGATACTAGTCAAACGAAAGTGGCCCCGCGACTTTGAGTCTGCGCGTCAAGGCGCGATACTCGACGCACTTGCATGGAGCTGCGGTCCCTCACCTTCATCGATGTCTTGCAGCCGCAGGTGGCGGGGTTTCTGCAGACGGTCAGCCAGGGGTTCCTGCCGCTCGACGGGCAGGCCTCACTGATCGTCGAGATCGCGCCTGGGATCGCCGTCAACTCGCTGACGGACGTGGCGCTCAAGCAGGCGAGGGTCGCTCCCGGGATGCAGATCGTCGAACGGGCCTATGGCCTGCTCGAGCTGCACGCCTTCGATCAGGGCGAGGTCCGGGCGGCGGAGTCGGCCATCCTGGCCAAGCTCGGTCTCACCGAGGCCGATCGCCTGGCGCCGCGGACGCTGGCGCGTGAAATCATCACTGGCATTGATGGGCATCAGTCGGCCATCATCAATCGAATGCGCCATGGTCAGATGTTGGAGAGCGGGCAGACCCTTTACACCCTCGAGGTGATGCCGGCGGGGTACGCGGCGCTGGCCGCCAACGAAGCGGAGAAGCGGGCGACGGTCGGCGTGCTGGAGGTCGTCACCTTCGGAGCGGTTGGGCGCGTCTGGCTGGGTGGGCGCGAAGAGGAGATCGCCCAGGCCGCCACGGCGATTGATCGGGCACTGGGCTCCCTGGCGGGCCGCCCGCAGGTGTCGAAGTGAGCGTCGGAGGCGGAGCTCCGGCGTCCGCGAAGATGGTGGCCAAGGTGGGGGCGGTCTCTCCGCTCGACGCCATCGACGCGGCGCTGGCCGAGCGGCTGCTCTCGGCCGCGCTCAGCTCGGGTGGCTCCTACGCCGATCTGTACTTCGAGCACCGCGCGGGCGCGGACTACGTGCTCGAAGACGGGCGCGTTCGGACCGTCGGGCGGGGCGTGACGCTCGGGCTCGGCGTTCGCGTTTTACGGGGCGACGCCACCGGGTACGCCTACACCGAGGAGCTGGCCGAGGATCGGATGTTGGCGGCCGCGCGCACGGCGGCCCAGATCGCCTCCAGCGGCGACGCGCCGGGGCCGATCTCGGTGCGGCCGGTGCCGCTCGGCGATCACTATCCGGTCTCCGAATCTTCGTTTGCGCGGGCCGGCGCCGACAAGATCGCACTCCTGCGCCGCGCCGACGTGGCGGCCCGCGCCGCCGATCCGCGCATCGTGCGCGTCGAGGCCTCGCTGGCCGAGGAGCTGCGCGAGGTGTTGGTGGTGACCTCCGATGGCCACCTGGCGCGCGACAGCCAGCCGATGATCCGGTTCGGGGTCAGCGCCGTCGCCGAAGAAGGAACCGAGCGACAAGTCGGGCGTTCGGCCGGCGCCGGGCGCTTCGGGATGGAGATCTTTGCGCGCCCGGGGCAGAGCCCCGAAGAGCACGGCCGAGAGGCCGCCCGGTTGGCCATCGGCATGCTGCACGCGGTGGAGGCGCCGGCCGGGCCGATGGAGGTCGTGCTGGGCGCCGGCGAGTCGGGCATCCTGCTGCACGAAGCGGTGGGGCATGGTCTGGAGGCCGACTTCAACCGCAAGAAGACCTCGAACTACGCCGGGCAGCTCGGTCAATCGGTCGCCTCGCCGCTGTGCACCATCATCGACGATGCCACCATCGAGAGCGGGCGCGGCTCGATCAACGTCGACGACGAGGGGAACGTCGGGCAGCGCAACGTCCTCATCGAGAACGGCGTGCTGGTTGGCTTCATGCAAGACCGCCTGTCGGCCAAGCACTTCGGCATCGCGCCTTCGGGAAATGGGCGCCGCCAGAGCTTCCGCCACGAGCCGCTGCCCCGCATGACCAACACCTTCCTGGCGCCGGGCACCGACGATCCGGAGGACATCATCAAATCGGTCGCGCGCGGCGTGTACGCCAAGCGGTTCTCGGGCGGGCAGGTCAACATTTCGAACGGCGACTTCGTCTTCGCGCTCACCGAGAGCTACCTCATCGAGGATGGCAAGCTGACGGCGCCGCTCAAGGGGACCAACCTCATCGGCAACGGACCGGACGTGCTGCGCAAGGTAACCATGCTGGGGAGTGACTTCGAGCTGTCGCAGGGGACCTGGACTTGCGGCAAGGACGGGCAGTCGGTGCCGGTCGGCATCGGTACCCCCACCATGAAGATCGCCGAGATCACCGTGGGCGGGACCAAGACCCGATGAGCGACGCGACGAGCGACTTCGCGGGCGCCATGACGCCCGGGCCGGTGCCCACCACCGGACGGCGACCGCCCGATCCCAAACAGTGCCAGCGTTTCGCCGAGCAGATGCTGCGACTGGCCCTCAAAGCCGGCGCCGACGGGGCCGAGGTGCTGGTCCGCGACGGCAACGAGCTGGAGGTCAAGGTGCGGCTCGGGGAGACCGAGCTCATCAAAGAAGCGGGCAGCCGCGCGCTCGGGCTGCGTGTCATCAAGCAGCAGCGGGCGGCGCTGACCTACACCTCGGATTTTTCGCCGGCGGGGCTCGAGCGCTTCGCCCGCGACAGCATCGAGCTGGCCGCTCTGGCCGAGCCCGATCCGGAGGCGGCGCTGCCGGCGCGCGAAGAAATGGCGCGCACCATCCCCGATCTCGATCTGTGGGACGAGCGGGTGCTCTCGATCGATGTGGCCGAGGCGCTGCGCCGCGCGCGCGCCGGCGAGGCGGCCGCGCTCAAATTCGACGCGCGCGTCACCAACTCCGACGGCGCGGTGTTCGGCCGGACCGTGGGGGCCTCGGCCTTCGCCACCTCGGCCGGCTTTTCGGGCGCCGTCCGCGGCACGCACGTCTCCTTCGCGGTCGAGCCGATCTGCGACGACACCGACGGCAAGAAGCGCAACGGCGTCTACTGGACCGCCGCGCGGTTTGCCGGCGGCCTGCGCGATCCGGAGGAGGTGGGCCTCGAGGCGGCGCGGCGCACGTTGGCCAAGCTCGGCTCGCGCAAGATCCCCACCGGCACGGCCCCGATCGTCTTTTCGCCCGAGGCCGCGCGCAGTCTGGTCGGCCAGCTCGGCGGGGTCATGTCGGGCGGGGCCCTCTGGCGGCGCAGCACCTATCTGGCCGGTCGCGAGGGGACGGCGGTGGCGTCACCGCTCTGCGAGATCGTCGACGATCCCCTGATCCCGCGCGGTCCGGGATCGCGCGCCTTCGACGGCGAGGGGCTGCCGAGCCGCACCAACGTCCTGGTTTCGGGCGGAATCTTGCGAACCTTCCTTTGCGACGTTTACGCCGCGCGCAAGCTGGGGCGCCGCTCGACCGGTTCGGCCGCGCGCGCTATCGGTGGCGGCCCGCACGTGGGCTTCTCCAACCTAATCCTGCGCGCCGGCAAGACGCCCGCCGCCGAGATCGAGCGCCTCGACCGGGGCCTCTACGTGACCGATCTGATGGGCTTCGGGTTCAACGGCGTGAGCGGCGACTTCTCGCAGGGCGCGGCGGGTTTCTGGATCGAGCGCGGGGAGCGGGCCTTTCCGGTGGGGGAGATCACCGTCTCCGCCAGCTTCGACGATCTGTGGAAGCGGATCGATGCCGTGGGCGACGATCTCGATACCCGATCGTCGGTGCAGTGTCCGACCCTCCGCGTCTCCGAGATGATGATCGCGGGGAGCTGAGCCGCCGCGGTGCCCGCTTTCGATCGATCGTCGGCGCCTCAGTCGGTGTAGTCGACCAGCGGCGCCAGCGTCTTGATTACGAAGTCATGGAGCGGCCCGTTCGAGGCCACGATCCCGCGGCGGTTATAGAGATCTTCGCGGTCGTAGACCAACGGCGCGCCGTCGACGTCGGTCATGCGGCCGCCGGCGCCGTGCAGGATCGCCTCCGGTCCGCAGGTGTCCCAGATCTTGGTGCGGCCGCCGGTATAGATGTAGAGGTCCCGCTCGGCCGACGACACGAGCCCGATCTTGAGGCCGACGCTTCCGACGTTGATCTCGTCTTTGATCTGCAGCGCCCGCTTGATGCGGTCGATGCGGGTGGTGCGGTGGGTCTTGGACGCCACCAGGCGGATACCGGGCGGCTGCGCTAGGGACGATGTCCGCAGCGGGGTGCGCCCGCCATCGGCCGCTTCGACCCAGGCGCCTACACCCGCCACGCCGCCGTAGACCTTCTCCGAAAGCGGATGCGCCACCGCGCCGACCATCGGCCGTCCATCGATCGAAAGGCCGATCATGACCACGAAGCCGACGTCGCCCAGGATGAAGTCACTGGTGCCGTCAATCGGATCGACCATCCAGACCCGCCGTTTGCCCAGGCGCTCCCGCGTGTCGGGCACCTCTTCCGACAACACGACGTCGGCGGGGAAGGCGACCTCGAGCCGCTCGACGATCAGCGCGCTGGCGGCGCGATCGGCCTCGGTCACCGGCTCGTTGCCGGCCTTGCTCTCGATGATCAGCCGCTTGCCGTGGTACCCGCGCACCAGCGCCGCGGCCTCACGCGCGATGGTGGCGGCCACCTGCAGCTCGTGGTCGAGCTCGCTCATGACTTGGCCACCCGCGCCAGATCGGCGGTCAGCGCCTTGCGGCCCGCCAGCAACACCAGCCCGGCCAGGATCGGCATCGCGGCCGTCACCAGCACCGGGACCTGCAGGCCCGCGCGATCGGAGACGAACCCGATCACGTAGGGAGAGGCCGCGTCGCCAAAGAGGTGGATGGCGGTGGTGTTGATCGCGAACCCCCAGCCGCGCAGGTGCGGCGGTAGCACGTTGGCCATCGCCGCATTGAGGGGACCGGTGTTGAGGAAGAGGAGTGTCAGCGCCACGAACATCGCGGGCCAGAAGATAGCAGGTGAAGGCACCAACACCCCGATTACCGCGAAGGGCAGCGACAGGATCAGCGACATGCCGGAGAGCAGAAAGTGGCCGGCTGGGTAACGCTCGGCCAGGCGATCGCCGAGGCGCCCGCCGATCAGCGTTCCGACCAGGCCGGCGGCCGCCAGCACGCCGCCGAAGGTCAGGTCCGCCGAGGCCAGCGGCAGGTGGCGGATCCGCACGAAGTAGGTCGGCATCCAGGTCGCCAGCCCCCCGACCACGAAGGTGTAGATGATCTGTGCGCCGGTGTTGTAGACGAAGCTGCGGTGGCCATAGAGCGCGGCCAGCGATTCGCGCAACGTGCCGTGGGTCGCCCCGCCGTCTGCTCCGCCGGCGTCGAGCGCGCCGCGCGGTGGATCGCGGAAGAAGAGCAGGGCCGCCGCCAGCGCGGCACCCGGGATGCCCGCCAGAAAAAAAGCCCAGCGCCAGCCGAAGTGCGCGTTGATGGCGCCGCCCAGCACGTAACCCAGCGCGGAGCCGACCGGGATGGCGGCGTAGAAGATGGCCAGCGCGCGGCCGCGGCGGGCCGGCGGGTAGAAATCCGACAGCAGCGACGGCGTGACGACGGTGTAGCTGGCCTCGCCCACGCCGGTCAGTGCCCGCGCCAACACCAGCGCCGCGAAGGTCGGGGCCAACCCCGAGCCGAAAGTGGCCGCGCTCCAGATGAAGACGCCGATCGCCGCCAGCTGAAACCGCGGCCGCCGATCGCCGAGGCGCCCCGCTACCGGCGAGATGAACGAGTAGCTCAAGATGAACAGCGTCGAGAGCGAGCCCGCCTGCGCGTCGGTCAGGTGCAGCGCCACGATGATCGCGGGCATCACGGCCGCCGGCACGAAGCGGTCGACGTAGTTGAGAAAATTCAGGCCCGTCAGCGCCGCAAGCGCCGTGCGCGGTGAAGGCACCCGAGGCATCGGCCATCCGTACCACGATGTCGTCGGGTGGTGTAGATTCCCGCCCATGTCGAACCTGAGCGATATCTTGTTGGTCCCGGGCAACCGCCCGAAGGTGATCGCCGACTGCGGCAAGCTGGTCGAGGAAGAAGTGGACTCGAAGGGCGGCCTCACGGGCTTGGCGGTCAAGGCCGCTTTCGCGGTCGTCAAGGCGGTCAAGCCGGGCTTCGTGCCCGAAGCGATCGATCACATGCTCGACGATTTCGTGGGCCGCCTCGAGCCGTTCTGGGCCGACGCCCAGGCGCGCAACGAGCCGGTCGGCGCGCTCATGAACGCCCGCGCCGGGCAGGTCGCCGACGCGCTGCTGACCATCAGCGACGAGCGGGCCTCGCGCGCCAAGAACGCCACCCTCCGCAAGGCCTACGACAAGCTCCGCCCGACCGGCAAGAAGCACGTCGAAGCGGCGGTGCCGCGGATTGGGCGCCTGATCGCCAAGTACGCGACGGCGACGCCTTAGACGAGTCTACCCGCAGCGGTACACCGGGTTTGACTTGCCCGTTGATCGATAACCGGTCCAGTTTTTGGGGTCAGGTCATCTCCACCCCTTCGATGAACCTATACTATCGGTCCGGGTAGGAAGACATGACTTGGCGGCCTGACGACGATGATTGGTGTTGGCTGCGACCGCGAGGAAATCTTCCGCTCGCCCCAGTGCTGGAGGAGCCGCCCTTCGACGACTGCTGCCACAGAGCCGATTTCAACGCTCCAGACGTCCGCGTGGATCAACCGTCGCAGCATCTCGCCCGCGTTCGCCGCGGCGGTGGACGCGTTGTCCATGCGGTACGAAGCGATGAGCGGATCACGGCTCGGCTGACAGACCGACCTGGGCTTGTCTACCGCGGAAGCGAGCCCCAACGATTCGGTCGTCAGGAAGTCATCTCGGCAATATACGCGGTGGCGGCCAGTTGGGATGGGCTCCGCAAGAGCGAGCAGGCGGCACAAGGGAGTAAGCCTTCGCTTGTCCCCCGGAGGTCGTGTCCCGCTTGATGTGGAATTTGGCGATGGCGCCTCTCCGAGATGCAGCGTTGCGTTTGTGTAGCACGACTTGTTACGCGGCGGCGTCCTCCTCGCGGGTGATGACGTCGACGATCTTCTCGTAGCCGTTGAGGCGACGCAGGTTGATTTGGCCGCTGGCGACAAGGCTGTAGAGCAGGACGAGGGCGCAGTCCTCCGTCGGGAAGGAGCCTTGGGTCTTCACGCGGCGCCTGAATTCTCCGTTGATCCGCTCGATCACGTTGGTCGTGCG
>DASRLC010000565.1:0-6430 GCA_035648655.1 Polyangia bacterium
CGTCGAAGAGCGCCGCCACCTGGGAGGCCAACTGCACCCGCCGCCGATCGAGCCCTTCGTCGTCGCGATCACTGTCAAGCGCGAACCCCGAACGGGCCAGATAGCCGCGCACCGCGTCCAGATCGCGGGAAGCCAGCCTGCCCGCATCGGAGAACATCGCCAGCAGCTCGCCTTCGCATAGATCGCGGTCGACAATCGGGGTCTCGGGCGCGCTGGCGTTGGCGATCTGCTTCAGAAAGCCGCGCAGGAAATGGGTTTCGATGTGGGCGGCGATGCCCAGCCGGCGGGCCAGCGCCTGCTTGACGTACCCCTCCACCAGCGGGTTGGGCACCACCAAGTGGACGGGATCGAACAGGCTCGAGCGTTCGGCGCCCAGGTTCTCGGCCAGCGCCTCGCAGAGCGCCTCGGTGCGGTTCGAGTAGCAGAGGCGGATCACGCCCGCCTGTTCTAGTACAATTCCAGGGTGGCCCCCTTCAACATCTTGTTGGTTGAAGACGATGTGGATGTGCGCGAGGCGCTGGTGGAGGCGCTCTGCGATCGCGGGTATGCCGTGGATACCGCGGGCGACGGCCTGTTGGCCCTGGAGGCCCTGCGCGGCGGCAAGCGTCCGGGCGTGATCCTGCTCGACCTCATGATGCCGCGGATGGACGGCGTCCAGTTTCGTACCGCCCAGCGGGCCGATCCCAAGCTGGCCGATCTGCCGGTCGTGCTGCTGAGCGCCGACGCGCGGATGGAAGAGAAGGCCCGCGCCATGAAGGTGCAGGACGCCATCCGCAAGCCGATCGATCTCGAGCAGCTCTACCGGGTCATCGAACGGATCGGTGGAATCAGTAAAACCAACGCATGAAGCGGCGGAGCAGGCGCAAGGTCGAGGCGCGATAGGGGAAGGTCAGGCGCCGGTCGACCAGCGGCGAGAGCCACCCGAGGAGCGGGTGATCTTCGACGATGGTCTCGATCCGGCAGAACTGGCGCAGCCCTTCGGGGCCGTGGCGCAGGCCAATTCCGCTCTGTTTGATGCCGCCCAGCGGCGCCTCGACACAGAAGTAATTCACGAGGGCGTCGTTGAGGCAGACGCTGCCGGTTTGCAGCCGGCGGGCCAGCGCGCGTGCCTTGGCGACGTCGCGCGACCAGATGCTTCCGGATAGGCCCATCGGCGAATCGTTGGCCAGTCGCAAGGCTTCTTCGGCGTCGGCCACCTTGACGATGGGGAGCACGGGACCAAAGGTCTCCTCACGCACGACGGCCATCTCGACGGTGGCGTCCGCGATCAGCGTGGGGGCGAAAAATTGTCCGCCCAGATCGCCGCGGCGGGCCCCGCCGGTCAGCACCCGGCCGCCTTTGGCGATCGCGTCGGCGATCTGGCTCTCGGTGCGGGTGATCTGGGGCGCGAAGGTGACGGCGCCGATATCGATCTCGCTGGCGTCGGGGCGCCCCAGCGCCGGAATGCCCTGCCGCAGGCGCCCGACTTCCTCGGCGCAGAGCGCGGTGAACCGATCGGCCACCGAAGCTTCGACCAGCACCCGTTCGGTGCGGACGCAGATCTGGCCGCTCCCGGCGAAGCCGCTCCAGACGGCGGCGTGGGCGGCGCGCGGCAGGTCGGCGTCGGCGAGCACGATCATGGCCGATTTGCCCCCCAGCTCGAGCACCGCCGGGATCATCCGCGCGGCGGCGGTGGCGGCCACCTGGCGGCCCACGCCGGCGCTGCCGGTGAAGAAGATCATGTCGGTGCCCAAGGCCAGCGCCTGGCCCGCCTCAGCCCGACCGGGCACCACCTCCAGCACGCCGGGCGGCAGCCCCAGCTTCTTCCAGAGCGCCGCCACCCGCAGGGAGGTCAGCGGCGTCCGATCCGATGGCTTGAGCACCACGGCGTTGCCGGCGATGAGCGGCCCCACGCAATCGGCAAAGTTGTTGAGCAAGGGAAAATTCCAGGGGCCGATCACGCCCACCACGCCGCGGGGGTGGCGGACCACCCGGGCCCTCTTATTCGCGAAGATGAGTGGATGGCGCAGCCCGTCGGCCAGCGCCCGCCGTCCCGCGCGCCCCGTGTAATAGCGGGTCAGCTCGAGGGTATAGAAGAGCTCGATCAGCTCGGCCTCGTAGCGGGGCTTGCCGCTCTCGGCCGACAGCGTGTCGAGAAAGCCACCGTCGTCGCGCATGCCCCGCCCGAGGCGCCGCAGCGCGCGGGCCCGCTCGGCAAAGGGCAGGGCGCCCCAAGCCGGCTGCGCGGCGCGCGCCCGGGCCACCGCCGTCTCGGTCACCGCGGCATCGGCGCAGGGGATCTCCTCGATCAACTGACCGGTGGCGGGGTTGATCACACGTAGCGGTTCGGGTGGGCTCACGGGGGATTTCTACCTCGAACCGCCTGAGCGTAGACTCCCCCCATGAAGCTCGGTCTTGACTTAAGTCTGGGGTGTCTGAGTGCGCTGGCCTTGGCGGTGACGACCGCGGGCGCCTGCGGTCGAACCGACCTGTTCAGCGCCCACGGCGGCAGCAACCCGAGCTGTCCGCCGAGCGATCCGACCTGCGTCGGAACCGACGGTGGCGGGTTGAGTGCGGGGCACGACGGCGGCGGTGGCGCGACCGGCGCCGGTGGCCGAGCCGGCAACGGCGGCGGCGGTGGCAAATCCGGCAACGGCGGCGGCGGCGGCAAGACCTGCCCCACCGGCAACCGCGAGATCTGCGGCAACAAGATCGACGACGACTGCAACGGCCTCATCGATTGCGCCGATCCGGCCTGCTTCGGGGATCCGTCCTGCTCCAAGCCCGGGCAGGAAATCTGCAACAACGGGATCGACGACAACGGGGACGGTCTCATCGATTGCGCCGATCCGGAGTGCGTGAACAGCATCTCCTGCAAGACCACGCCGGGCACCGAGATCTGTAACAACGGGATCGACGACAACGGCAACGGCCTGGTCGACTGCGCCGACCCGATGTGCACGACCTTCCCGGGCTGCCTCACCGTGGACTGCTCGCCGGACACCGACTTCGGCACCCTGGCGATCCACGGCGCCAACGTGACGCGCATGATCGACACGGTAGGCGCCCCCAGCGGATACGCCACCTGCGCGCCGAGCGGCGGCCTCGGGCGGGTCGGCCGCTTCGAGATCGATGCCACGACGGACGTCCGCCTGGCCTTCACGCAGGTGACGGGAACCGCGCACGTCGTCGAGCTCTTCCGCGCCGGCGCCAACGAGACCTGCGATCGCAACCCCCTCACCTGCGTCTCGGCGGGCGACGCCGCCATGACCACCCAGACCTTCTCGGCCCTGCCGGCCGGCGTGTACTGGCTGATCGTCGAGTCGTATCCGGGGCTGGAGGGCTCGACGACGGTCACGCTCTCGACGGGCTCCGTGACCACGCCCGAGATCTGCAACAACGGCATCGACGACGACGGCAACGGCCTCATTGATTGCGCCGACTCGGCCTGCTTTTCCAGCCCTTTCTGCGTCGGTAAAGAATGCGTCCCGGACGTCAACCTGGGGACGCTGGTGGTGGGCGCGGCCGCCAAGGAGGTCCAGACCAACTTGTCGAAGGACATGAGCCGCTATCGGCCGACCTGCTCCGGCACGGTGCCGGGCGGGGACCAGGCGATCGAATTCACGCTGGCCCAGCCGGCGGGCGTCGAGGTCGCCTACCAGGAGGCCGGATCGAGCGTGCTGTCGATCTTCAAGATGCCGTCGCCGGGGCTGGCCTGCGACGCCGATCAACTGACTTGCACGCTGGAGACCGACGTGTCCAACGCGGTGGCGTTCACCGGCTTCGGCGCCGGGAGCTACCTGCTGATCGTCAAGGCCGCCAGCGCTGCCCAGGCCGGACCCATCGAGCTCGGGATCTCGGCCTTCGGCACGCGCCAGACCGAAATCTGCGACAACGGCATCGACGACGACGGCAACGGCCTGATCGATTGCGCCGACCCGGCCTGCTTCGGGGTCGGGATGTGCGCGTCGCCGGCCTGCGTGCCGAGTCAAGATCTGGGCGCGTTCTCTTGGGGGACCAGCAAGTTCGTTTCCGTCAACACGCAGACCGGCAGCAACCTCTACGAGACGTCCTGCAGCCGCGGCAACGGCAAGGAGCAGATCCTCAAGCTCTCGCTGACCGAGCCGATGGCGCTCAGCATCGACTGCACCGACACCGGATCGAACGTCCTGGCGCTGTCCCAGGAGCTCGAGCCGCTGGACGCCTGCGATGCCCACGAGGTCGAGTGCGCCGATCCGCAGATCTTGCCGTTCGGCTGTGGCTTCGCGTTTCCCGATCTGCAACCGGGCAACTACTACCTCATCGTGCAGGCGTTCCAGTCGGGCGAAGAGGGGACGGTGATGCTGAATCTCAGCGGTCTGCAGGAGACCGTGGGCGAGATCTGCGACAACGGGATCGACGACGACGGCGACGGGTTCATCGACTGCGCCGACCGTAAGTGCGTGACGTCGCCCGAGTGCGCCAAGCTGGCTTGCCGGGCCGACCAATCGATTGGCCTCCTGCCGCTCAACGGAACGCCCAGCTCGGTCGTGGTTCAGACCACCGACGCCGGCAACAACGAGACCCTGACGACCTGCGTGAGCCAGCCGGGCGGTCAGGACGCCGACGTCGACTTCCAGGTCCCGGCCACCGCGGATCTGACGCTCAACTGGGCGCAGGTCGGCAACCACGACTTCGCGATCTATCCCAACGACGGGATGCTGTTCGCGTGCGAGGCGGACATCGCCGTCGCCTGCATCCCGTCGGCAGGCACCGCCAGCGGCACCCACGTCTTCAGCGCGCTGCCCTCCGGTTCCTACCACCTGGTGGTCGACGCCGACGCGCCCGGCGACGAGGGCGGCGTGGTGGTCCAGCTTTCGGCGGTGGCCGCCAAGACGCCGTAGCCCGCCAAGGCGCGTCGATCCTCCGAGATCTGATAGACTTTTGGGGTGGTCGTCGCCCTCGACAAAAAGCCGCGCAAGCTGCGAATCTTGGTCGCCAAGGTTGGCCTCGACGGGCATGACCGCGGGGCCAAGGTGGTGGCCCGCGGCCTGGCCGACGCGGGGTATGAGGTCATCTACAGCGGCCTGCACCAGACGCCCGAGATGGTGGCGGCGGCGGCGGCGCAAGAGTCGGTCGACGCGGTGGGCCTGTCGATCATGTCGGGCGCGCACATGACCCATTTCCCGGCGGTGCTGGCCGCGCTGGCGGCGCGCGGCGCGGGCGATGTGGTGCTCTTCGGCGGCGGAATCGTCCCCGACGAGGATGCGGCGGCGCTCAAGGCGATGGGGGTGGCGGCCATCTTCACGCCCGGCACGCCGACGCAGGCCATCGTCGATTGGATCGAGCGGGAGCTGCGACCGCGCGTCGAGGCGGCGGCTTGAAGCCCGTCGCGAGCTGGACCTCGGCCTTCGGACGGTGCTCGGCGCTGCTCCGCTCGGTATTGAGGTTGGCGGCGGCCATCGCGGTGGTGGCCCCGCCGGCGGCGCGGGCCAACGCCAGTCAGGATCAGGAGGTGGCTCGGGTGGCCGACATCCTGCAATCGACCCTGGTGGCCCACGGCGCCGAGGTGCACCGCTGCTTCGAGCGGGCGCTGGCCGACACGCTGGATGTGTCTGGCAAGATCGAGCTGGAGGTCGAAGTGGGCGCGGGGGGTAAGGTCACCAAAGCCACGCCGTCGCTCGACGAGGTGCAGTCGCCGGTCCTGCTGGCCTGTCTGCAGGAGAGCGCCGTGACCTGGAGCTTCGCGGGCGTCGATCCGGGGAGCACGGTGATTGTCCCGCTGGCCTTCGAGGGTCAGGCCGCGCAGTTCTCGATCAAGGTCAAGGACGCGCCCGAGCACGGGCCGCCGGTGCCGAAGGGAAGGCACGGCGGCGCCGCGGTGCCGCCGTTCTCGGTCAAGCTGCTGGTCGACGAGGCCACCATGCACGCCCAGAAGGCGGCGCTGGCGCAGCTCACGGTGGCGCCAGCCAATCGGATTGCGCTCCACCGGCATCCGGGCGCCGAGGTGCTGTACGTGCTGCACGGCCACGCGCGCGTGCTGGGCCCGGCGGGGATCGCGCCCGAAAAACTCGACGAGGGGATGGCGATCTTCATCCCGCCCGCCATGCCGCACGCCATCGAGAACATGGGGCGGCAGTCGTCGGCGGTCATGCTCGACCTGTTCGTGCCGCCCGGCCCGGAGCGGGTCTACCGCGATCCCAAGGACGGGGTCGGCCGCGCGGCCTTCGAGGTCTTGCGCGATCCCAAGGTGACCGCGCCGGCGGGCGCGCACTTCGTGGTCGCGTCGCCCGCCCAGGCGCCGGCCGTGCCGGTCTTCGGCGGCAAGGGGAAGAGCCGCGCGCTGCTCGCCCCCGCCCAGACCGGCAGCCGCAGTTTTTATCTGGGGACGCTGGAGGCCGAGCCCGGCGCCGAGGTGCCGCGCCATACACATCCCGGCAGCGACGAGATTCTGTTCGTGGTGACCGGCGCC
>DASRLC010000566.1:0-3552 GCA_035648655.1 Polyangia bacterium
GGCACCCGGCCGCGCGGCACGGCGCGAACCTTGGCCAGCGCCAGCGCCGGATCGGGGTGCACGATCTGCGGGGCCATCACGATCAGCTCCGGCCGAGAGGCCGTGATCCAGCCCGAGAGGCTCTCGCCCGGCTCGACCGCCACGGTCTCGAACCCCGCCGTGAGCGAGGCCTTTCGGATCCGATCCGCCTCGTAGGGGCCGGCGATGATCAGTAACTTCATGGACAGCGGGGCGACTCTAACATTGCAGGCTGCGGGTCAGAGGACGCTTTGCGGGTCGACGTCCACGGCCAACCGCAGATCGCCGCCCGGCCGCACGGCGTTCGACGCGGCGCGCGCGGCCACCGCCAGCGCAGCCCGATCCTGCGATGCCAGCCAGACCTGCCAGCGCGCCCGACCGCGCAGCCGCCCCAGCGGTGCTTCCGCCGGACCACGCACCCGCACGGCGTCGCCGCCGGCGCGGCGGGCGGCATCGGCGGCCGCCGTAGCCGCTTCGCGCGCGCGAGAAAGGTCCGGCGCGTCGAGTCTCAAGGCGACCATCCGCGTGAACGGCGGGTAGCCGCTGGCGAGCCGTTCGGCCAACTCGGCCCGCACGAAGCCGTCGTAGTCGTGCTGGACGACGGCCGTGATGGCCGGGTGATCGGGTCTGTACGTCTGGATCATCACCCGCCCTGGGCGCTCGCCGCGACCCGCGCGCCCCGCGACCTGCTCGAGCAGCTGAAAGGTCCGCTCGGTAGCTCGAAAGTCGGGCAGGTCCATCCCCTGATCGGGCTGCAGCACGCCGACCAGTGTGACACCTGGAAAATCGTGCCCCTTGGTCACCATCTGGGTCCCCACCAGCAGATCGATCTCGTGGGAATGCATTCGGCGCAGGATGGCGTCGAGCTCGCGGATCGCTCCACTGCCGGCCGTGTCGCGATCGAGCCTCGCCACGCGAGCGTCCGGGAAACGCTCGCGCAGAACCGCCTCCACCCGCTCGGTGCCGGTGCCCAGGCGCTCGACGCGCGGCGAGGCGCAGACCGGGCAAAGGGTCGGCACCGGCGTGTTGCGGCCGCAGTAGTGGCAGACTAAGCGCGCGCGTCCCCGGTGATAGGTCATCGAGACCACGCAATTGTTGCAGCGCACCACCTGCCCGCAGGCGCGGCAGAGCATCACGGTTGAAAATCCGCGGCGATTCAGGAAAAGGATAGCTTGCTCACCGGCGGCCAGGGTCGCGCCCAGAGCCTCCGCGAGCGGCGCGGACAGCAGGCCGTCGGGCCCCGGCGGATGTCGGCGCAGGTCCACGATCGAGACCTCGGGCAGCGGCCGCGGCGTGGCCCGCTCGGGCAGCGACAGGCGCGCGAACCGCCCGCGCGTGACGTTGTAGGTGCTCTCGAGCGACGGCGTCGCCGATCCCAAAATCGCCAGCGCGCCCGAGCGTTGCGCGCGCACGACCGCCAGATCGCGGGCGTGGTAACGGACCCCCTCTTCCTGTTTGAAGGACGGATCGTGCTCCTCGTCGATCACCACCACGCCGAGCGCGCGCACCGGTGCAAACACCGCCGAGCGCGCGCCGAGCGCGATCCCCACGTCGCCCGATCGCAGCCGCCGCCAAGCCGCCAGCCGCTCGCCGGGCGGCAGGCCGCTGTGGAGGACCGCCACGTCCTCGCCGAAACGGGCCCGAAAGCGCGCCGCCAGCTGCGGCGTCAGCGCGATCTCGGGCACCAGGACCAGCGCGCCCCGCCCCGCCGCCCGCGCAGTGGCGATGACCCGCAGATACACCTCGGTCTTGCCCGAGCCGGTGACCCCATGGAGCAACGTGGTGGAGAATCCCGCCGCCAGCGCCGCCGTGAGGGTCTCGACCGCCAGCGCCTGGGCCGGGTTGAGCCGGATCTCCGAGGCAGCCGGCGGCGGCGGAACGATCTCCGGCGCGCGCGCCACCGGCCGGTGCTCGACGCGTGCCAGACCCGCCACCGCCAGCGCCCTCAGATGAACGCGCTCGGCCGCGGAGAGCGTGGCCACCTCCAGACCGTCGGGTGCCGCGGCGACCTTGGCCAGCAGCGTCCGGCGCGCCGCGGCCCGCTTGGGAAGCGCCGTCGGGGGCGGGTCGCCCGGGTCGGCGAAAGCCAGGACCACCGTTGGCGGTGGTCGGCGGCGCGCCACCTCGTCGCCGATCTCCACCAGGCCGTCGGCGGCCAGACGCGAGAGCTGCCCGCGGGCCCGCGGCGCCGCGCGCACCAGGCGCTGCAGCGGCAGCTCGCCGCCCGCGTCGAAGAGGGCCGCCAGGACCGGCTCGCGCGGGGCGTCGGCCACCAGCGAGCCCTGACGGTCGAGCGCGCGCCGCCCTAGATCCGTCAACCGCACCGCGCGCTTGGCGGTCGCCTGCTCCCCTTGCGGCAGCGCCGCCCGCAGCACCTCGCCGAGCGGCGCCTGGTAGTAGTCGGCCACCCAGCGGCCGAAGCCGATCATCGCGCTGTCAAAAGCCGGCTCGCCGGCGACGACCTCGAGGATGTCCTTGGCCGCCGCGCCCGCCCCACCGGGTGTCGCCGGTCCGATCACGAACCCGGTCACCGTCCGCGTCCCGAAGGGCACCACCACCTGCGCCCCAACCGGCGCTACCACCTCCGGCCGGGGATCGCGGTAGGTGAAGGTCCCCGAGACCGGCAGCGCGACCGCCACCTCCAGCAGCGTCCCCGCCGCCCCGGCGTCGCTCATGGGCGGGCCGGCGCGCTCAAGCCCGCTTCCAGCCCGGGCCCCGTGGGCGCGCGGCGGACGGCGATTCGACGGGCGCCGGCGCCGAAGTCGGCAACTCTGCCGGCTCGCCGAGGGCGTAGACCAACCGCAACAGCTCGGCCACCGCCTCGTAGAGCGCCGCCGGAATTTCTTCGCCCTCGGGCAAATGGCGCAGCGAGCGCGCCAGCCTGATGTCTCGAAAGATCGGAACCCCCGCCTGACGCGCGACTTCTTTGATCCGCTCGGCGACCAGCCGCTCGCCGCAGGCGAGCACCACCGGCGCGGCGTCGCCCTGGCGGTCGTAGCGCAAGGCCACGGCGATGTGATCCGGGTTGACCACCACGAAGTCGGCTTTTCGGACCTCGGCCACCATCCGTTGCTCCGTGAGCTCGCGGTGAAGGCGCTGCCGCTCGGCCCGGTGGCTGGGATCGCCCTCGGACTCCTTCGACTCGCGCTTGACCTCCTCGCGCGTCATCCGCAGGCCGCGGTGATGGCGGCGGAAGGCGAAGAGATAGTCGGCCACCCCCAGCGAAAGCGCCACCAGCGCCACCCGCCCCGCCAACCGCGACGCCAGCGTGCCGAGCGCCCCCATCAGACGCGCCGGGCCCGCGCCGGCCAGTGCGGTCAGCCCCCCCAGCGCCGGGCGCACGGTAACCCAGGCCAGGACCGCCACCAGCGTCACCTTCAACAGTCCCTTGCCGACCCCCAGCGCCGCCTCGCCGCCGAAGGCGCGCTTGAGCCCGGCCGCTGGCGAGAGGCGCGCCAAATCGGGTTTGAGGGCGCCGACCGCGACGAGACCGCGCGTCTGCAATAGCCCAACCCCCAGCGCCACGGCCGCCGC
>DASRLC010000567.1:0-5481 GCA_035648655.1 Polyangia bacterium
ATTCCAGGGCACATCGGCAGATTACTTGTACCGGCAGTTCCACCCATCGAAACACCAATCCCCGCGGATCCGTGGCCGCCGATCCCAGACGTCCCTCCCTCTGCACCGATGGCACCACCAGGACCACTTCCCCCGGCGCCATCCGGTGCTCCGTCCGGGGAGGGGAGCCGGACGCAGAGGTGCGAGAGGCAGATCAGATTGCTGTTGCAGCTATCGTTCCCGTAACAGGGACCTCCCTCGGTGCCAGGTGCTTTTCCGGCTGTTCCGCCGCAAGAGCCAGTGATTAGCAGCACGTAAAACAAGAAGTATCGACAGAGGCGACCGTGGCTCATTCGCGGAGTGTAACGTAATCGTTTCGCCAGCCGCGAGCCTAAGGCACGCTTGTCGGCACCTACTGCGCCGGCGAGATGCCGGTGTAGTCGAGGAAGTTGCCGGTCATCATCAGGAGCGACATGACGGCCCAGGACTCGTCGTAGTAGGCGCCGCCGATGGTGAGCTGCCGGGTCTTGACGCGCGCGTAGGCCGCGTCGAGGAACGACTGGTACGTCGAGCTGCTCATCGCGCCGACGCCCGCCGGCCCGACGAAGGCCGCCGATTGTCCCTGCGCCGTGGTGTGCGCGCCCGAGGCGATCGTGCCGTCCAGGTTATAGCCGTCGACGATGGCAGCCGCCCCGACGCCGCTGAAGAAGCTGCTGGTCTTGGCGACGTAGGACTGCGCGCGCGACGGGTTGATGCCGGTCGCGGCGCCTGCGTCCCGCGAGCCGTTCCAGCACCAGTCGACGCCCACCCGGAACGGCGTGCGGCACGAATCGTACTGGTAGTTGAACGGTCCCGCGCCCGACGACACGCAGCTGGTGCTGGTGGTGCTGCACCAGGCCGGCACGAGCCCGTTGCTCGTGTTGCCATTCCCCGTCAGCGCGAGGCCGATGGTGTCGAAGACCGTCTGCGTGACCGCGTCCCAGTCGTGGCTGGAGTCGATGGTCTTGAACACCCGGTAGTAGGCCGGGGCGAAGTACGAAATGTTGATGTCCTGAAACAGGTTGGTCGGTCCCCAGCTGTCGCCGGGACCCGCCAAGTTGCTGTTGTAGATCTCGTGGTTCCAGATGGCCGAGATCTGCGCGCTGGCCAGGCTGGCGTAGTTGAGCGCGCCCGAGCTGCCCCACTGCTTATCGGCCATCACCAGCGCGAAGGCCATGTCCTCGTCGGCGTCGGTCGCGCCGCCGGCCCCCAGCATCATCCCCCCCGACGCCGACACGTTGCCGGTGGCGTCGATCGACCAGTTCATCAGCTTGTTGCTGTCGAGGTGGAGCTGCTCGTACTTCCACAGATTGTCGAAGAGGGTGTGCGAATCCGGATCGCCCATATAGACCGCGATCAACATTCCGTAGCCGATCCCCTCCGACACCGTCGAGCCGGCCGGCGTCGAGGCGCTCACCCCGTCGCTCGCGGTGCGCTGGACGCGCTGAAATCCACCCGCGCCGTTCGAGGTCACGAGATCGGTCTTCCACTGCGTGTAGGCGGCCAGGACGTCGTTGTTGTCGTAGCCGGTCGGGTTGATGCATCCCGCGAGTTGGCGGTTCTGCGGGAACGGGTAGTTGGCGCCGTTCGTGGGCGGCGTCGGGCCGCGCGAAAGACCGGTGCCGGCCGCGCCGCCGGTCCCGCTGGTGTTTCCGCTGCCAGTCCCAGCGGTGCCGGTCACCGCGCCGCTACCGGTGCCCGCCACGTTGCCGGCTCCGGTGCCCGCGGTCCCGGTGGTTCCGGCGGAGCCGGTCACGTGTCCACCCGTGCCGGCGCTGCCGGTCGTGGGTCCGGCGGTTCCGGCCGTGGCGCCCGAGCCGACGGTTCCCGCGGTCGATCCCGTGCCCGTGCCCGTGCCCGTGCCCGCGCCAGTGGTGTCACCCGTCGGATCGGTCCCCGACCGCAAAGGCGGGGAACACGCCGACAGCGCAGCCCCGAGCGACGCGGTCAGCAAGGTCACCAGGACGGCGCTATGCGACAAGTGACGTTCTTTAGGCATAGGGAAGATCCGGGCCACCCACTCCCCGCCCCGGATGATCAAACTGCCCGGCCGGCCGCTGGTCAAGCTCTTTCATTTTCCGGAAAGGCCAGCGCGCCGAAGCTGACCACGCTGGCGTGGTCGATGTTCCATTGCTCGTAGCAGAGAAGCCGACCGCGCGCGTCGGGGAGCGCGCGCAGGAAGGTATAGAGCGGCGAGGTTCCGCACCACTTGAGCTCGTCTTCGCGCGGTCCCGGGTCGTCGACCGGTCGCGTGCGCCAGGCGACCAGCTCCCAAAAACCATCCGCATCACCGGCCGCGATCCGCTCGAGCCGCGCCCGATCGCGCGCCTCGACCATTGCGAGCGGTCCTTGCCGGACGCGCGCCTCGAACCCGTCGCCGTAGCGACGGCCGATGTGGGCGAAGTCGACACCCAGAACGAACGACAGCCGGCGTCCCTCGCGCGCCGCCAGCTCCCCGAGCGCGCCGATGAAGCGCGCCACCCGGTCGCTGGCCTCGGGCGGGCGGCCCGCCCGTGGCCCAGCCGCGAAAGGCCCGCAGAGCACCGGCAGGATGCGCACCTCGGGCCCGAACAGGTGTTGCAAGAAGACCACCTGGAATTCGATCGAGTGCTCGACCGCGTGGCAGTAGTCTTCGACGGCGACGGCATCTGGGGCGGCGCGCGCCAGATCATCGACCAGCCGCACCTCGGTGGGGGCCAAGCCGAATGGTGTCGCGAACGGCTTGCGCGTGAGGCCGTAGCGATCGGGCTCGCCGTAGTGCGAGGTGCCGAGCACCACGAAGACGCGATCGGCGTGATCGGCCGGCAGCGCACGGTAAGCGCTCGCGTAGCTGGCCCGACCGCCCTCCGGGCTCACGTGCGGGGCGACGATGGCGCAGATGGGCGCGGATGCCGGTGCCGTCGCGCCGGCGGGGGTCGCGTCGAAATGACTGCGCAATGTCTCGGTGAGCGGCGCCGGCTCCGCCGGGTAGGCGTTGCCGGCGTGCACCGGTAGCCGCGCATCACAGGCGGCGAACCCGCGCTCGCGCGCGCCGCGCAGATCCTCGAAGCGCTGATCTTGAAGAAAGCCTGCCTCGCTCAGCGCATCGATCAACCGGCGGGCCGCCCCGGCGACCGCCGCCCGGCCGACCAGCCGCGCCAGCGTCGCGTGCAGCTCGCCTTCGTCGTGGGACCCATCGAAGCAGCCCAGGCAGCGGGCCAGGAGCGGCGGGATGATCAGGGTGGCCGGCGAATAGCGGAGCGGATCGCGCACGACCAGGCCCGGCTGCTCGGGCAGCGGCGAGGGGATCAGATCCAGATCGGCGCGCAGACGTGGCAGAGGGGCTGCCATGGAATCGCCTCCCGCCCAAGCATGCACCACGAAGCAGGTCCACGCACAGCCGGCGACACGCACAGCCGGCGACACGCACAGCCCCGCTCGAAGCCCGGTGGCGCCGGGGCCGAGCGCGCGGCATGCTGGACGCATGTGGGGTTCGACCAAGGATTCGAAAAGGGAGTCGACGAAGGATCAGGTTCCTGCCGCGGGTGACGCGCTCCCCGGCCGCAACCATAAGATGCCGGTGGCCGCGCGCCACTTCGTGAATGGCGCGCGCCTCGAGCCGCCATTTGCGCCGGGGATCGAGCTCGCCACCTTCGGGATGGGCTGTTTCTGGGGCGCCGAGCGGCTGTTCTGGCAGCACCCCGGCGTGGTCAGCACGGCGGTCGGATATGCCGGCGGCGCCACCCCCAACCCGACCTATCAAGAGGTCTGTTCGGGTCGCACCGGCCACACCGAGGTGGTCCAGGTGGCCTTCGATCCCAAGCTGACCAGCTACGGGGATCTCCTGCGGCTCTTCTGGCAAGAGCATGATCCCACTCAGGGGATGCGCCAGGGTAACGATCGCGGAACGCAGTATCGCTCGGCGATCTACACCCACGGCGAAGCGCAGCGCGCGGCGGCCGAGGCCTCGCGCGGCGCCTATGAACGCTCGCTCGCCGAGGCGGGCCACGGGCCGATCACCACCGAGATCGCCGACGCGCCGCCCTTCTTCTACGCCGAGGATTACCACCAGCAGTACCTGGCCAAGAATCCGCATGGCTACTGCGGCATCGGCGGCACGGGCGTCGCGTGTCCGGTCGGGCTGGCGCGCTGAGCAGCGGCGGCGATCCGCACGCGCGCGTGCTGGCGCTGGTGCGCGCCCACGGCTGGAACTCGACCTCCTTCCAGGTGCTCGAGCCCGGTTTCCGCTACTTCTTCGACGGCGACGACGCGGCCGTCGCCTACGTCGAGACGCGCGGCGCCTGGATCGCCGCCGGCGCCCCACTCTGCGCCGAGGATCGCCTGGCCGACGTGAGCGAAGCTTTCATAACGGCGGCTCGACGGACCGGCCGGCGGGCCTGTTTTTTTTCGACCGGGGCGCGGTTCACGGAGCGGGTTCGGTTCGAGGCGATGCGCATCGGTGAAGAGGCATTCTGGGATCCGGCGGCCTGGCCCGAGATCCTGCGCGGCAGCCGCAGCTTGCGCGAGCAGCTCCGCCGTGCCCGCGCCAAGGGGATCCGCGTGCGCGCCGTTCCGAATGAAGAGCTGGGCGCCGCCGACAGCCCGCTCCGGCGCGCGGCCACCGAGCTGGTCGACCGCTGGCTGCGCACGCGGGAGCTCGCGCCGATGGGATTTCTGGTGCAGATCCAGCCGCTGGTGCTGCTGCCCGAGCACCGCCTCTTCGTGGCCGAGCGGGACGGAGAGCTGGTGGCGCTCCTCTCGGGCGCGCCGATCTGGGCGCGGCAGGGCTGGCTGTTGCAGAACCTGATCCGCTCGCCCGAGGCGCCGAGCGGCACCATCGAGCTGCTGATCGATCACGCGATGGGGACCGCCACCTCGGAGGGTCGGCACCTCGTGACCTTGGGCCTGGCGCCGCTGTCCGGTCCGGTGCCGCGCGCGCTGCGGGTGGTCCGCAAGATAGCCGGCGGCTTCTATGACTTCGAGGGGCTGCGCGCCTTCAAGGCCAAGCTGCGGCCGACGTCCTGGAGTCCTCTTTATCTTTCGTACCCTGGGCAGGTCGGCGCGGTGCGGGCCATCGCCGACGTGCTGGGCGCCTTCGCGCGCGGCGGCCTGCTGCGCTTCGGGCTGCGCACGCTGCTGCGCGGGCCGGCGCTGGTGGTTCGTCTGCTGACGATCTTGCTCGTGCCCTGGACCATCCTTTTGGCCAGTGTCCGCACCGATCGCTGGTTCCCGCACCCAGCGGTGAAGTGGGCCTGGGTCGCGTTCGACGCGCTCCTGGCGCTGGGCCTGGTCGCGCTCGGCCGCCGCTGGAACGAACGGCTGGCGCGCCTGCTCATCGCGGCGATCGGGACCGACGCGCTGGTGACCGCCGCGGAGGCGCTGGCCTGGAACCTACCCCGCACGACCGGGCTCGGCCGTCTGGCGCTGCTGATCTCGGTGCTCGGGCCCGCGGCCGCGACCGCCACGCTGTGGCGCGCCCAGCTC
>DASRLC010000568.1:0-2463 GCA_035648655.1 Polyangia bacterium
GCAAGCGGCAGCAGCGTAGTGTCCGCCACCCGCACCGACGCCAGAGCGCGCGCGACGCAGCGCCGAGCGTCCGCCATCGGGGCTAGGTAGCGCGACGACGGCGCCGGCTGGAGCGACGGACGCGGCCTCTCGACGTCCGCCTCAAGCCCTTGATGATCCCCCGGCTCTTGATGCTCTGGATGGTGCGGCGAGCGGGTTGACGGCTCGGCATCGACCGGCTCGACATGGCGGTGGCTCGTCTGGAAGACGGCCAGCCAGGCCATCGGGACCGACCAGCGAGAGCTGCGCACGTGCGGGCCGGTCAGGGAGCTGCGCTCGGAAACCAGCTGGGCCAGCGTCGCAGACGCAGCGTCGATCACGGCGGCCGGCAGGAATGACGGCAGGACGGTCGGGGCGATGTCGGTCTGGAAGTCCTCGAGCGCCAGGAGCGCACGCCACGACATCTCCACCGGGCAGACGCGCAGGCGCCCGTCGGCGCCGTCGGGCTGCAACACGATGCCGGCGGGGTGGGCGGCGCCCTCGGTCAGATCGAGGTCGGTCACCACCCTGGGCGGCAGCGCGGCCAGAGCTCGGATGGCGGCCGCGTGCTCGCGCGCGGCCATTTGAGCCGGGGTCAGCGGACCGGCCGCCGCGACGGCCCGCCACCACGCTCGCTCATCAGCGGGGAAGGCCTCGAGCGGTTCGTAGACGCGCAGAAACGCCGCAACCGCGGTCAACCCGCCGCGCGCCGGACCCGAACTGCCAGTCACAGTCGCATCGTTGCACGAGTCGCCCCGATCGGGATGCACTGGCGCGAGGTGAACAGGTAGGCTGTGTTGACGGCCCGTGCGGAAACGCCAGGCCCTCACTACTGTTCGTGAGTACTTCGAATTGTCGTCCGATGCGGGGCTGTTGTCCCGACGAGGGGGTCGAGCCATGGGGCGCGGCCGGGCCAAGGCTAAGCAGACCAAAGTCGCCCGTGAGTTGAAATATTCAACTGGCGGGACCGACCTTGAAGCACTGCGCAAAGAACTAGCGAGCGCGCCGCCGTCTAACGCCCCCAGTCCATCAGGCTGGGTCGACGACGAGACCGACGCCGAGTTCGACGACGAAGATGACGACGACGACGATCTGAACGGCAAGTACGGGGCTTCCGGCTCCCGCTAGCCCGCCTTCCACAAAGGCGCGCCACCCGCCGGCACTAGGCGCGCCACCCGCCGTCCCCGCCGCGCGTTTTCCGGCTAGTTCGAGGACGCCGCCACCGGACAGGTGTAGGGCGGCCCGGCGGCCTTCATCGCTTGCAACCACCCTTGGTCGTGCCCCGCACTAGGCCGCGGCGGATAGCCGTACTCCTGAAGCTCCTGCGCGGTGGCCGTTAATGGCGACCAACCAGGTGGGGCGCACAAGAAGTGCATGATGCTCGGACTCGACACTGGGCTGGTCATGACCATGGGCGGGGCACTGCTCTGCGGGATAGTCAGCGGCAGCCCGAGGAGTCGGCTCATCGCGCCCTGCAGGACTCCTGAGTCTGACAGCCCGAGTTGAACACCTTGACCTTGACCTGGATCGAGTCCGACTCCGCAAGCACTCTCGGTGATCACCATTCTCGGCGTCTACGCGAAGGTCAGTGTGTCGTAAGACGTGAGCGGAGGGCACCCATGTTCGGCGTCCGACGCGGTAGGTAGCGCGTTGATGATCGCCGCCAGCATGCGGGCCTGGGTCGCGTCCAGGGTCACCGTTCTGGCCGCGGGCCCAGGCCCTGAGCGTTGATTCACCAGCGTCGCGCCGGCCACGGTGGTCGGGATGATTTCGGCGGTCGTCCGGACCGGTAACCACACGACCTGCGAGTCGACCCGGACAGCGACCAGCGAACCGTTCAGCCCGACGCTAACCAGCAGCCAAGGCTGTTCGAACGCCGGCGTCGACTCACCGACAAGCATCACGTCTGCCTCATACGGGGAGCCTCCCGAGCCACCGCCCTGGCTGGTGAATCCGGCCGGCAGGTGCGTCTGGACGAAGGTCAACACCGAGTCGATGGTGCCGGGAACCGGGAAAAACGTGTGCGCAACCGCCATGCGCTTGGTCATCTCTGACTCTGGAGCCGCGGTCAGTCCCGGTGCCGGCGGACTCGTGACCGGCGTTGCGCCCGCGGGCAAGTTCACCAGTCGTAGCAGCGAGTTGGCGACGAGCGCGGCCTCTGCTGCCCGTGCCTTCTCGGTGTCGGGGCTAGGCGCTGCGGGCGAGTTCAGCGTCAGCGCCTGAGCGCTCAGCTGAGCACCAGGCGGAGAACCGATCGCGCTCGGCGCCGGACTGGTTGACGCGGACGAAGACCCGACAGTCTTGCTCGCACACCCGGCCAGCGTTATCGCGAGGGCCGTGATTGTGAGCGCCGCGCGGCGAGCTCCCATGCCGGTTCGACGTCGCATCGCGCTCATCGGTTGCCTCCCTCCCAGCGACCACAGGCCCTCACGCTAGGCGAACCGT
>DASRLC010000569.1:0-3090 GCA_035648655.1 Polyangia bacterium
GCTTTCGACAGCGTGCTACCCGCGTAGCGTTGCGCGGCGGCGACCGCCAGCGAGTCCAATCCGTTCACTTCGTAGGGATAGCGACGGATGACGCCGCCATCGTCGGCGGGCAGGTTGGCCGCCGCAGCCCGCGAGTGGGCACGGGCCAGGTTGGCATCACCACCGAGGACGTTGGTGTGCCCGGAGGCATCCGTCTCGCTCGTCGCCAGCACGACGTTGCCCGCTCGCGCGACCGCGGCATAGAGCGCGTTGTCGTCGCGCGGATCGGTGGGCTCGGTGAACTGGACGTCATAGACGATCGTCCGCGCGCCATCGGCCGCCAGCCGATCGATCGCGCGCGCCGCCAGAATCCGCGGGAAAGGCCACTGCAGCTTCAGGTGATCGAACGTCTGGTCATCGATGCCGACGACCACGACGTCGCTCGTCGGAGCCCTCGACCGTATGCCAAATCGCAGATCGACCGAGCGCTTCTCCAACGAACCCCACACGCCACTCGCCATCAACCCAAGCCCGACCGCGGTCGCCACGACGATCACCACGAGGACGGTCATGACACGGACCGACGGCCGCCGCAGGACCCACATACCTACAGATCGGCCACCAGGCACGCGTGCATGAGCCCCGACCACAACACCGGGCAGACGAACGAGACGACAGCCAGACCGCCAAAGCGGGGAGGTGCTCGAGCGGCTTTGCCCGAACCGGCAGCACTGCGCGCCGAGCCGGTCTTAACGCGTCATATCTAAACCGCCGCGCGTAGCACCGACACGGGCGGCACCTTCGCTGCGTACTGTTTCGTCTGAAGCGCCCGGTGTTTCCGGGCTGTAATGGAGACGGTGGGAATCGAACCCACGCAAGGTTTCCTCAGAGCGCTTCTGAGTGGCCGAGCGAGAGCACGCCGAAGCGGACAGAAGTCTCGGGACGCCTTTGCGGCTTCATTGCGCCGCGAGCCCTGTGCTCATCGAGGCCAGCGCCTTTGTGCGCAGCTTCATTGCGCGGACTCGCCAACCGATTCCTCAGCCCTGCGATGGAGGCGGGCCTGCCGCCAGCGCGCGAGCGGCTGTTTAGCGCTTGATCCTCAGCGTGACGTTGCTCGCGGCGCCCGTGGCGCCGTTGGCAGTGGCGGTGATCGTGACCGCGTAGGTGCCCGGTTTGAGCTTCTTGGTGGCGGATAGGCGGCCGCCGAAGGAGATCCTGTTCGCGCCGGCCGGCGCTTGGAAGGTCACGGTGCCCTTGTTGAGGTGGCGCGTGCAGTGTTTGCCGCGGTGGTTGTGCTTGCTGGGAGCCGTACAGTGGCCGTTGGCCATCCGCCCGGGCGCGGGCTGGGTGAAGGTCAGCGTGAGCTGCGCGGCGCTGCTCACGGTCGCCGAGATCACCGTGCCCTTGGCACGACCGGTGGGGTTGAGCTTCGGCAGGAAGTCCGCCCTGCGGATCGTGGCCTCCGACAGCGAGACGCCTGACAGCGTCGGCCCGGCTGAGGTGGTAGAGCCGCCGGAGCCGCCCGAGCCCCCGCCGCCGCTCGAGCCACCCGAACCAGAACCGCCGCCTGACGTGTTGCCGGTCGCGTCGCCGTGCAGCCGCACGACGAGAAGGTTCTTCTGCGAGCCGCCAGCGGGCGTGATCACGCCGCCGACGACGATGTCGCCGTTGGGCTCGAGGCCGACCGCATTGGCCTGCACCTTTGCCGCGCCCAACCCGATCAGCGACACGCCGTTCCTGCCGAAGGACTGGTCGGACTGCCCGTTGGCGAGCAGCCGCACAACGGCGATCTGTGAGACAGACGCCGACGCCGAGTTCCCGGCCACGACGATCTTCCCATCCGGCTGGAGCGCGATCGAGGTCGCCGTGTCGTTGCCTCCGAGATCGATGATCTCCTTGCCGCCGTTGCCGAACGAGGTATCGAGATGGGTGATCGTTGCGTATCTCTCGATGACGAAGTCGTAGTTACCGTTGACGTTTGTGTATCCGGCGACGAGGATCTTCCCGTCGGGCGCCACTACGAGCGCGCTTGCCTTGTCATCGCCACCCAGATCATCGTCGCCCGCGCCTTCCGAGCCGCTCTGCCTGAAGTACGTCAGGAGGTTGCCCGGGCCGCCGACGGACGAGAACCACTCGCCGGCCCCGTAGACCGTTCCGTCCTTTGCCACCCCGACGCCGGCGAGCGTCTCGTCGACGCCGGGGTTGGATTGCAGATCTGCTGCCGAGCCCCCCGAGAAGCTGGTGTCGGGCGTGCCCGTAGCGTTGAACCGCGCCGCGAGCGCGCCGTAGTCCCCATTCTCCGCCCAGTAGCCGCCGACGACGATCTGGCCGTTCGGCTGTAGCGCCATCGCGCGTCCGAAAAGCGAGACCGGGGGTGTGCCCGACAGCTCGGCCTCGCCGGTCCCGCCTGCGAACGTCGTGTCGAGGGTCCCGTTGCCGGCAAAGCGGGTGACAAGCAACTGGCTGCCACCGCTCGTCGTGCTGTCGCCGGCGACGACGATCTTGCCGTCCGGCTGCAGCGCGACGCCAGAGCCCGTCTCATCCGCCCCGAAGTCATGCTGGAAGGCGCCCCCCTGGCCGTAGGAGGGGTCTGGCGCCCCCTGCTGCGTGAAGCGCGCGGTCACGACGTCCGTCGTCGCGCCCGAGACCGAGATCGCCGTGCCCGCGACGATCACACCGCCATCGGGCGCCACCGCCAGCGCGTTGGCGAACGCGTTGTGGTGCAGGTCGATGGTCGCCATCCCGCCCTGGCCGAAGGTGGTGTCGAGATCGCCGGGAGCGGCCTGGGCCGTACCTGCGCCCGCCCAAAGCAGACCCGCCGCTGCGACGGCAGCCCATATGCGCCCCAAAACCACGGGGGCCAACCTAACCCAAGCCGGCATGGAACTCAAGCGGCGATCCAGCCTTCGGGCCGCCACGACGGCGCAGGCAGGACTGCGCCGATGGAAGCCCCGGGCGATCGACGAGCGCCGACCGCGGCGCGTCGCGCTCACACGGGCGGCACCTTCGCTGCGTACTGTTCCGCCTGAAGCGCCCATAGTTTCCGGGCTGTAATGGAGACGGTGGGAATCGAACCCACGTCCGCGATCGCGTGAAGGTGGCGTCTACGAG
>DASRLC010000570.1:0-6172 GCA_035648655.1 Polyangia bacterium
CAAAACCTCGGCCGAGCTGGCGGGCGACGGAACCGGCGACGCAAGATGGGTCGGGGTCACCGTCCGCACCGAATCCCCGCTGCCGACCACCGGCTCCTCACGGATCGCTTGCGGCGAGGCCCGGTGGCTGGCGATCCGTAAACGCGCGGGCTGGGCCTGGGCGGCGCCGTCGGTCAAACGCGAGCGAAGCGTCGAGCGATCGAGCCGATAGGCGACCGCCAGCGGTGCGCCGCCTGCCGAGCCACGGTCGGGCGCCGGCGCGCGCCGATCGCGCCCGTCGGCATTGGCCGGGGCGGTGGTCCGGGCGACGGGATTGTCGCGTTCCCCCTCGTGGGCGTCCCAAGGGCGGGCGCGCGGGGCGTCGTCACGGGTCAGCGGCGGGTCGGACAGCTCGGCGCCCGCGCTCTCGACCGGCGGCGGGCCGGGCACCAGGTCGACGACGGACCAACTCGGCTCGGTCCCGTCCGCCGTCTCGTTCAGCCCGCCGCTGCGCCAGCGGCTGAAACAGAACAGCGCCGCCAGCAGGCAGCCGTGCATGGCCAACGAGCCACCGACCGCCAGCCGCCAGCCGCGCGGGCGACGTTTGTTCTGCTTGTCGCTGGCTGACTTCGACATGCTGGCCCCGAAATCTCGACGCTCCGACCCCGATGACCCCGATGACCCGTCCTTGCGGACCGCGATCCGGGTTAACGGGATGCGAGGCTCTCCCCGACACCCTCAGATGAAGGTAGCATGCCCGGCGAACCCACCATGGACCTCGAACGCCGACTTCTCCGCGACATGGGCCGTGCCATCGGCCATCACCACCTCATCGAGGACGGAGATCGGATCTTGGTGGCCATGTCTGGAGGCAAAGACAGCTATGGCCTGCTGGTCTTGCTCCGCGACCTGCAAGCCCGCGCACCGGTGGCGTTCGACCTCATCGCCGTGCACCTCGACCAGGGTCAGCCCGGCTACGACGGCGCGCCGCTCGAGGCCTGGCTCGCGGCGGAGGGCGTGCCGTACAAAATCCTACACGAGAACACCTACGACATCGTGGTGGACAAGATCCCGGAGGGGAAGACCTACTGCTCGCTCTGCTCGCGGCTGCGGCGCGGGATCCTGTACCGGGCCGCGGGCGAGCTCGGCTGCAACAAGATCGCGCTCGGTCATCACCGCGAAGACGCGCTCGAGACGCTGCTGCTGAACCTGTTCTTCGGCGGCAAGCTGGCCTCGATGCCGCCGCGCCTCACGACCGACGACGGGCGCTTCGTGGTCATCCGCCCGCTGGCCTATGCCGCCGAGGCCGACCTGGCCGCGCTGGCCGAGGCGCGCGGCTTCCCGATCCTGCCCTGCAAGCTGTGCGGCTCGCAGGACGAGGCCCAGCGCAAACGCATGAAGGCGCTGCTGGCCGACCTCGAGCTCAAGCACCCGACGCTGCGCCAAACGATGCTCGCCGCGCTCGGCAACGTGAACCCCTCCCACCTCTTCGACCGCCGCCTCCAAGCAGACACGACCTCCACCGGCATCAGCCCGCCGCCGGTCGTCACCGGCGACCAACCCCTGATCGCCGCCATCGCGCTCCTGCGCTGAGGAAGCTGCCATAGATCGCAGGCCGGCTTTGCCGGCCGAAGACACCGCCCAATTAGCAGATCCGCGTGCGCATACCTCCCGGGGGGGGCCCATGGGAGGGGCAGAGCCCTCCCACGCTCGCTCACGCCATGCCGGGGCGCGACGAGACCTTGCGACGATCGCGGGCTCGTTCGGTCTTGGTTGCCGGGCGGGGCTCTTTCTTGGGACCGCCCAGCGGACGCGCCAGCGCGATCTCCAAAACCTCGTCCATCGTCCGCACCGGCCGCACCACCAGCTTGCTGGTGATGTAGGCCGGAATCTCGGACAGCTCGGGCGCGTTGGCGTAGGGAATGATCACGGTGGTCATGCCGACCCGCGCCGCGGCCAGCAGCTTCTCTTTGAGGCCACCGATCGGGAGCACCTTGCCCCGCAGCGTGAGCTCGCCGGTCATCGCCACCTCATGGCGGACGGGGATCCCGGAGATGAGCGAGACCAGCGCGCAGGCCATGGTGACCCCGGCCGAGGGTCCGTCCTTGGGGACGCCGCCCGCCGGCACGTGGATGTGGATCTCGCGGCCCGCGTAGAACTCACTGGAGAGGCCCAACGCCAGCGCGTGCGCGCGCGCGAACGACAGCGCGGCTTGCGCCGATTCCTTCATCACGTCGCCGAGCTGCCCGGTGAGCGTCAGCGATCCCTTGCCCGCCATCGTTTGCGCCTCGATGAGCAGCACTTCGCCCCCGTAAGGCGTCCAGGCCAGGCCGTTGACGGTGCCGACCTCGGCGGCCCGGTGACGCTCCTCCGGCAGATAGCGTGGCGGGCCCAGGAACGTCGGCAGCTCCTCGGCGGTGATGATCGGCGCGCGGGTCGGCGCGCCCCCGTCGGCGCCGGCGCGCGCGCGATCCTCGACCACCCGCCGCGCGATCCGCCGCGCCAGGTGCGCGATGAGCTGCTCGAGGCCACGTAGGCCGGACTCGCGGGTGTACTCAGCCACGATCCGCCGTGTGACGTCCCGGCCGATCACGATCTCGTTGGCGGACAGACCCGCCTCGGCGATCTGCTTGGGGATGATGTACCGCTCGGCGATCGCCAGCTTCTCCTCCTCGGCGTACCCGGAGAGGCGCAGCGTCTCCATGCGATCGCGCAGCGGCGGCGGGATGGTCTCGGGGAGATTGGCGGTCGCGATGAAGACCACCTTGGACAGATCGAAGGCCACGCCCAGGTAGTGATCGCGGAAGTTGCCGTTCTGCTCGGGGTCGAGCACCTCGAGCAGCGCCGCCGAGGGATCGCCGCGCGCGTCCGACCCGAGCTTGTCGACCTCGTCGAGGAGCAAGACCGGGTTGTTGGCGCCGGCCTGCTTCATGGCCTGGATGATCCGCCCGGGCAGCGCGCCCACGTAGGTACGGCGGTGGCCGCGGATCTCGGCCTCGTCGCGCATGCCGCCCAGCGAGATGCGCACGAACTTGCGCCCCATCGCACGCGCGATCGAGCGCCCGAGCGAGGTCTTGCCCACACCGGGGGGGCCCAGGAAGCAGAGGATCGGTCCGTGCGTGCCGCCGCGCAGCTTGCGCACCGCCAGGTAGTCGAGGATGCGATCCTTGACGTGCTCGAGATCGTAGTGGTCCTCGTCGAGGATCCGGCGCGCCACCTCGAGATCGAGCATGTCCTCGCTGGAGACGTTCCAGGGCAGCTCGGTCAGCCACTCGATGTAGGTGCGCAGCACGCCGGCCTCGGCGCTCTCGGCGTGCATCTGATCGAGCCGGCGCACCTGCTTGTCGGCCTCGCTTCGCGCCTCTTCGGACAGGCCCGCGCGGGCGACCTTGGTGCGCAGCTCCTCCATCTCTTCGCCGTGTACGTCGCTGTCGCCGAGCTCGGTCTTGATCTGCCGGAGCTGCTCGCGCAGGTAGTAGTCGCGCTGGGTCTTCGACATCTCCTCGCGGGCGCGATTCTGGATCTGCGACTGCACCTCGAGGATGCCGATCTCTTTTTCCAGCGTCTGGTTCACGCGCGTCAGGCGCTGCACCGGCTCGTCCAGCTCCAGCAGCTCCTGGGCCTCGGGCACCTTGAGCGTCAGGTGCGAGGCCACCAGGTCGGCCATCCGCCCCGGATCCTCCACGCTCTGCACGACCATCGACAGCTCGGGCTGGATGGTCTTGCCAAGGCCCGACAGCTTGTCGATGTTGCCGCGCACCGAGCGCAGCAGCGCCTCGATCCCCAGCGACCGTGGCAGCGGCTTGTCGTTGCTGCGATCGATCCGCACCCGGTAGCACGGGCTCTCCGAGATGAAGCGCTGGATGCGGGCCCGGCAGAGCCCCTGCACCAACACCTTGAGGCCCCCTTCGGAGAGCTTGCGCATCCGCATGATCATGCCGATGGTGCCCGACCGGTAGAACGCCTGCGCCGACGGGTTGTCGTCGGTCGGGTCGCGCTGCGCGACCAGGAAGCAGAGCCGCTCGTCGGCTTCGAGCGCCTTGGCCACCGCCTCCATCGACACCGGCCGCGTCACCCGCAGCGGGACGATCATGTAGGGGAAGACGACCAGGTCCCGAATCGGCAAGAGCGGCAGAATGTCCGGGATCTCCGGATCGGCTGGCCGACTTCCGTCATGCGCGGTCACGCGG
This sequence comes from Polyangia bacterium, assembly GCA_035648655.1. Lineage (GTDB taxonomy): Bacteria > Myxococcota_A > Polyangia > Fen-1088 > Fen-1088 > JADGRB01. The sequence continues at coordinate 4,170 of DASRLC010000570.1, forward strand.
GCACAGTATCACGGGATCGCGGCGGCGGAAATTCGGGGCGTGACGAAGGTGATGCCGTCGGACGAGAGGGCCCAGGTGCGGCCGAAGCGATCGCGGGTGAGATCGCGCATGTCGCCTTCGACCAGCACGGTCGCAGACGACAGGTCGGACGCGCCGGGCGGCAAGATCCGGAGGCCCTTGGCGGTCGCGACCCACAAGCGCCCGCGATCGTCGGTGGCGAGGCCGCGGGTGGCGCCCACCGGCCCGGGGGCTGGGTGCCAGCTCTTGCCGTCCCAGCGCGCCAACCCCTCCGAGGTGGCGGCCCAGATCGTCCCGTCGCCGCCGCGGCCAACGCTCCACACCAGGTCACTCGGCAGGCCATCGCTCTCGCCCCAGTTGTCGAGCTGGCCGTCGGCGAAGCGGTAGACGCCCGCCAGCGACGCGTACCAGGTCGCGCTGCCGACAAATAGGATCCCGGTCAGATCGGCCGGCAGCGGCAACGCCTCGGGCGCGGCGGCCTCGCCTGGGCGGCGCGGGCGGTGTTGCACGGCGACCCCGGTCTGCAGATCGATCTCCGCCGCGCCGTAGCCGACGTCGTCGCCACTTTCATCCGCGACCCGCAGGCCCAGCCACAGCTCGCCCGTCGGCGAGACCTCCGCGAAAGAAAGCTCGGGCGTCCCGTGGGCCGGCAGCTCGAGCGCGATCCGTTTCCACGGCTGCCAGTCGCCTGGGCCGGGCGCGCGTCGGTTGATCACCACCCCCTTGAAGCGTGGATCGGCGCGCGGGTCGAAGAACATCGCGTACAGGCCGCCCTGGCTATCGCTGGCGAACCCCAGCACCGTGGCGTCGGCCGCCGAGCCGAGGCCGGTCGACGCATAGTGATCGCCGTCGGTCTGCCAGGCCCGCGGACCTTCGGTGACGATCAGGCAGTGGGCGGGCGTCTCGCAGGCGACCGAGAATCGGTTGGCGTCCCCGACCAATTCCGCGCCGTCGAAGTACTGGGGCCGTCCCGCCTCGGCGCGCGCGACGCCGCGCGCGGCGCTGCCGCAAAAAAGATCTTTGCCGTCGACCGCCACCGAGGTCACGCCCGGCGGCAGCGCCTGGTTGGTCGGCACGCCCGCCCAGCGCCCGCCTTTGTCTTCCGCCACCGACGAGAAACGCAATCCGCCGGTTGGAACGGCCTCGCCCGGTTCGAACGCGCGCAACGTGTAGGCCTGCTCGTGACCGACGGGGCCCGCGACCAGCAGGGCTTCGGCCCCGCGGCCGATCAGTGCGACGGCGTGAATCCCGGCGGCGGCTCGAAACTCGAAGGCGCCGGCCAAGGTCAGCGCGTAGAGGCGCGCCTCCCCGCCCACGTTTCCGGCCACCAGGCGCGTCCCGGCGACGTCGGTGGCGGTCCCGACGATCTCATCCGCGGTCACCGCCGCACCGCCCGCCGCCGGCACGACCTGACGGGCATCGGCCTGGGCCTGGTAGAGCCCCTTGCCACGCGTGCCGACCCAGGCGCCACGACCGTCCGCGTCCAGCGTCAATGAGGTCACCGACACGCCGAGCAGCCCGTCGACCACCGCCCAGTGGTGCCCATCGAAGCGATACAGACCGCCCGGTCCGCCGGCCCAGGCGCCTTGCGTGGCGACCGGCCGCCGCGGCGCCAGCACCGTCACCGTGCCGGGCGAGCCGGCGCCCTCGTATTTGTATCGGCCGCTTGGGCGGGCGCTCCAGCGACCGACCTCGGTCGCGCCCGCCACCCAAGCCGTGCCCTCGTCGTCGACCGCCAGCGCGCGCAGCCCCATGCCGCCGATTTCGTCGGCGGCGGCCACCTCTTCGTATTCGCCGTCGCCCACGTTCCACCGGCGCAAGCCCGGATGGCCGGCGGCCCACAGATATGACCCGCGGCTCGCGACCGCCACGATCGGTCCGCTCTCGGAGCGCTCGACGACGGTGAAGTCACCCGTCGCAATCGGCGGCGTGGCGGCGCCCCCACCCATCCCGGCATGGCAGCCGCAAAAGGCCGACGCCAGGAT
>DASRLC010000571.1:0-2899 GCA_035648655.1 Polyangia bacterium
TTCCGCGGCGGCCCCGGCCCGCGCGCACTCGCCGGTGGTCAAGCTGCGCTGGAAGACCGACAACCCCGACGGCGACGAGCTGGACTACCGGCTCTCTTTTCGACAAGAGGACGAAGCGGTCTGGCGGCCGCTGGGCGGTCCGGACGCGCTGTCGAAGGGCGAGTACGACTGGAACACCGAGGGGCTGCCCGACGGGACCTACCTGGTGCGCGTGGTGGTCAGCGACGAGCGGTCCGAGGCGCGCGAGCGGGTGCTCGAGGCCAGCTTCACCTCGACGCCGATCCTGGTCGACAACCGCAAGCCCGAGGTGGTCGGCCTGGTCGCGAAGTATCCGTTCGTGTCGGGCCGCGCGCGCGACAACCAGAGCCCGCTGACCGGCCTGGAGTACGCCATCGACGGCGGCGATTGGCAGGTCCTGAGCGTCGCGGACGGAATCTGTGACGATCTGGTCGAGGCCTTCACGCTCGAGCTCCCGCCGCTGCCGCTGGGCCCGCACGCGGTGACCGTACGCGCCTGGGACAGCGCCGACAACGTGGGCGCCGCCGCCGTGACCGTCACCGTGACCGCCAAAAGGAAATGAGCCCATGAGCGCCCAGCGAAGCGATACAGCCGGCCTGCCACCGGCGCCGGCGGTGGTGCAGATCGAGGTCGGCCTGTTGCAGAACTTCTGCGAGATCCTGTACTGCCCGGACACCCGCGAGGCCGCCATCGTCGACCCGGCCTGGGAGGTCGATCGGCTGCTGCGCGAGGTCGAGCGCTTGAAGCTGCGGGTCACCACCCTCCTCATCACGCACACCCACAATGATCACATCGAGGGGGTGGCCGAGCTGGTGCAGAAGACCGGCGCCGCGGTGGTGGTCCATCCGCGCGAGGCCGAGAGGGTCCGCGCGGCTGGTCGGACCTTGGTCGAGGTGGCCGACGGTCGCGACCTAGCGCTCGGCCGCTGCGGCGTCCGCGCCCTGGAGACGCCCGGGCACACGGTGGGGGGCACCTGCTACCTGGCCGATGGCTACGTGGTCACCGGCGACGTGCTGTTCGTCGGCGGGTGCGGGCGCACCGACTTCGCGGGCGGGGACACGGCGCAGATGTGGAACAGCCTGCAGCGCCTGGCGCGGCTGCCGGAAGAAACGCGCGTCTACCCCGGCCACAACTACGGCGACACCGAGACCTCCACCATTGCGCACGAGCAGCGCGAGAACCGGTTCTTGCGCTGCGCCTCGCTCGACGAGTTTCGGCTGCTGCGCGAACGCAAACGCGCTTAGCGTCGCGTTGCGCGGGCGGCCAGCAAGAGGATCCCGTCGCCGCTGGCGTCGTGCAGCTCGACAGCAAAAGGCCCTTCGCCCTGCGCGAGCGTCACGGTCGCCGTCAGCCCCCCGGACGCGCGCGCGATCTCGGCCTCCTGAAATGAGATGAAGCGCTGTACCCAGGGATCGAGCGCCTTGTAGATCGCCTCCTTGGCCGAGAAGAGACGAAGCACCTCGGCGTCGCGCGCCGGCCCCTCGGGCGGCAGCACGGCGCGCTCGCCGGCCGTCAAAACGTGGCGGGCGATGTCGTGCTTGAACGACCGCACCACCTCGACGTCGATGCCGAGCGTGGCCTCCGGCGGCGTCTCCGCGCGCGCCGCCAACGCCACCGCGAGATCGCTCTTGTGGCTCACCGAGCCGACGGCGCCCGCCGGCACGAGCGGCCCCCCGCGCGGCGTAGCCAACAGCGGCGCCGTCGCGTCGACGCCCACGGCCTGCAGCGCGGCCCGCAGCGCGACACGCCCACCGACCCAGCCCGAGCGGCGAACCGGCGACAGCGTCCGCGCGAACGCCGCCTCGTCGGGGTGCAGGACGGCCGGCAACTCGAACCGGGCGCCGTCGTCGTCGTGCCGGTCGGGCCCGTCGGGCAGCGCGATCCCCACACAGATGCCGAAGGGAAGCGTCCGAACGAAGCGGCGCTCGAAGGCCACGCTATCCCGCGGCCGCCGCGTCGGCTGCCACCAGCGCGCGCACGTAGGAGAGCAGCTCGGCGCTGCCCACCGCGCAGCGCAGCTCGCCCGGAAGGCGGCGGACCAACCAGACCACCCGCCAGTGCGAAGACGCGCCCGGCGCGATCGCCTCGTAGGCCCCTTGCGCCTCGACCTCGACGTAGGTGTGGGCGGGCGAGGCGTAGATCTCGATCTGGGCCTCGCCCGGCGCGTGCGCGGCGCGCGGCGTGACCGCGAAGGTCTTGACCAGCAGGGCCTGCCGATCGACATCGACGTGCGCCAGCCACCCTTCGCGCCCATCGGCGAACAGCTTCTGGTTGTCGGTGATGGCGGCCTTATCGTAGGCGTACCAGGTGACGCCCAGCGATTCGACGGCGTCCAAGTTCGACGGCGCGAAGCGCCCGTCGCCGGTCGGAAAAAACGTCAGGCCACCCGGCGGCACCCGCGTGATCTGCCAGGGCGCCGTCTGGATGGCCGCCTGGCCCCAGTTGTAGATCCGAAAATCGAACACGATGGCCGCGCGCGCGCGATCGGCCGAAAAGCGCTTCTCGATCTCGACGCCCAACGCCGGGGCCGGATCGCTCCGCATGACGACGGTATCGCCTTCCAGGTGGGCGCGATAAGGAAGATGATCGATCTCGGGCACCGGGGGCCAGCCCCAGGCGGTCTGGGGACTGGTCCAGAAGGTCGAACCGTAGTTGCCCGGATCGACCCGCCGTCCGGTGAGCAGGTCCTGTCCGCCGACGCGCAGCGCCGTGACACGGCCACCGACGCGCGCGTCGACCTCGAAAGAGACCTCATCCCAGGCCAAAACGTGGCGACCGGCTTCGACCTGGGGCCTGACCGACGCGGTCTTTTTGAGGACGTCGGGCATGCCCGCTGTCAGCGTTTACCGCATCCTCCGCCGCCCGAGCCAGGAAAAACAGG
>DASRLC010000572.1:0-7742 GCA_035648655.1 Polyangia bacterium
GCTCGAGCAGCCGGTCAGATCGATCGCGCCCGCCGCCAAGGCCAGCGCCGCAAGACCAATAACAAAGCGATGATTCTTCATATGGGGGCTCCTGCCCACACTCTAGCGGCCGCCTTCGCCCCGCTCAAGCTCACCTCCGATCGGCCGATGTTCATAGGGCGATGGCCGTCGGGGGCGGGGTGCGCCTGGGACGAATCACGGCCGTCTGCCTGTTGCTGGCGGTGGCGGGCGTCTGCGGTGTATTCGGACCGCGGCTGCTCGGCGACGCGGCCGCGCGCGCCCGTTCGCTGGCGGCGATGAAGCGCAAGGCCGAGGCCCTGCACGACTTCGCGCTCTTCCGGAGCAAGGGCGACAAGGCCGTTCTGCGCTGGGGTGAGACGCCGACGCACACGCCGGCGCGCAGCGACCAAACGGCGCCCCACCGTCCGCGCCGCGCGATCCCAGCGTCGGACAACTGACGCGCGCCGTGCCTCTCAAGGCCGTCGGCCGCTCTCCCGATGGACCCTTCGATGGTCGGCGTCGGAGTAGCCAAGACCCGCGGGACGCAGATCGCCGCCGCGGTCGCGTCGCTGGCGCTGGTCGGGCTGGCGGGCCTCACGGCGTCGAACGCCTGGATCGCGCGCGCGTCGCGCGGATACGTCTACGAAAGCGCCGACGCGGTTCCGATCCGCGACATCGCCATCGTCCCCGGCTCGCGCGTCTTCCGCGGCAAGCCGCTTTTGATCGTTCGCTCTCGATTGGAGGCCGCGCTCACCCTCTATCGAGCGGGCCGCGTGAAGGCCATCCTGGTCTCCGGCGACGACAGCACCGTCAGCCCCGAAGTGACGGTCATGGGCGCCTGGCTGCGCGCACGCGGCGTCCCCGCCGACGACGTCTGGACCGACGGTGGCGGCTCGCGCACGCGCGAGACCATGAACCGGGCGGCCGCCCTCTATGGAGTCACCGGGGCGATCGTCTGCACGCAGACGGTAAACATGGACCGCACCCTCTACCTGGCCCACGCGGCCGGCATCGACGCGGTCGGCCTGGCGCTGCCGACCGATCTCGGCCGATCGAAGAGATACATGGCCACCGAGTCGCTCAAGACCACCCTGGCCTTCGCCGAGTCGCAGCTCCGCGCCCGCCCGATCCCGGCCGTCGCGGCACCGATCGTCGCGACGCGCTGACCGCGGGAAAAGCGCTGCTTGCGGCGCGACCACGATGCCCGCTCGGGTGAGGATTCGGCGGGCGCTACCAGCGTGCGAGGCGGTCAGGCTCCCGATCGCGAACGGCCGGAGCCAACCAATCGCGCAGAACTTTCCCCAGGTGTAGCCGACCATGGTGGACCCCCCCGACCACGATGGCGATCGGCGCCTCGAGCCGGCGCACCAGCTCCTCACCGCGCGCACTGTTTGGTAAGAAAGGACGGATCGTCCGCGCGAGCTCGGGCTGCAACAGCGCGATCGTCGCCCGCACCTCCGAGGCGATTCGCCGCCACGGCAAGGGCGCCTCGGGCTCCAGATCTGGAATCAACCGCAGGTTTCGCCGCCTGAATCCGACCACTGGCTGTCCCATGAGCACTTCTCCCCCTTCTCCACCAACGGGCCGCGCCATCAATCTTCCATGCGAAAAAGAGGTCGCGATAGGATTCGCGGATGCCGTGGGGATCTGGCCTGTCGATCGTCGAGCTGACGGTCGCGCCGCTGTCGATCCCGCTCTGCGAGCCGTTCGTGATCGCGTCGGGTCGGATGGACACCACCCGCGCGGCGCTGGTGCGCGCCACGCTGGAGGACGAAGGTGGCCGGCGGGCGACCGGCCTCGGCGAAAGCGCCGCGCTGCCGCCGGTCACGCGCGAGGACCAACCCGAGCTGCTGCAGCTGATCGCCGGCGCGGCCATCCGCCTGCGGGGCGCGTCCCTCCGGCAATCGACGGATCTCATTCGTTTGCTGGAAGAGACGTTGCCAACCAGCGCCGTCGCGCGGGCCGGGGTCGAGTCGGCGATCCTCGACGCGGCGGCCCGGCTGCGGGGTGTGCCGCTCTGGCGCATGCTGGGCGGCACCGCCGCGCCTCCGCTGATCACCGACATCACGCTGTCGATCTCGGATCCGGATCGGATGGCCGTCGCGGCGCTGCGCCACGCGCGCGCCGGCTTCACCTGCTTCAAGGTCAAGGTTGGGCGGGACTGGCGCGCCGACTGCGCGTCGTTGCGCGCGGTGGCGGCGGCCGTGCCGGGCGCGCGGTTTCGGCTCGACGCCAACGCCGGCTTTTCGGCGACCGAAGCGCTCGCGCTGCTCGACACGGCGCTGGCCGACGGACTGACGATCGAGTGCTACGAGCAGCCGTGCGCCACGGACGATCTGAACGGGATGGCCGAGGTCACCGCGCGCGCGCCGGTGCCGGTGGTCGCCGACGAATCCTTCCGCGGACCGGCCGACCTGGACCGCCTGCTGGCGGCGCGGGCCGCCGGCGCCGTGAATTTGAAGCTGACCAAGCTGGGCGGTCCGCTGGCGGCGCTGGCGCTGGGCCGCCGCGCGCGCGCCGAAGGCCTCGGCTTGATGGCCGGCGCCATGGTCGAGACGCGCGTCGGCCTGCTCGCGATGGCCCACGTGGTCGCCGCGCTGGGCGGCGTCGATTGGGTTGACCTCGACACCGCCTTTTTACTGGCCGAGGATCCCTTCACCGGCGGCTGGCGGGTCGACGGCCCGCGGATCCGGTTGACCGAGGAGGCCGGGCTGGGGGTCGAGACTCGGCAGGGTGGTCTCAGACCCGCAGGCGCCTGAGCGACACCGCGAAAGGAATGGGTTGCGGCGATCGTGGGAGCTCAGGCCGGCGACATCCCGCTGGAGGTGTGTCGCTGCGATTCAGCGAGCGGCGCGCGGGCCGGGGCGCTGGGAGGCCGCGTAGGCGGCCGTCATGTCGCCGAGGTGATGGCCGACCGAGGCCAGGGCGCGATACAGCGTGACCTCCTCGTAGGCGATCCCGCGTTCTACGCAGAAGGCGCGAACGACCGTCCGCATCTCACGGTACCGATTGTGGGCGACCCGCGGGAACAGGTGATGCTCGATCTGAGAGTTCAGTCCACCATAGTAAAAATCCAGCAGGCGCGGATTCGAGATGTTTCGACTGGTGGTGACTTGCTGCTCCAGGTAACCGATCCCGTGGTCTCGACCGAGTCGCCGCATCCCCCAGTGGTTCGGGATGAAGACCGACGCCGTCATCAAGGATGAGATGCACGACACCGTGACGTAAGCCAGGAGCGCGGCGGGCCACCCGACGATGACTCCCGGAACGACCAGTAGGACGATCCAATGCAATGGCATCAAGAACCTATCAATCTTGGTCTGCTCCGGCCTTTGGAAGAGGTCGCGGATGCCGTCGTATCGGAGTGTGACCCAATAGAGCGACGAAAGGGGCCAGAACGTCCACTTCTGAATCTTCAAAAAGAAGCGCCCCAACGGCGTCCGCCAGTTGGCCGAATCCGGGTAGACCGAGAACAACACGCCGAAGTGCATATCGGGATCGCCGTCCACTTCCTGGCAATGAACGTGATGGGCATTGTGTCGCGAGCGCCAAAACCCGAAGCTCATTCCACACAGAAATGTCATTCCGAATTGGCCCCAGAAATCATTCACCCAGCACGTCTTCGACAACGCGTAGTGTCCGGCGTCGTGACCTACGTATCCCATCGTCAACAGCCCGACCGAGGCGGCAACTGCCAGAATCACCCAGAGAGGACCCATTGGCAGGACCAAGAGGCCAATGTAGGACAGAAAGAACGTGGGAATCCAAATCAACAGCTTCCGCATCCAGAAGCGAGACGGCTCGAATAGCTTTCGGTCATCGAGCCGGGCCCGAAGCTCCTTCAGGGCTTCGGAACCAGAGTGAACCAACGCCGGACCACGGGTAGCCAGTGGCATCCTCCAGAGTCACATGGCAAATGTCACGGCCCGCACAGAAACTCACCACGATTGTGTCATGGCGCCGGCGTCGACGATGCGGGGGCCGTATGAACGGAGCGAGCAGCGGTTTGATTAGCTCTGCCCACATGTAATCGTTTGTGGTGGCCCAATTCTGACGGTCGCCGATTGGTCATGCCTTCGGGACGCGGCCGGAGGACGGAGGCCGCAGGCATTGGCCCACACTCACCTCACGTGATCTGCCTGGCCGGGTCGGCGATGAGCTTTGCGCTGCCACCTTGCCCGATCTCGTCGAGCTGGCGACCGGTGACACCCACGAGAAGGATCACGCCGACCTCACCGAAGGGACCCGGCCGCGGGTTGATCCCTGGATCGAGCAGCGCCACGGCACCGTCAAACCCGGCATCGGCGGGCGCCCCCGGGATCGGCCCGGTTCGGAATGCTACCGCTTGCGCCAAGACCGCGCCCTGGCTGACGTGGGAGGCGATTTTTCGGAGAAAGGCCACCGGCCACACTGGCGGCTCGACCGACCCGCGCTTGGCGATCCGCATGGAGAGCTCACAGGGAAGTCCACTGCGTCGACCGATCGTCACGCGGAAGGCGCTGGTTTCGCGCTTTCACTCGCAGCCCGGAGCTCAGCGACGATGGGATGCGACGAGAAAAGGGCGAACGGGCGAATCTTCGGCATGAACACGATGCGGTGACCGAAGTCGGTCCGGAGGACGAACTGGACCGTCACCGGGTGGACGTTGACCCACCGATTCTCGGTAACCTGGTCGATCTCGCTGAACGGGACGACGATCTCGCGCAGATAGTTTGAAATCCGCAGCTCTTTATCGGTCATCACGACCCGCATGAGGCGCACGCCCCACCAGTAGATGGCGGTGCTCCCGACCAGCAGCCCCGCCAGGAAGACCCACTTCGTCTCTGGAGGCGGCGGCCGATGACCGAAGCGGTCGCCGGCTCGAAAGAGCATGGCGGTCCCGAAGCCGAATCCACCGATCCAGATGATCGGGAGCACGAACTTCATGAAGAAGGTTTGGGCCGAGGAGATCGTCCGGGGCACGCAACCAGCTTAACAGGTCACGCCGAGACCGGCGCCGATCTGCACCACGATCGGCAGCAGCACGATGGCCTTCTCGGTGAGCGAGCAGATCGCCTTCCGTTGTGTTCGGATCATCGGACTTCGTGAGCAGCCGGCAGAAGACGAAGGCTCGCCTCAGCGGAGAACCTTCCGCCAGGCCTGAGCGACGATCTGCCTGGCGTCGCGCGTGATGATGTCGCCGTGCGAGAGGATCACACGCTCGAAGTCCCAGGTGAGGATGCGCTCCATACCCTCGCGCACCCGCGCCTTGTCGCCCCAGGCAAACCGGTACTCGGGTGCCGGGCTGGGTCGGTTCCACATGCCGAGCGCGCGAAACGCGATCCGGAGGAACAAGTTGGTGCCGGGCGTAGCCGGCGTGAAGTTCTCGACGAGATCGACGAGGATGAGGGTGCGGCTCGCGCGCTGAAAGAAGGCGACCTCGCGCATGAGGCGCGTCCCCTGTAGCGCGACCTGTGACAGCTCGTCGGCCCAGAGCGGCGGGGCTTCGTCGCCGAGGACGAAGTCGAAGGTGAGACCCTTGGCCCGCTTCTCGACCCCGGGGCAAACATAGGTCACCGCGTCGGGGAACGCTTGCTGGCACGAGCGAACGTGCAACCAGTGGAGGTTGCCCGGCGCGATGATCGCCGCAACCCGACCCAGCGCGGCGACCTCCGCAGCGAGCGAATCGTCGAACGCGCACGGGGAGTGGATGAGAATCTCGCCGCTCCGGAGCTTGATTACCGCCATGCGCGCGTTGAACCGCGCGCCGCCCAATCGCACGAAGTACTCCCGCAACCACAGCGCATCGGGAACGAAGACTTCGAGAAAAGGAGCCATTGGCAGCATCTCCCGCAGATCCGCCGATGTCTTGCGCGGTTCGGTTGGAGCGATGGTCAGCTAGGCGTTCCTGTCGTCCAATCCTGGCGTGGGCAAAGGGACAGCACGACCCATCGAGAGCAGCGTAGCACGGGCCTCACCGCCCAGGCCTGCGAACGCCGCGGTCACGTACGCGGGATGCCCGACCGCTATCCCGCCGAAGAGTTGCCGACTTGCGGATCTCCATGTAAGAGGATTAGAAAATGATTACGCGAGTTGGCTTGATGGGTATCGTCGGGGCTGTGGCTGGGTTGGCCTTGATCGGCTGCGGGAGCTCCGGGAAAAAGGGCGGTGCGGGAGGAGAAGGTGGGACCGGAACGGCCGGCGCGGGTGGCGGCGCCGCCGGAACGACGGGCGGCGGCGGAAACGCCGACGCCGGTTGCTCATGATGCCCTTTGCGGGAACGACGGCGACCGTGCTGGCGACGCTGGTCGCTCCGGGGGATTTTCTCGGCGGCTCGCAACCGATCTCCGTCGACGCGACCGGCGTCTATGTGCCCGCCAACCCAGGCTCGGGTGTCGACGCCGTGTTGAGCATCCCCCTGGCGGGCGGAGCTCCCGCCACCGTCGCGACCTTCGCCTCGGCGTTCAACGGAGTGCCGGGCATCGTATCCGACGGGAAGAACGTCTACTGGGCGAACAACTTCGGGTTCGCGATCATGCGCGCTCCCGTCACGGGCGGAACGGCCGTCACCATTTCATGCGATATGGAGAAGCCGCAGGGCATCGCGCAGGACGCCACCCACGTCTATTGGACCACCGAGGGCGGATCCGTGAAGGCGCTGTCCAAATGAAATCTTAGGGGCGGCGGAGCAGCTCGCCGTCGCGGGACGCGTCGGGGACCGCCAGCGGAGGTGGGTTAAAGTGGAGAATGATTGATCGGGAGGCCTTTGGGTCTTGGGGCTCCTGTCGATCGTGGCGGGTTGCGGCGGCTCGCGCCTCACCGGCAGCGACAACGATGCTTCGACCGACCACGCCATCGTGACCGACAGCGGCTCGGTCGCCTGTGGCGAAGCATTCTGCAATCCTTCGGAGGTCTGCGTGGTCCCACCTTGCGATTGCATCACCCTGGCTGAGCCGAGCTGCCCCGCTCCGAATTGCGTTACGCCAACCCCGGAAAATCCCGTCGACTGCGCGCCATTGGACGGCGGTGTTTCGGGGCCGGTTACCTCTGTCGATGGGGGAAGCTCGCGTCTCTATTACCACGTTTGTATCTGAGTCGTGGAACGCCAGGCGCCGGCCAGGATTCTTGGACGAGCTAGGTCAGGATCTCGAAGAGGTCGTCGCCATCCTTTTCGAAGACGGTGAGCCCAAGCTGGAAGGCGAGTTCGTCGGCACGCAGACCGTCCCAGCTTAGGCGGGGCCGGCGATGCCGATCAGGTTGCCCTCAGGGTCGGCGAAGTGCCCAACGACGAGCTTGCCGTTCGGGTTGGCTACGGGTCCCATCACGCGTGAGCCTCCCAGGGTGAGTGCCTTCTCGAGCGCGGCAGCCACATTCGGGACCCCGACGTAGAAAAGCGCATGTGGGCGAAAGCTCGGTCCGCCGCCGATGCCGCCCGGGATGCCCGATCCGTCGGCCGTCGCGCTCGCGCCAATGAAGCCATACGCTCCCGCGTCGGAGACTTGGGGCGCGACCGGCGAATCGGTGTCCGGCTCCCAGCCGAACAGCGCCCGATAGAACTCCTTCAACGCTGCGGGATTCCTGCCAATGATCTCGAAGTGGACGACCGCATTCCCCACAGTCGTACTCTGGCGATCGGCGCGTCGGTCGTCAAGCCAGACGGTGCCCCGCCCGCACGTCGGCGAGGCGCAAGGTCACGACGGCCTGCGTCCGTCCCGAGGCGGTGACGAACTCGACCTCGAGTCCATCCGGATCGTACGTCTGGA
>DASRLC010000573.1:0-8096 GCA_035648655.1 Polyangia bacterium
GGATCCAAGGTGATCCGGCTGCTGGGCGTCGATCGGCCGGGCGCGGAGTATTCGTGCATCAACGGCACCAACATCTTCGATCCGGCCGACGGCTCGGGAAACAACATGGCCACCATCACCGCCATGCTGGCCTGGAAGATCAACGCCGTGCGGATCCCGCTCAACGAGGATTGCTGGCTTTCCTTGAACGGCGTCTCCAGCAAAGCCTCGGGCGCCGCCTACCAGAGCGCGATCCTGACCTGGGTCAACCTGCTCTTGCAGAACGGCATCTACCCCATCCTCGACCTGCATTGGACCGAGAACAACGGCGCCAAGGCCACCGGCCAGCAGCCGATGCCCGACGCGGCCCATGGCCCGGCCTTCTGGAGCTCCGTCGCCGCGGCCTACGCCAACTCGCCCAAGGTCATCTTCGATCTCTTCAATGAACCCTATCCCGACAACAACACCGACGGCGGCTGGTCGTGCTGGAAGAACGGCGGCACCTGTACCGGCGTCGGCTATCAAGTGGCGGGCATGCAATCGCTGGTCACCGCCGTCCGCGGCGCCGGCGCCAACAACCTGATTCTGGTGGCCGGGATCGAATATGCCAACGATCTGTCGCAATGGCTGCAAAACGAGCCGAGCGATCCCGCCAACAACCTGGCCGTCTCCTGGCATGTCTATCCGAACAGCAACTACACCGGCAGCCACACTTTGAGCATGGATGCCAGCGCCGTGGCGGGCATGATCCCCATCGTAGCGACCGAGATCGGCGACGCCAACTGCACCGCCGGCAGCACCGACAGCGGTTCGTTCATCACGATGATCATGGCCTACCTCGACGGCCTCAGCCCGCCGCAGAGTTACGTCGCCTGGTCCTGGAGCACCGACGACCAGCCGATCCTGATCTCGAACTATGACGGAACCGCCACCTGCGGTGGGACGACCTACAAGGCGCACCTGTTGGCCACGCCGCATTGAGCCGGACGTATCACCGCTGGGCGTCTCGCCCGACTGTTCTGGGGCTCCTGGGACTCTCGCAATTCGCCGCATTTTCGTTCGGACGGCCGAGCCCCGCCCCCATCTCTGCCTGAACGTCGGCCGTTATCGGCCGCAAGTTAGCAACCAACGGATGTTTTGCGGTCGGCGTCGCAAGCGGATATTCTGTCAAGATGCCGACCCCCGACGAAGCGTGGGATTCTGTTTTCGTTGCGCTGGAACGTTTACGCGATCGCTGGCCGTCCACCGATTGGACCTACGACCGCCGGCTCAAATGTGTCGCTTCGTCGATCCCGCTTTCGGATGAAGCCGCGGCGCGGGCGTCGTTCGCCGACGTGCTGTCCGGTGTCTGGTCGACCGCCAACTTGCCCGAGGCGCCCTCCGGCATCCGCGTCTTTAGCGAGTCCTGCGGCGGCGTGCGCGCGGCGCAGCAGCTCCTGTGGGGCGGCGAGCCCGACGGTGCCGGCGCCTTCGGCCTGTGGTGGCCCTGGGGCGACGGCACGACCGTGACGCTGAGGATCGGCTTGCACAACGTCGACCTTCCCAAGGAACGCTATCCGCGCCTGCGCACCGTGTTCGGAATTCCGCAGGCGGCCGGGCCGGCCTAGTCCGTAGGATCGCGCGGCTGCCAGGTGCTCGAGCACGCCGCCCACGCCGCCCACGCCGCCCACGCCGACGACGATCGCGCACGATATGACGGGTCCCTTCGAGGTCGTCGCCCATGAGCTCGGGCGCGCTGAGCCCTGATTTCGCGAATTTTCCGCGCCGCCGACCGCCGCGGGAATACCGCGGCTTGCCGGAGACTTGGGGGTAGAGTAGCTTCCCAGCCGGTTCGTAGGTCTCCGCCCCCCCCCATGCTCGGCCTCGTCCTTTCTCTCGTGGTCTCCGCCGTCCCGACCGTTCCGTCGGCGGCCGTGAGCTGTCCGGGATGGCCCGCGACCTGCGACGGCGCCGCGCTTCCCCTAGCCGCGTCTACCGGTGACGGGGACGAAGGGGACGGAGCCGGCCCCCGCGAGTACGCGACCCCCGCGGAGATCGATTGTCCGACCCCGCCCGTCGCGAATGGCCCGATCGCCAGCGGCGAGTGCGACGGCGCACCACTCGATCTGTGGTACCGGGTCTCGCGCTTACCCGACAGCGAGCGCCCGGCCGGCAGCTTGATGCCCATGCCCCGCCGCTCCCGGGCCGCGCATGGCAGCGCTTCCGGCGGCAGACCGGCGGACCCGGGGCAGCTCTCGGCGCCCGACCTCAAACCGGCGGTGCTCTTCGCGCCGCACGACTTCGTGGCCACGGTCGGCCGTGGTCTCTTCGTCCGATCGACGGACGCGCTACCCGCCCGCGTGGTGGCGCCGCCCGATCGCCCGCCCCGGGCCTGACCAGCCTCGGGTCTACGGTTTCACGCGCGTTCGGGGCAGGGTCGCGCCCCCGAGCGTGCCGGGTTTCTCTTCGCGCGGCAGGTCTCGAATCTGAAAATGGAGTCCGATCATGAATAAAGGAACAGTCTTTCTATTGTTGGTGGCGGTGCTGGGAGGTGGTTACGGCCTCGGGCGCCTGGCGACGCGCGACAAGGACAGCTCGACGGGCAGCGCCGCCAACACCGCGGCCATGAACCAACCGGCCGGCCCCAGCGACGGCGTCGATCGCGTTCGCGTGCCGCTGGAAGGCCCCTCCAAGGGTCCGGCCAACGCCAAGGTGAACATCGTCGAGTTCTCCGACTTCCAGTGTCCGTTCTGCAGCCGGGTCGTCCCGACCATCGAGAAGATCGAAAAGGACTACCCGACCCAGGTGCGGATCTTCTTCCGCCACAACCCGCTGCCGTTCCACCAGAACGCGCCGCTGGCCGCCGAGGCCGCGGTGGCCGCCGAGGCGCAGGGCAAGTTCTGGGAGATGCACGACAAGATGTTCGCCAACCAGCAGGCGCTCGATCGCGCCGGCCTGGAGAAGGACGCGCAGGAGATCGGGCTCGACATGGCCAAGTTCAAGACCGCGCTCGACACCCACTCCGGCAAGGCGCGCGTCGACGCGGATCTGGCCGCCGGCAAGCAAATCGGCGTGCAGGGGACGCCCAACTTCTACGTGGACGGCCGCAACATCCAGGGCGCGCAGCCCTACGAAGAGTTCAAGAAGGTCATCGACGACGAGATCGCCCGCGCCGACAAGAAGCTGGCGGAGGGCGTGCCACCGGCCATGCTCTACGCGTCGTTCATGAAGGGCGCCAAGGCGCCCGGTGGCGCGGCGGCGGCCCCGGCCGCCAAAGGCGGTGGCGCTGGCCCCGAGGTCTACAAGGTCGCCGTCGGCGACGCGCCGGTCCGCGGCGGCCATCAGCCCAAGGTCACCATCGTCGAGTTCTCCGACTTTCAGTGCCCGTACTGCAGCCGCGCCAGCACCACCTTGGCCCAGGTCCTCAAGCAATACGGCAACGACGTCGAGATCGCCTACCGCCACAACCCGCTCCCCTTCCACAACAACGCCATGCCGGCGGCCCTGGCGGCCGAAGCGGCGCGCCAGCAGGGGAAGTTCTGGGAGATGCACGACAAGCTGTTCGCCGGGCAGGCCAACCTCGATCGCCCCAGCCTCGACAAGTACGCCCAGGAGATCGGGCTCAACATGTCGAAGTACAAGGAGTCGATGGACAAGGCGGAGGGCAAGGACCGCATCAAGAAGGACATGGACGACGCCAACACCTTCGGCGCCCACGGCACGCCCAACTTCTTCATCAACGGCCACAACTTCCGTGGCGCGCAGCCGATCGAGGCCTTCAAGAGCGTCATCGACGCCGAGATCAAGAAGGCGGACGCCAAGCTCGCCGCCGGAACGCCGCGCGGGCAGCTCTACGCGTCGTTCATCCAGGGCGGTCTCGACAAAGCCGCCGCGCCGCCGCCGGCCGCCGCGCGCCCGGGTGAACCCGACGCCAACACCCGCTACCGCGCCGAGATCAAAGGCGCGCCGATGAAGGGCGCCAAGGACGCGCCGGTCACGATCGTCCAATGGTCCGACTTCCAGTGCCCGTTCTGCGGCCGCGTCGAGCCGACCGTCGCCAAGGTGATGGAAGACTACAAGGGCAAGGTGCGGGTGGTGTGGCGCGATCTGCCGCTCCCCTTCCACCCCAACGCGCTCCCCTCGGCCATCGCGGCGCGCGCCGCCGGCGAGCAGGGGAAGTTCTGGGAGATGCACGACAAGCTGTTCGCCGATCAGGCGCACGAGGATCGGGCCACCTTCGAGAAGTACGCCCAGGAGCTGGGCCTCAACATGGGCAAGTTCAAGGCGGCCCTCGACACGCAGAAGGGCAAGGAAGCCATCGAGGCGGACGCGGCCGCGGGTGGCAAGATCGGCGCCCGTGGAACGCCGGCCTTCTTCATCAACGGGAAGTTCCTCTCGGGCGCGCAGCCCTACGAGGTCTTCAAGGCCAAGATCGACGGGGAGCTCAAGGTGGCCGACGCCATGATCGCCAAGGGGACCTCCAAGGGTCGCGTCTACGACGTGCTCATGAAGGAGGCCAAGACCGAGCTGCCGGCCGCCCCGGCGGCTCCCGCGGGGCAGGCGCAGGCCGGCGCCGAGAAGACGCCCGAGCAGGACACCACCGTCTACAAGGTCAGCGCCGCCGGTGGCCCCGCCAAGGGCGCCAAGAACGCGCCGCTGCAGGTCGTGATCTTCTCGGACTTCCAGTGCCCGTTCTGCAAGCGCGTCGAGCCGCAGCTGTCGCAGCTGGAGAAGGACTACGGC
The DNA here is from genome assembly GCA_035648655.1 of Polyangia bacterium. Classification (GTDB taxonomy): domain Bacteria; phylum Myxococcota_A; class Polyangia; order Fen-1088; family Fen-1088; genus JADGRB01. The sequence goes on from DASRLC010000573.1 coordinate 4,702, forward strand.
AGCAAGGTCCACATGGTGTGGAAGAACTACCCGCTCCCGTTCCACAACAACGCCGAGCCGGCGGCCGAGGCGGCCATGGCGGCGGGCGCCCAGGGCAAGTTCTGGGAGATGCACGACAAGCTGTTCGAGAACAACACCGCGCTCGATCGGGCCAGCCTGGAGAAGTACGCGCAAGAGCTGGGCCTCAACATGGCCAAGTTCAAGTCCGACCTCGACGCGCAGAAGTACAAGGACCAGATCCAGTCCGACACCAAGGAAGGCCAGGCGGTCGGCGTGAACGGCACACCGGCGGTCTTCATCAACGGGCGCAAGATCAACGGCGCCTACCCTTGGGAGACGTTCAAGAAGATCGCCGACGAAGAGCTGGCTAAGAAGAAGAAGGGATAGCGCTTCGCTACGTGGGAGGGACTCTGCCCCTCCCACGGCCCACCCCAGATGCGACGAGCGCCGGGGGCGGATCGCGGACATCGAAGGAAGTCTCCGGCGGGCAGAGCCCGCCTCCGATGAACCTTGCGCCTGAAGATGGGAATGCCGGGGGTCTCCGGGCGGAGCACGCCTCCGATGTACACTGGCACGTCAAGATGATAGGAGCGCTTTGAAAGCACAGGCCGCCTTACCAAGCACGGGCGAGAACCTGTCTTGGGTACGTCGGTTGGGGCCGGTGGCGCTGACGGCGTTGGCGATTGCGTTCGTGGGGGCGCGGTTCCTGAGCGCGGTGCACGAGACGTTGCAGCGGACGCGCGGCGGGGCCTGTCAGGCGCTGGCGCCCGATCCTCTGCCGGCATTTTTGCAGACCGGGCCGACTCCGGACTTTCAGCTACCGGACGCCGGCGGACGAATGGTTTCGCTGAGCGCCCAGAAGGGACATCCGGTTCTTCTCAATTTTTGGGCCACCTGGTGCCCGCCCTGCGTCGACGAGGTGCCGTCGCTGGAGGATCTGGCGCGCAAGATCGACGGCACCGACCTGCGGTTCCTGGCGGTCAGCGTCGACGACGATTGGGGCGCCATCCGGCGATTTTTCCCCAAAGGGAGCTCGATTGGCGTGCTGCTCGACGCTTCGCACGAGATCCCAAAAAAGTTCGGGACCGAAAAATACCCGGAGAGCTTCTTGATCGACGCCGCCGGGCGGGTCCGTTACTACTTCATCAACAAGCGCGATTGGTCGCGGCCCGAAGCCGTCGCCTGCCTCGAAAGCCTGCGGTGAGCTCGATCCCGATGGGCGTGACGGTCCCGGCCGGTGTGAGGCGCCGGGGCGGCATCCCCCCGCTGCCGCTGTTGACGGTGATCAACTTCTTCAACTACGTCGACCGCCAGGTTGTCTACGGAATGACGCCCGACATCGGGAAGGCCTTTCATCTTTCGAATTTCAAGCTGGGCTGGCTGGCGTGGGCGAACCTGTTCGTATTCGCGGTGGCGTCGCTCATCTCGGGGCCGATCGCCGATCGCATCGGGCCCCGCAAGGTCATCTTCACGGGGATCTTGGTCTGGTCGATCGCGACGATCGGCTCGGCGCTGTCGAGCTCGTTCCCCATGCTGCTCTTCTTCCGGGCTCTGGTCGGCGTCGGCGAAGGCGCCTACGGCCCTTCGGCCAACACGCTGCTCTGTGCGGACGCGCCCCCGGAAAAGCGGGGCCGGGCGATGGGGATCTACAACGTCGGGATGGCGCTGGGGGGAACCAGCGGGCTGGTGCTGGGCGCCATGCTCGCGCCGCACTTTGGCTGGCGGGGCGTATTCTGGATCGCGGGTGGGCCGTCGATCTTGCTCGCGCTCGCCTCGGCCTTCATCGCCGCCCCCGATCGCCTGGATCGGCCACAAGCCTTGCCGGCGCGCGCCTACCTGCTGTCGCCGACCTTCATGTTGGCGCTGGCCGGCGGCATCCTGGCGACGTTCGGTGCCAGCTCGCTCATCTTCTGGACCCGAGAGCTGGTGATCGAGGATCGACACTTCAGCCTCTTGGTCGGCAGCATCTTCATGGCCGTAGTCGGCCTGGTGGCCGGCGCCGGCGGCGTGATCGCCGGCGGCTACGTGGGCGATGCGCTCAGTCGCCGCGCCCGCGGAGGCCACGCGCTCACCATCGGCGGCTCGATGCTGATCGGCGCGCCGGTGGGGGCGATCGCGCTGATGATCACCGGGCACACGCTCTTCATGATCGTCACGGCGGCCGCGGCGTTCTTGTTCTCCGTATACAACGGCCCGTCCGCCGCCGTCGTCGACGAGCTGGGTCCGCCCCAGTATGCCGCCACGTTACAGGCGGTTTTCATGTTTGGCATCCACGTCCTCGGCAACGCGCCCGCGCCGATGGTGGTGGGCTGGATCATCGACCGCACCAAGTCGGTCTCGCTGGCGCTCCAGGCCGCCATCATCGCCTTTGCCATCTCGGGCGTCCTGTTCGTCGTGGTGGCACGGCGACAGCGGCGCTCGCCCAGCTTCCACTGATCGACATGTCCCAACCGCCCAGCACCCAGACCTACTACGATCGCTTCGCGGCCGGCTACGAGACCGAGCGGCACCACGGCTACCACCGCCTCATCGACGAGCTGGAGCTGGAGCTGATCCGCCGCTACGGCGCCGGCAAGGACGTCTTCGAGGCGGGCTGCGGTACGGGCCTGTTGCTGCGCCAAGCCCAGACCTTCGCGCGCCGGGCGGTCGGACTCGATCTGTCGCGCGGCATGCTGGGGCCGGCGCGGGATCGTGGGCTGCAGGTCGTGCAGGGCTCCTTGACCGATGTCCCGCTGCCCGCGGCCTCGTTCGACCTCGTCTACAGCATGAAGGTCTTGGCCCACGTGCCGCCCATCGAGCGCGCCATCGCCGAGCTGTCGCGCCTGGTTCGCCCGGGCGGACACCTGCTGCTCGAGTTCTACAACCCGCTGTCGCTGCGCTACCTGGCCAAGCGAATTGGGGGACCGGGGCGCATCGCCACCGACGGCACGACCGAGGGGGACGTCTACACCCGCTTCGACGGACTGGGGCGCGCGCGCGGGTACCTACCGCCCGAGCTCGAGCTGGTCGGCGTGCGGGGCGTCCGCGTCTTCACGCCGACCTCCAAGGTGTTCGCCTTCCCACCGCTCGGCCGCCTGTTCGGTTGGGCCGAGCACGCCGCCTGCGACGCGCCGCTGCTCCGCAACCTGGGTGGCTTCCTGATCCTGATCGCGCGCAAGCGCGGCGCCGCGGCCTGAGCGATGCGCTTCGATCTCCCACTGCCGGGCACGCTGACGGCCAACGACGCCCATGATCCGCTGCCGTACTACTACCACCCGTGGGTGGGATGGCTCTATCGCCGCGGCGGAATTCGGCGCGGCAACCGGGGGCCACCAGCGCCTCGAGGCCGCGCGCCAGCGTCAGGTCGGTGCCGGTGTACTCGGGGTAGTGCCTGGTGAGCGTGGGAACCAGAACGC
>DASRLC010000574.1:0-3704 GCA_035648655.1 Polyangia bacterium
GTGTTGCGGGACGTGGTGGCGCGGGTGGCGGAGTGGGTGGCCGCGGCGGCGCAGGCGGTTCCGCGGCCGGCGGAGCTGCCGCCGGTGCCTCCGGCACGACCGGTACGGCGGGCACGACCGGCACGGCGGGCACGACCGGAATGACCGGCGGCTCGGGTTCGACGGGCGTGGCCGGCTCGACCGGCCTGGGGGGTGCGAGCGGCCCGGCCGGATCCAGCGGGCGCGGTGGCGCCGGCGGCTCGACCGGCGCGGCGGGCGCCGGCGGCGCGGCGGGCACAGGCGGCGCGGCGGGCGCCGGCGGCGCGGCGGGCGCCGGCGGCGCGGCGGTCACCACCGGCGCGGCGGGCACAGGCGGGGGTTTCGGCGGATCATCGGCGTCGGGGACGGCCGGAAGCAACGGCGCGTCCGGCGCGGGCGATCGCGGCGGTTCGGCCGCCGGCACCTCGGGCGGCGAGAGCACCGGTTCGACCTCGGGCTGCTCCTGCGAGGTCGATCGCGGCGTCGGGGGCGCAGGCTCGGCCCCCGGTTTGACGTGGTTCCTGCTGGGGGGTCGGGGCGATGTTGGGTCGGCGCCGCAAACCAAAACCGTAAGCGCCGCGGGTGTTGTGGCAGTATCACTCGCCCCATGGCGACGGGTACTGCTCAGGACTACCTCCGTCGCATCCTCAACGCGCGCGTCTATGACGTCGCGATCGAGAGCCCGCTCGAAGACGCGCCGCAGCTCTCCGAGCGGTTGGGCGGTCGCTTGTTGCTCAAGCGCGAAGATCTGCAGCCGGTCTTCAGCTTCAAGCTGCGCGGCGCCTACAACAAGATGGTCAACCTGCCGGCCGCCGCACTCGAGCGCGGGGTGATCGCGGCCAGCGCCGGCAACCACGCCCAGGGCGTCGCGCTGGCGGCGCAGCGTCTCGGCTGTCGGGCCGTGGTGGTCATGCCCGCCACTACCCCGGAGGTGAAGGTCGACGCGGTCCGCCGTCTGGGCGCCGAAGTCGAGCTGCACGGCGATTCTTATTCCGACGCCTACGCCCGCGCGTTGATCCTCCAGCGGAAACGCAAGCTGACCTTCGTTCACCCCTTCGACGATCCCGATGTGATCGCCGGACAAGGGACCATCGGCATGGAGATCCTGCGCCAGCATCAGCCCGAGGTGCATGGACCGCTGTACGCGATCTTCGTCGCCATCGGCGGCGGCGGCCTCATCTCGGGCATCGGCACCTACGTCAAAGCGGTGCGACCCGATGTCAAAATCATCGGCGTGCAGGCCTCCGATTCGGACGCCATGAAGCGGTCGCTGGCCGCCGGCCGCCGCGTCGAGCTTTCCGACGTCGGCCTGTTCTCCGACGGGACCGCCGTCCGGCTGGTCGGTAAGGAGACCTTTCGTTTGTGTCGGCGCTACGTCGATGAGGTCCTGATCGTCGACACCGACGCGCTCTGCGCGGCCATCAAGGACGTCTTCCAGGAGACGCGATCAATCCTCGAGCCGGCCGGCGCGCTCGGCGTGGCGGGCGCCAAGGTCTACGCGGCGCGCACGCCGCTGGCGGGCCGAACCGTCGTCGCCATCACCTGCGGCGCCAACATGAACTTCGATCGCCTGCGCTTCGTGGCCGACCGGGCCGAGGTGGGCGAGAACCGCGAGGCGGTCTTCGCCGTCACCATTCCCGAGCGCCGCGGCAGCTTCAAACGCCTGTGCGCACTCATCGGCGATCGGAGCGTCACCGAGTTCAGCTACCGGATCGCCGACCAAGCGGTCGCGCACGTCTTCGTGGGGGTGCAGCTCGCGCGCCGGGGCGACGCGCCGCGCTTGGCGCGGGTGTTCGAAAAGGCCGGCTTCGCCACGCTCGACCTGACCGAGGACGAGCTGGCCAAGCTGCACCTGCGCCACCTGGTGGGCGGTCGTTCGGCGCTGGCGGCGCCCGAGCATCTCTACAGCTTCGAGTTCCCCGAGCGGCCTGGCGCGCTGATGCGCTTCCTCACCAGCATGTCGCCCAACTGGAACATCTCGCTCTTCCACTACCGGAACCAAGGCGCCGCCTACGGGCGCGTGTTGGTCGGTCTGCAGGTCCCATCGCGCGATCGCGCCGAGCTGCGCAAGTTCCTGGCGACGCTCGGCTACCGCCACTGGGACGAGAGCCAGAACCCGGCCTACAAGCTGTTCCTGAGCTGACGTGCGTCGAGGCGGGTCCAGCGAGGGTCGATCAAGGCGCTTCGATCAAGGCGTTTCGTAGGCCCCCACGTCGGCGGCCCCGCTGTAGAGCGTATCTCCCCAGAAATCCACGCCGCCGTTGTTGGCGATCGAGACGCCGGCGTTGATGGCGGGGGAGCCGGTCTGCAGCTTGTAACCGCCGAGCGAGCCTAAGGCTGGGCCGGCCGCGCTGCCGCTGGTGCCGGTTCCCGGCGAGACCAGCTTGGGATCCGCGGTCAGCGGGTGGGTATCGCCGGCGGGGACCTGGATGGCCGAACCGAAGTAGAGGTTGTTCTGGTAGACGATTCCGCCTCCGGTGGTCAGCACGCCGTTGCCGCTCGCCGCGTAAAAGATGTTGTTCTCGAGGTCGTACTTGGCGTTGACGGAGGTCCCATACCCATAGGCGACGCCGGAGTTGGTCTTGTTGTTATAGACCGTGTTGTTGTAGACGGCGCTAGACGCGGACGGGTCGGAGTGCAGGTAGATTTGATAGCGGCTGTTGTTCTGGATGATGTTGTAGCGAATGACCGAGTCGCCAAACGAGAGCTGGCAGATCAAGATCCCGTCCCCGTTGTCGTGGAAGTAGTTGTACTGGATGATGGTCTTGGTGGTGGAGTTGTCGGTGTCCATGCCGTTCGAGTCGGCGCCGCCGGCCTTGACCTTGGTCCCGAAGGTCTCGTTGTGCTGCACGGTCACGCTGTCGGTGTAGTAGAGTTCGATGGCGCTGGTGCCGGCGCCGTTCGAGACGTTCTGTTCGATGAGGCCGGTCTGCACGTCGGTCAGGTAGATCGCGTCGCAGCCTAGGCTGGCGTTGAGCTGGGAGATGTAGTTTCCCCGCACGACCACGTTGGTGTGCGGCGTCCAGGTCGATGAGGTCGCGGAGCTGCGCGTGCCCCAGTGCACTGTGCCGTCGAGTTGCTTGAAGATGATGCCGCCGAACGAGCAGTCTTGGACGGTGTTGTCTTCGATGAGCACGTCGTTGAACTTGGTCTTCACCGCCGTGCCGGTGCCGGCTTGCACGTCGAAGACAATCCCGCCGGTGTGCTTCGAAGCGTCCCAGCGGGCCTGGAAGGTGACGCCCGGCGCGTTGTCGGAGGTGCTGCCGCCGATCCAGTCGACCTCGCCGGTCACGTCGTGCACGAAACAGTTGCGGATGTAGATGTGGTTCAGCGTGCCACCGTTCTGTCCATTGACCGAGATGCCGCGGTAATCGCCGACCGAGGCCTTCTTGTTGGTGACCTCCAGATCGTTGATCTCCCAGTATTGCTGGTTCAGGAGGTAGACGGTGTTGGCGTCGGTCGTGCCCGCCGCCAGGATCGGTTTGGCGCCCGAGCCATACTGATCAATCACAATCGGAGCGGCGCTGGTGCCCGAGCCCTTCGGCTGGAGCTGACCGGTCCAGCTCCCGCCGGCCTTGAGGCATAGGCTATTGCCCGGCTGGTAGGTGACGCCGTTGGCTTTGGTCAGCGTCTTCCAGGCGGTGGCCGGCGAGCGGCCGTCGTTGGAATCGTTGCCGGCCGCGGAG
>DASRLC010000575.1:0-11895 GCA_035648655.1 Polyangia bacterium
GCCTCCGGAATGAATGCCCGGACGATGTCCCACTCCGCGTCGGTCAGATCGGTAGGGTACGGTGTTCGCATTCACCCATCTGCGGCTGTCCCTCGGACAAGGCAAATTTCTTGCGGGATTTTCTGTAGGACACCCTCTAAGAAGTTCGGCCTGACGGTGAAACCGGCGCCGGATTTCGTCGTGCATGACGCCAACGGTGTGGTGAAGGCACTTTTGGAATGCAAGCAGGTCAACGACGGGGGCACTGCCCGAGATAAGGCTGGCCGGTTCGGCTCGCTCCGAGCAGAGGCCATGCGCCTTGGCGGCGTACCGGTGTTCGCGATCCTTGCGGGATTGGGCTGGAGACGAACCGCCGACGCCCTTGGTCCGGTAGTCCGTGACACAGACGGACGCGTGTTCACGGTACAGACCTTGGCTGAAATGATGACTGTCGAACCCTTTCCCGGTTTGCGGGACAAGCGGAAGAAGCCGCTGGCTACTGGCTGATCCTAGGCGGCGCGCCTATTCACGGGCCAAGACCCGTTTTCGGCAGCTCGTACGAGGTGCCCGATCTAGCCGACGAAGTCGCTGGGGGCGGCCAGCGCCGAACGGATGGCCGGCTCGATGGTCTCGGGCGGCAGGCCGCGCCAAAAGACGTGCCAGCCGGGGAAGCGCGCCAGTCCGTCGCACTGCTTGACGTACCAGGCGGTGATGGCGTTTTCGGGGCGCGAGCGCCAGAAGAAGGCCGGGTAGTCGCGCGTGACCAGCGACCAGATCTCGCCGCCGATTCCTTCGCCCTGCGCCTGGCGCTCGACCGCGAACTTGGTCAGGTAGGGCGCGACCGGCGTCTCCTCGACGACGGCGGCGCCGCGGTAATGCTCCTCGACGAAAGTGCGCGAGATCTTGCGCGTGAAGAAATCGTCGCCGATGGTGCGGCCGAACGCCGAGGCGAAGAGCGCCCGCAGCTTGGTGGGATCGACGCCGTACCAACCGGGGCGGGCGTCGATGCGCGACCCCTTGCGGATCAGCGTGCCGGCCCCGTTGACGGTGAACAGCTCGCGCAGAAGCTGCAACGGGTTGACCACCGTGACGCTCAGGCGATGCGGCACCCGCTCGAGGAGCTGCTTGACCTGCCTCAGCAGCGACGCCTGCCCGCGCGACAGCACGCCCGGCGCCAGCAGCCGTTCGGTGTCGGTGGCCAGGCTCACCACCGACGGCGTGGGACCGGCGCTCAGCACGAGGCCGGCCCGGCGGCTCAAGAACACCACCTTGCGCGTTTCGAGCGCGGTCGCCAGCCCCGCCAGCGATCGGAAGCGCGCGTCGATGGTCTGCGCCGCGCTCGCCTCCAGCGAGACCAACGGGATCGCGCCCCGCGCCACCGCGGCCTGGATCGCCGCCACCGTGTCGGGACCGACGTCGGTCACGGCGCGAATGATCTCGCACGGCACGCCGTCCTCGACCAGCCAGGCCGAGACGCGCGCCGCCTGCGCGTCGGCGTCCTTCGGTTCGAGCAGCCCCAGCAGCACCACCGGCAGCAGGCCGAGTCCGGCCAGGATACGCAGATCGAAGTGCACCGGATCGAGCGCGCTCTTCACGATCTGCGCGTTGAGCACCAGGATCGCGAAGCTGTCCTTGCGCTGCGCGCGGAACAGACCCAGGTAGAGATCGGAGTCGGCCTTGGCGCCGACGCTCTCGAGAAAGCGCTGGACGATGTCGGCTTCCATCAGCGGAGCACCGCCGCGAAGACCGCGTGGGCGGTCTCCAGCTCGGCGATCGCGACGAACTCGTCGGCGGCGTGCGCCTGCGCGACGTCGCCCGGGCCATAGACCACGGCGTCGATCCCGCGCTCCGCGAAGCGCGCGGCCTCGGTCCAGAACCCCAGATCGACGGGCCCGTCGATGACACCGCCTAAAAACGACGCGAAGGCCGCCAGATCGCGCGTCTCGAAGGGAGGGCTCGAGGTCACCACCTCCCAGACGATCGGGTGCGGCGCGGCGGCCGCCCGCACCCGCCGCTCGGCCTCGGCCAACAGCCCGTCGAGCTGGGCCGCGCCGGCGCCCGGCGCCGGGCGGAGCGAGAACGACAGCGTGGCCTTGGTCGGGACGACGTTGAACGCGATCCCGCCGTCGAGCGCCGCGACATTGAGGTGGATCCCCTCGAAGCCGGCCGGGCCCTGGCCTTTGTGCGCGGCACCCATGTCATCGAGCGCCACGGCCGCGCGCGCCAGCACCGCCACCGGGTTGAGCAGCTGGTCGACCAGCGACGAATGCCCGCCCGGTCCCTGCAGGGTCGCCGTGGCGGCGCCGATGCCGCGGTGGCGGATCCCGACCCGGCAGCGGGTCGGCTCGCAGACGATCGCCCGCTCGATCCCGCGGGCCGCCGGGCTGTCGAGAAAGGCGCGGATGCAGCTACCGCCGCGCTCCTCGTCGCCCGAAAACAGGACACCCACCGGGCGCTTGACCGGGCCGGCGGACAGCGCCTCCAGCACGCCGGCGATGGCCCCCTTGATGTCGGAGGTGCCGAGCCCGTGCAGGCGATCGCCGCGCCGCACGAGCAGGTGCGGCGGCGAGCTGTAACCGCTGTTGGCCGGCACCGTGTCGATGTGCGCGTTGATGACCAGCGCCGGGGCGTCACCTCCGAAGCGGGCATAGACGTAGGCGTGGTCGCCGACCTCGACCTCGTCGACCGCGCGCGCGCCGAGCGCCGCCAGCTCGACCGCCAGCCGGTGGACGAGCGGCCGCTCTTCCCCCGCCGGGTTTTGGGTATCGAAAGAGACCAGCTCCGCCAGTCGATCCACGAGCGCCATCGCCAGCGGTTATACAATGCCTGGGCCCGTGTTGACCCTTCCCGCCCTTGTCGCGCTGGTCCTCGCCGAAGTGGCCGCCGCGGATCCGGCCGCCACCGTGCTATCGACGCGTCCCCACCTCGTCGCGACCCGCACCGCCGTGCCGCCCAAGATCGACGGACGCCTCGACGATCGGGTCTGGCAGACCGCCCAGCCCTCGGACGCCTTCACCCAGCACTACCCCGACGAGGGCGCCGCGCCCAGCGAGCACACCGAGGTGCGTGTCCTGTACGACGATCGCAACCTCTACGTCGGCATCGACTGCGAGCAGATCCACTCACCGATCATCAAACGCCTGCAGCGCCGCGACGGCTTTCTGCCCTCGGACGGGGTCTGGATCGACATCGACAGCCGGCGCGACGGCGTGAGCGCCTATCACTTCTCGATCAACGCGGCCGGCGCGCTGCTCGACGGGATTCATTACGACGAAACGGCGTTCTCCAGCGACTGGGACGCCATCTGGGAAGCCAAGGTCGCCGATACCGGCCACGGCTACAGCGCCGAGTTCCGGATCCCGCTTTCGAGCTTGCGGTTCACGTTGCCCGTCAAAGACTGGGGCTTCCAGGTCCGCCGCGCCATCGACGCGCGCCAGGAGGTCGACGACTGGGCCTTCTTCCCGCGCCGGGTGGCCAATTTCATCCCCTACTATGGGCGCCTCGACAACCTGGTCGACCTGCCGCCGCCGCGCCGGATCGAGCTGCGGCCTTTCGCGCTCGGCAAGGTCGAGCACCGCGCCGCCGGCGCCGACGCCAACGCGCTCGAACAGGGCTTCCTGCGGAGCGGGTCGGCCGGGCTCGACGCCAAGGCCCACCTCACCAACGAGCTGACCTTGGACCTGGCCATAAACCCGGACTTTGGTCAGGTCGACGCCGACACGATTATCTTGAACCTCTCGACCTTCGAGACGTTCTTCCCGGAGAAGCGCCCATTCTTTCTGGAAGGCCTGGACGTGTTCGCCGCCTTGCGGCCGGTGCTCTACACCCGCCGCATCGGCCGGCAGCCGGCGCTGCCGACGTTGCAGTCGGGCGAGGCACTGGTGGCCGAGCCGGATCCTTCGCGGATCTACAGCGCCGCCAAGGTGTCGGGGACCATCGGCGGCCGCACCACCCTCGGCATCATGTCGGCCGTTACCGGCGCCAACGACGTCGAGGTGCAGTCGGCCGACGGCACGCGGCGCGACCGGCTGGTCGATCCCCTGACCGCCTTCAACGTGTTGCGCATCAAGCGGCTGTTGGCGGCCAACGCCGACGTGGGCCTGCTCGCCACCGCCACCAACCGCTTCGAGGATCCGATTCCCGTCGGCGGGCTCTGCCCCGCCACCCGCCTGGCGCCGGGCCCGGACGGGCGCTGCACCAACGACGCCTACGTGGCCAGCGTCGACGGGCGCTGGCGTTCGCTCTCCGGCGACTACGCCGCCGCCGCGCAGGCCATGGGCACCATGCTGTCGGGCGGCGCCCCACGGCCCGAGCCGGACGGCATTCCGATCACACCCGGCCACGTCGACGGCGGTGCCTCACTCTACGTCGCCAAGGAAGGCGGATCGGACTGGCTGTGGGGGAGCTGGCAATACCTGTCGGGCCGCCAGCTCGAGTTCAACGACGTCGGCTACCTCGAGCGCAAGGACGACTACCAGGGATACTTCTCCCTGAGCCACCGCACGCTTCACCCGTGGTGGCTCACGCGCGAGACCACCAGCGGCGTTCAGCTCAACGTGCGGGAGACGCTGGACGGCATCAACCTCTGGAACGAACTCGTCGCGCGCACAGCCTGGACGCTGCGCAGCTTCTGGTCGCTATATCTCGAGGTCCACGGGCGCGGGGCCTATTACGACGATCGCGAGATGGGCGACGGCTCCGCGCTCGAGCACGCCGCGAACGCCGGCCTGCTCGGCACGCTGAGCAGCGATCCGCGGCGACGGGTCACGGCCGCGCTGACCGCCGACTTCGACCGCCGCGCCCACGACGGCGGTTATCACTTCGACGCCCACGCGCAGCTGACCATTCGCCTCCTGCCGCAGCTCGAGCTCAGCCTGCTGCCGACGGCCAGCTACGACACCGGCGCCCCGCGCTACGTCGCGACCGATCTGACCCCCGTGCTGGTCGGGGATCCGGTGGCCTACCACTTCGGCTCGCAGATGGCGGCCAGCGTGGGCGCCACCTTGCAAGCGTCGTACACCTTCACGCCCGAGCTGTCGTTGCAGTTCTACACGCAGCTCTTCCTGGCCAGCATCCACTACGGTCCGTTCTTCGCCTTCCCGAAGACCAGCTTCCGCGAGCGGGTGAATCTCTCGGAGCTGGTCCCCGCCGGACCGCCCCCCAGCAACCCCGACAGCGAGCAGGCCACGCTGAACGTGAACTTGGTGTTGCGCTGGGAGTATCGCCTCGGCTCGACGCTGTTCTTGGTCTACACCCGCGCACAAACACCGTCGCTGGCGGTTCCGGCGCTGGGGAGCGCCAGCTTCGAGCTGTCGCCGGTGCTGCACGGCCGTGCCGCCGACGACGTCATCTTGGTCAAGCTGGCCTACTGGTTGGGCTGACGGAGGGCGCGCGGCGGGGCGGCGCTCGCCGCGACGGATTTGCGGAGGCGCCACAGCGCAAACGCCCCACGCCTTGACGCCGACGGCTGCGAAGTGGCGGCGCAGGCGGGGTTGCGAAGCGCACGGACCTGGCATCGCGGGTGCAATCAAGAAGAACGTGGCCGAAACGAGGCCACACCAACCCGAAGGAGACCCCATGATTCGCAATACGCTGTTTGGACTTTCGTTGCTCGCTCTCACGACCGGCTCGGCTTTCGCGGCGACGCCCGTCAAACACACCGGCAGCAAGCCGCGCATCGTCGCGGAAGCCAAGACGCCGGCGCCGGCCGGTGACAGCACCGCCGCCACCGACAAGCCGGCCAAGAAGACCAAGAAGAGCGCCAAAAAGGCCAAGACCGACGCGGCCGCCAAGGCCGACGGCAGCAAGGAGATGAAGGCCGCCCCGGAGGTAAAGTAATTACCGAAGGGCCGACGAAGCGGAAGCTCGCTTCAAACCATCAACTCGGACCCGGGGCCGCCGCCGCAAGGTGACGGCCTCGGGCCGTTTGCCGCCAGACCTTCCAGGCGAGCACGCCGAGCGCCAAAGCCCACGCGATCCAGATCAGGCTGCTCCAGTAGGGAAAAACCAGGTGGCGTGTGCTGCGCGGCGTGAGCGCCGACGGCAGCCCGTGGCGCCGGTAGAGCGCCAACACGTCCATCAGGATGGCCACCGTGCCATGGACCAGGAAGCCGGCGTAGATGCTGCGTGTGCGCATCGCCAGCGATCCCAGCACGACGCCGGCGACCACCGCGGCGCAGGCCTCCAGGTAGGGCTTGCCGTAGTGGATCATGCAGTAGGGGACCACCATCGACCAGATGGCGCCCGAGCCGAAGCTGCGCATCGCCCGCAGCCAAAAGCCGCGAAAAAAGATCTCGAGCGCGAAGAACTGCCCGAGGTAGACCAGCTCCCAGATCGCGAAGTCGAGCCACGATCTTCCGGCCAGCTTGTACATCGGGTAGTAGGCGACGAAATCGGGCTGACGGCTCACGATCAGGAGGACCGGCACCATCACCGCCACGCAGAGCGCATAGATCCAGGCGTGCGCCAGAAATCCGCGGGTCCGCAGGCCGAAGTCGGCCAGCCGGTCGCGCCGGAAGAACAGCGGCCACACGGCCAGCGGCGCCAGGTAACCGCCGATGCGCGTGATCCCCCACCAGATCCGCACGTAAAGCTCGTCGTAGAGATCGAGGTTCACGATGCCGCCCGGGTGCGCGTGCGACCGGCGTTGCAGCGCGGGGCGCAGCACCCGATCGTAAAAATCCGGACGGCCGTAGTACTCGTGCAGGGTCAAGATCAGCGCCACCAACGTGAGCGCCACCATCGGGCGGTAGTCGATCTCGTGACGCGCGGCCAGATCGCGCCGCAGCGCCAACGCCTCGGCGTCGAGTTCGCGCCAGGTGGCGCGGAAAAACAGCCAGACCAGGGGCGCGATCAGCGCCAGCAGTGGCAGCGGTATCGCCCACTTGATCGCCGGGTTCTCGAGCCATTGCATGTGTGGGGCGCCGGAAACAATCATATATTGCGCGCGTGGCCACAGACAACGAAGACGGCGACGCACCGGCGGGCGACTCCCCGCCGCCCATGACCAAGAAGGTGGACTTCGGCAACCCGCCCGCGATGACCACGACCTCCCCGACGCCCGCGCAACCATGAGCGAGATCCGCGGCCGCACGCTGCTCGACATGAACGGCTACCAGTGGACGGTGCTCTTCGCCGCCTGGCTGGGATGGGGCTTCGACTGCTTCGACAGCCTGCTCTTCAACTACGTGGCGCCCAACTGCGTGCCGACGCTGCTGGGCCTGACCATCGGGTCGCCGGCCGCCAAGGCCGCCACGCTGCGCTGGGGCGGCATCCTGACCTCGATCCTGCTGCTCGGGTGGGCGACGGGCGGAATTCTGTTCGGCCAGATCGCCGACCGCATCGGCCGGACCCGGACCCTGACGTTCACGATGCTGCTCTATGCGCTCGGCACCGCCTGCTGCGCGGTGGCGCCCAATATCTGGGCCCTCATCGCCTTCCGCTTGGTCGCCAGCCTCGGCATCGGCGGTGAATGGGCGACCGGCGCGGCCATGGTGGCCGAGGTGGTCCCCGAGCGCCGCCGCGTGGAGGCCGGTGCGCTGCTCTACACCTCGGCGCCCGCGGGATTGTTCCTGGCCACCTTCGCGAACTTTCAGATCGCCGGAGTCATCTTCAAAGGGACGCCGGAGACCTCCTGGCGCTACGTCTTTCTGTGCGGCTTGATTCCGGCGGCGGTGGCGTTCGTGGTCCGCACCTTCGTGCGCGAGCCCGAGCGCTGGAAGACAGCCGCCGCCATCGGCGCGCGCCGGCCCCGCCTGGGCGAGCTGTTCACGCCCGAGAACCGCGCGCTCACCTTGAGCGGCTTCGCCATGGCGCTCATCGCACTCATCGGCTGGTGGAGCATCAACGCCTTCATCCCGATCGTCTCCACCGGCCTCGCGCAGACGACCGCCAAAGCGCAGGGACTGGCCAAACCCGCCACGTTGGCGCTGGTCGAGCACTGGAAGGCGCTGGCGACCAACGTCTTCAACCTCGGCGGCCTCATCGGCACGCTGCTCACCATCCCGGCCGCCAAGGTGATGGGCCGCCGCAAGATGTTCTGCCTCTACTACTTCTTCTCGGCCCTGGCGGTGTTGGCCACCTTCGGCCTCGACTTCTCGCCGCTGCACCGCCTTTACATGTACTTTTTCATCGGCGTGACGGTGTTCGGGGTCTTCGGCAGCTTCACCTACTACTTGCCCGAGCTGTTTCCGACCCGCCTGCGCGGGACGGGCGCCGGCTTCTGCTACAACATCGGCCGGGTGATCGCTGCCATCGGACCCTTTTTGGTGGGCACGGTGGCCGCCCGCGGCGCGAACTCGCTGCAGACCGCGCTGCACGCACTCTTCTTCGTCGGTGTCGTCCCCTTGGTGGGTGCCGTGCTGGCGCTGTCGCCGGTGGTGATCGAGACGAAAGACCGCGCGCTGGCCTAAAGCGGCTCGACGCACCTGGCCAACGGGTTACCCGGAGAGGCCGACCTGAGGTACACTTCCCGGCTCGGCGATCGGAGGCATTCGATGTCCCATTGGTCCCGCTCCGCGGTTTGGGTGGCTCTCGGAGCGCTCGCGCTCTCTTCGGCCTGTGGTAGCAGCGACACGGGTGACACGACCGGCGGCGGCGGCAGCTCTGCACATGCCGGGACCAATGGAAGCGCGGGCGGTACCAACGGCGCGGCCGGCACCATGGGCGCGGCGGCGGGAACCAACGGCGCAACCGCCGGCACCAGCGGCGCGGTGGCCGGCACCAGCGGCGCGACCGCCGGCACCAGTGGCTCGACCGCCGGCACCAACGGTGGCAAAGCGGGCACCAACGGCAGCGCCGGCGCGACGGGCGGCGGAAAAGCGGGCACCAACGGCGGCCAAGCCGGCCAAGGTGGAAATGCTGGATCCACCGGGGGCGCGGCAGGCCACGGCGGCACGTCCGGCGCGGCGGCGGGTACGACCGGCGCCGCCGGGACCAGCGGCGCCGCAGGCGCGGCAGGCATGGGTGGCACGGGCGGCCAGCCCTTCAAAGGCGTCGCCAACTCGCCTTGCGCGGACCGCACCGCGCTGAACATCTCCTGGTACTACAACTGGGAACAGACCGAGAACGAGGCCTGCACCAACGGCAAGGGCGGCGTCTTCGTCCCGATGATCTGGGGCCACACCGGCAGCGAACAGAGCGCATCCGGTATCACGACTTCGATCTCGTCCTTCGTGAGCAAGGGCTACCCCTACGTGATGGGCTTCAATGAGCCCGACAACAGCACCCAGTCCAACATCCCGGTCGCCACTGCGATCTCGCTCTGGCCGTCCTTCCTTAACCCGGCCATCAAGACGGTCAGCCCGGCCGCGCAGGCCAACACCACCGGTCAGGCCTGGTTCACGACCTTCATCGGTGACGTCAACGCCAACAGCACCGGCCTGCGCACCGACGTGATCGGTCTGCACTGGTATGGCTGGAACGCCGGCTCGTGCGACGCCGCGGCCTCGCAGCTCAACGGCTACCTCAACTGGGCGGAGGGCTTCGCCGGCAACCGCCCGATCTGGCTCACCGAGTGGGGCTGCCTGAACGACAGCGCGCCCGACGAGACGACGGTGGTGAACTTCTACAAGGGCGCGCTGGCCGTATTCGCCAAGCACCCCCGGGTCCAGCGCTACGCCTGGTACCCCTGGTCGACCAACCTGGCGCTGACCAACTCCGACGGCTCCCTGACCGCCCTCGGCACCGTCTACGCCGCCGCCCCGTCATATAAGTAGCTCCGCTCGGCTTTCCGACCGGGGCGGGATGTCTCTCCGTCGCTCGCGAGAAGGTATCCTCGGCCGCGAACGATCGGAGCGGTCTGCGGGCTCGCGACGGAGAGACATCCCGCCCTCTCCGCTTTCGTCGGAAAAGCCTCGACTCCGCTGCGAAAATCCCGCGGCGTTGCTTGGTTCCTGTCCCTGTTTTGGCCGCCAGCAGAGCGACCGTGAGGGAGCGGCCTTGGGGACGGAGCGCGGACTGAGCCCGCGCGGCGGTTCACCAGGATCGTAGGGAGACTGGTGGAGGGAGCCTGTCCCCTCTACCCGTTTTAGCCCTTGCCGACCATGTAAGTCAGAAGGTCGACGCAGCGGTGGCTGTAGCCCCACTCGTTGTCGTACCAGCTGACCAGCTTGAAGAAGTTGGCGTTGAGCTCGATGCCGCTGCTGGCGTCGAAGATGCTGGAGCGGTCGTCGTGAATGAAGTCGGTCGAGACGACCTCGTCCTCGGTGTAGCCGAGCTGGCCCTTGAGGTAGGTCTCGCTGGCGCGCTTCATCGCCGCGTTGATCTCCTTGAGGCTGGTGGCCTTCTCGGTCTTGAAGGTCAGATCGACCACCGACACCGTCGGCGTCGGCACGCGGAAGGCCATGCCGGAGAGCTTGCCCTTGACGGCCGGCAACACCAGGGCGACCGCCTTGGCCGCGCCGGTGGTCGACGGGATGATGTTGAGCGCCGCGCTGCGGCCGCCCTTCCAATCCTTGCGCGACGGACCGTCGACGGTCTTCTGGGTCGCCGTGTAGCTGTGCACGGTGGTCATGAGGCCCTCGGTCAGCCCGAAGCCCTCCTTGAGCAGCACGTGGACGACCGGCGCCAGGCAGTTGGTGGTGCAGCTGGCGTTCGAGACGATGTGGTGCTTGCCGGGGTCGTAGCTCTCATGGTTGACCCCCATCACCACCGTGATGTCCTCGCCTTTGGCCGGCGCCGAGATGATGACCTTCTTGGCGCCCGCGGTCAGGTGCCCCTTGGCCTTCTCGGCCTCGGTGAAGAGTCCCGTCGACTCGATCACGTAGTCGATGTTGAGCTTCTTCCAGGGCAGATCGGCCGGCGACTTGGCGCTGACCACTTGGATCTCCTTGCCGTCGACCACCAGCACGTCGTCGGCCTCTTTGTCGGTCCCCGACTTCTTCGAGCCGACGGTCCCCTCGAACTTGCGTTGCGTGGAGTCGTACTTGAGGAGGTAGGCCAGGTTGTCGGCCGGGACGATGTCGCCGACGGCGACCACCTCGACCTCTTTGCCGAACAATCCCTGCTCATAAAGAGCGCGGAAAACCAAGCGACCGATGCGACCGAAACCGTTGATTGCGACGCGAGTGCTCATTGCGATCTCCTGCTCTGACGAGGTGGTGACGTGCGGTGACGAGGGGGCGACCTAGAATTCGAAAGCGGACTTTATATGACCCGCGACGGGCGGCCAAGCAATCCCCCGTGGCTCCGGTCACCGACGCCACGACGCGGGCGGCCTTACCATCGCAAACGGCGGGATCGCTCGATACGATGCGCCGGCAAGCCCTAACGGCGCAGCAGCATCACGGTCGCGCCCGCACCGCCGTCGCGCGGGCGCGCCGACGTAAAGGCCAACACGCCGGCCCGCGCGGCGGCGGCGCTCGCCAGCCATTGCCAGATCGCGGGCCGCAGCACGGATCCGCCAGGCTCCGAGTTTTGTCCGCGTCCATGGATGACCAACGCGGCCTTGGCGCCGCGGGCGCGCGCCACAGCCACGAAGCGTTCGATCCCGCGCAGCGCTTCGTCGCGCAGGCGGCCGTGCAGGTCGAGCTGGGCCTGCGCCGGCGGCTCGCCGTTGCGCAGCGCGTGCAGGATCTTGAGGCTGACGTCGGGCGCGCGCCCGGTGATGGTGTCGCCGCTCTGCTCGACCAGGTAAGGCGGCGCTTCCACCGCCGTCAGAGCTTGCGGAAGGTGTCGATCACCTGGTGAATGACCTTGCCGTTGGGGTCGTGGCGCGCGCGATCGACGACGCCCACCACGGTCAGCTTGGCGTGGAACGCGACGCCGGTGTGTCCGCCCTCGCGCCCCCACTGTTCGAGCAGCGCGGCCTGCCCTTTGCCGAGCGTGTCCTGATCGTGAAACTCGCAGACCAACGTGTCGATGGTCTGGACGCGCCCTTGCTCGCAGTAGGCCGCGCCGTACGGGACCGGCTGGAGC
>DASRLC010000576.1:0-6695 GCA_035648655.1 Polyangia bacterium
TGAACGAGTTTCCAAACCTGGCCGCCTATCTCGCCCGCGGCGCGCGCTGCGCATCGACGCGGGTACGCCGATCGAGAGCACCACCGATCCCGACTCGGATATCCCGGCGCACCTGCGCAACGATCCCAAGGATCTCCGCAAGGAGGATCCGTGGGCCGACGAAGGAACCTGACGAAGGAACCCGACGAAGGAACCTGACGAAGGAACCTGACGAAGGAACCCGACATGCGACCCCTTCGGGGTGACTTGCGAACGGTAGCACCGACTTTTTTGGCACAGACCGCAATCGGCCGCATCAATCAGCTGGTCGGTGGCTGGCCGGCGTTAACCGCCAGTTGAGCGTCGAAGGCCCGCTGGTAGGCGGGGCGCGCTTCGCCGCGGGCGAGATAGGCGGCCAGGTTTGGAAACTCGTTCACGATGCCCGAGAGTCTCAGCCTGAGCAGCACCGACACCATCAAAAGATCGCCCGCGCTGAACGCCCCATCGAGCCAGTCGGCCTCACCCAAGCGAACGGAAAGCTGGTTCAGCCTGGCGCGAATGCGAGCTTCCACCAAAGGAAGGCGCTCCGCCCGCCAGGGCTTGTCGCCCTCGACCAGCTTCGCGGTGACCAGCTCGAGGATCGGCGGTTCCACCGTGCTGAGCGCGGCGAACATCCAGGTGATCGCGCGCGCCCGGGCATTGGCATCGGCCGGCAGCAAGCCCGCATGTCGCTCGGCGATGTGAAACACGACCGACCCTGTCTCGAACAGCACGAGATCGCCTTCCTGATAGGTCGGAATTTGGCCGAATGGATGCAGGGCCAGATGCGCGGGTTCCTTCAGCGCACGAAACGAAACCAGGCGAACCTGGTAGGGTTGGCCCACTTCCTCGAGCGCCCAGCGAACGCGCGCATCGCGCGCCAGTCCCTTGCCGCCATCGGGTGAGCGTTCGAAGGCGGTAATGGTGATGGTCATCGGCGCGCATCATCGGCTGGGGAGGCACACCTTCGCAATCGGTGTAACCTCACGGGGTGGCTCTTTCGGCGGCACGCGCGCGCAAGCTGCTCCTGCGCTTCGACAACGTCAGCCAGGCTCCCCACTTCGATCGGGTGGCCTTCAGAACGCCGCGGCGGATCTTCGCCACGCTGGCGGGCGACGGCCGGGACGTGAACTTCATGTTCGACCCGCTCGCGCAAGAGACATTCTGCGAGATGGCGCCTGCCGCCTTGGCGCCGGTTCCCGGCGGCTGGGGCCGCATGGGCGCGACGCGCTGCGACTTGAAGAAAGTCGACCAGCCGATCTTCCTCGCGGCCGCCGAGGCCGCCCACGCCCGGGCCAGCGAGCCCCGCGGGAAGCGGCGCGCGAAACGCTGAGCGAGGAGACGAACGATGAGCCGACCGAACCGGATTTCGGTCCGACCGCAACGCGGGTTGCCATGCGGGACCTGAAGGCCAGCAGCGACTGGGATCGAGCGCTGCTGGGCGTGCGGTCCTCGGGCGATCCGCCTGGCTCGGCCCGACGGATCATTCGCGCAGCCAACCCTCTCGCCGAAGTAGCGCTGTGACGCGTGACCGCACGTCGTCTCGGATCTCGCGCACGCGCTCGACCGGCTTCCCCTTGGGATCTTCGAGCGGCCAGTCATCGCGGCGGAGCCCCGGCACGACCGGACACCGCTCGCCGCACCCCATCGTGATCAGCATCTGGGCGCCGCGGGCGACATCGTCGGTCAGTTTCTGAGGCGTTCGATCGCTCAGATCGACCCCCACCTCGCGCATGGCTTCCAATACTTCCGTATGGACCCGC
The DNA here is from genome assembly GCA_035648655.1 of Polyangia bacterium. Taxonomy (GTDB): domain Bacteria; phylum Myxococcota_A; class Polyangia; order Fen-1088; family Fen-1088; genus JADGRB01. The sequence continues at coordinate 1,782 of DASRLC010000576.1, forward strand.
GTCCCGGGATCGGTGCCGGCGGAGATCGCGCGGGCCTTCGTCGAGTCGGCGAGCGCGTTGAACCAGGCCGCTGCCATCTGCGAGCGCCCGGCGTTGTGAATGCAGGCAAAAATGACGGTATTCATTGTCACGGTCGGGTTACGATCGTCCCGGCGACGACCTTCCTCAGCAACATCCGCGTTTGGCGGCCGGTTGAACGAGGCTGTTCGTTGTCGCCGTCGACGCTGAAGCGCAGCAGGTTGTCGGTTCCTCACGCATGGCGGGGCTGTCGCCCTTGACCACAAACACCTCCCACATGTTCCCGTCTGGGTCTTCGACCCAGACCTTGTCCTGGACCGCGTAACAGCACGCGGTGTTCTCTTCGGCCAAGGTTTGGAGCCCGCAGCGTTTGAACCGGGATGCTGCGGCCGCGACATCGTCCGCGGTGGCCACCTGGATGCCGAAATGACTCGCGTTCACGCCCGAGCGTGGCGCCTCCACCATCGAAAGATTGAGTGACGGCACCGCTAGGTCGAACTTCGCGTACCCGGGGCGGCGTTTGGTGGCGGGCACATCGAAGACCTTCTCGTAGAAGGCAATCGAGGCGTCGATGTTGGTCACGTTCAGCGACACGTGTGGCTTGAGTACGTTCATGGTCAGACGTTCCTTTCTTCGAAATAAATCGAAATATAACGACAAAAAAAAGGGGCTAGCAGCACTTCCCGCCGCCGTTCTTGCAGCAGTCTTCCCAGAGGTAGTCGGTGAGCTTGCGAAGGGCACCGTAGTCGGCGGAGTAGTAATGGAACGTCCCCTCGCCACGTGTCCGAATGATGCCCGCATCAACGAGCCGTTTGAGGTGATGGCTCAGGCTGGAGGCCGGCATGTCCAGGTGCGCCTGAATCGCCCCGGCGGCGGCCCCTTCGGTCCCCGCCTGGACCACGTAGCGCAGGACTGCCAATCGAATCGGATGTCCCAGAGCGCCGAGTTGCTCGGCGTGGCGATCCAATTTTCCTTCCACGAATCTACTTCTATAATATTCGAATAATAGACTCAAGCCAAATTTCGCGATCGATGCTGTGCGACCGGTCGGGTAGGTGGTGGTGGTCGCCGGCCCGGACGGCGAAGCGGGGCCGTCCCGGCCGCGCGCTCAACCGGTGTAACAGAGGATTGGGAGGTTCGTTGGGATGCAGATGCCGGCGTCAAAAAAGATGCCGCGCCCGCCGATGCAAGCGGCAGGAACGACGCGGCTGCCACCGACGCTAGCGTCGGGAACGACGCGGCTGCCACCGACGCGGGTGATGCGCCAGCCTGTCCGACGTCGGTCCTCATAAGCTCAGGTGCGGCACTTTTTCCCAACCATCCGGGCTGGGGACTGGGTGCCGCCACGGTCCCGGGGCAGACCGTCACATGGACGACCTCGATGGGTCAGCTACTCGAGACTTCCGGTCCAGTGATCGATTTGGAGTGCACGGGCGTGGGTACCGTGGTCGTCACTGCAACGATCACCGGACCGGGGTCTTGCGTTTTGACGGAAACGATCAGCCTTCCCTGCACCGCCTTGTGCGGCAATGGCATCGTGGAGCCGGGTGAGCAATGCGATCCACCCGATGGAATCACGTGCAATAGTCAATGCCAGTTCGCCCCCCCGAGCGTGTGCGGCAACGGGATCATCGAGACGGGGGAGACCTGCGACAGCCCCGCCACGCAGTTCTGCCGGAATTGTCAGGTGACCTCGTGCTACCAGTGCGTCGTCAGCCTCCTCCCGGGCCGCCAAGACATCTGCACGACCCTCCCAGGCGTGCAAGAGACGCAGTGTCAGACCCTGGAAGCCTGCATGTTCTCTAATCTGAACGTCTGTGATGTGCTCACCCGGCCCCCAATCGGCTGTTTTTGCAGCGATAGCGCCTGCTCCGCGGGCGTGGATGGCCGGTGCGGGCGCGAACTCGAAGCGGTCGCTGGGACCACGGATCCGGCCCAAATCCTGGCCGCCGCAAATTCTTCGATGGTGATCCAGCTCTCTCTCAGCCTGCAGAGCGAAGAGGCCTGCCAGTGCCCTTGCGCCATGCTCCCGCCGTTTCCTTGATCCTTAGTCGACGCGTTCCGGTCTGGATGGTCCGTCAGCCGATAACGATGCCGATGGTGCGCACGTTGGGGTTTGGCTGGATCGCGCAAGCACGCGTCGATCCGGGCGACGTCGAGCACGTCCTTGCCAATCTCACCTTGCCGCCGCTCGAACGGCTGCGACGGAGCATGAGGCGTGCCCGACTCGGCCGATCTGCCCTAAGTGACGCTGAGCTCGCGCTCTTTCCCGAGCTCCGTCGCGCGAACGTCCAGTTCATTGTCGTCGGGCTCGCTGCCGCTGTTCTTCAGGGCGCAGACGCCGTCACCAAGAATGTGGACCTCTGGTTCAAGTCGATCGCGGATCCCGACGTTGTAATCCACTGCGACGGCCTGCAGGATTTCGCAACGGAGTACGCAGCCTCGATCGAGATCGCCGTGGCGCCCGACGTCACCCTGCAGGTCCTTCCGATCGAGCGCGTATTGGTGAGCAAGCGGGCTGCCGGCCGGCTGAAGGACAAGGCGGTGATCCCGGCGCTCGAGGCTGCGATCGCGGCGATCAAAGAGTCGTGATCGCCGCCGGTCGCGGACCGAGTACCCGACGTCGCTAGGCGGCGCCGTCGAATTGAACGACGAGCTCCAAGGCGTGGCCACCCGGCCCCGCCGGGACGAGCCTGCACACCCTGTGTTTCCACCGTAGATCCACCAAGCCGGCCCGCGACCACGGAATGAGCGGAACGGCCTCGCATTGGACGCCGAGCTGGTTCACTGGATTGGTCAGCTCGGCCAAGACGACGAAGGCACCGCCGGGAGTCATGGACCGCGCGTCCGCGAGCCCAGCCGCCCTCAGCTCGGCGCCGTCGACGCGTGCGTCTCCCTCGCAAGTGACGACGGCTCGCCTTCGACCTACTGCCGCGGGCCCCTCGTAGCGGTGCTGGCATACCGGGAGCGCTGGCAACGGACGGGTCAGCTCGGCAAAATCTTCAGGCCTCGGGCCGCCGATCACGCAGCCTTGCACGGCCCCAAAGAGGAGCGCCGTAAATGCAAACGCAACGCCTCGCCGCCTCACGCTCCTATCTTATCCGGTCGTTTCGGCGCTGCCAGTGATCGGACCCACACGCGCGGTGGAGCGCTGCGCGCGCGCTCCGCGCTAGACGGCTGGACGCCCGAGCAGATCGCCGCCGGGCGCCGCCGACTACCGCGTCCCGCCGCGGGCCCCCAGGCCGACGTCCGGGCTCGTCGAACAGCAGCGCCTCTTCGCGAAGCTGCGCCGACCGTCAACGAAGTCTTCCGGGCCGCCTAGCGCGATCCGCGCCGGGCCCGCTCCGCGCGACCCGTCGTCGCGCCCCCGCGCCGCGCGCCCCCGACAACCCGCTCGAGCTCCGCGTGCGCCGCCCGGACATGGTGCCCGAGGTTCCTCTTCTTGCCGTCCCCGACCCAGGCCTCGAACGCCCGTTTGAAGATGGTCATCCCTGCTTCGGCCGCCAGGCTGGCCGCCGAAGCCGCTACCCCGCGCCGCCGCAGCGCTTGGCCGATCGCCGAGGCCAGCGACGCGAGCTTGATGAGCTCCCGCTCCTGCAGCTCCGCGTGGGCCAGGATGAGGGCATGGCGCTGGCGGGCGAAGTCGCGGCGCGGTTCGAAGAACGCCCCGGTCTCCGCCAGCGCGTTCGCCACCACGTCGATCGGCGGCGTCGAGGTCGGCGCAGACGCGACCTGGGCGACCAGGAAATCCTGCAGCATGCCGGAGCCCGAGAAGAGGACCTCGCGCTTATCGGCGAAGTAGCGAAAGAACGTCCGTTCCGTCAGCCCCGCGTGCGCGGCGATGTCCGCCACCGTGGTGCGGTCGAACCCGCGCTCGCGGTAAAGCTGCATCGCCGCCTCGGCCAGCCGGCCGGAGGCATCGGGTTCCCAGCGGGCCACGCATCCAGGCTACGTCAGTCTCTGTCATTGCGCCATTGCGGTTACCGACATCGGGTGCTATCTCGGATGTCAGCGGCTGACATGACGGTCGCGGAAGGAGCTTCCCCATGCGTATATTCGTGACTGGCGCGTCTGGATTCATCGGCTCGGCCGTCGTCCCCGAGCTCATCTCGGGCGGCCACCGGATCTTGGGGCTGGCCCGCTCGGAGGCCTCGGCCAAGGTCCTGGCCGCCGCCGGGGCCGAGGTGCTTCGCGGCGATCTGAACGACCCGGCGAGCCTGCGGGTGGGCGCGGCCGAGGCCGAAGGCGTCGTGCATCTGGGGTCCGTCCACGACTTCGACAATTTCGAGGCCTCGATACGGACCGACGCGCGCGCCATCGAGACCATGGGCGCCGTTCTAGATGGGTCCGGCCGGCCGTTCGTGTTCGCGTCCGGGGTGGTGGGGTTGGTGCCCGGCCAGCTCGCGACCGAGGAGGTGCCGTTCGATCCGAAGGCGCATCCACGGGCCGGCAACGCGGTGGCGGCGCTCGGGTTGGCCCAGCGCGGGGTCCGCGTGTCGGCGGTCCGGCTGGCGCCGACCGTCCACGGCCAGGGAGACCACGGGTTCGTCAAGATGCTGGTGAACATCGCCCGCGAGAGGGGCATGTCGGGCTACATCGGCGAGGGGCAAAACCGATGGCCCGCGGTCCATCGGCTGGACGCGGCGAGCCTGTTTCGCCTCGCGCTCGAAAAGGCCCCGGCGGGCTCGGTGGTTCACGGGGTCGCGGATGAGGGCGTGTCGACCCGAACGATCGCGGAAATCATCGGAAGGAAGCTGGGGGTGCCGGTGGCCTCGATCTCCGCTGAAGCCGCGGGCGCGCACTTCGGTTGGCTCGCCCGATTCTTCGCGCTCGACCAACCCGCGTCGAGCGCGCTCACCCGCGAGCGGATGGGCTGGAATCCGACCCACCCGGGGC
>DASRLC010000577.1:0-9578 GCA_035648655.1 Polyangia bacterium
CGAGTCGCTCTTGAAGGCCGAGCCGAACGGCCTAGCGGCAACCGCGGCGCAGCTGACGCTTTTGACGGCGGCAGCGGCCGAGCTAAAGACCTCGGTTGCCACCGCCGGCGACGTTGATTGGTGGACGCTCGCTCTCGAGCGCTGCTGTCGGGAGCACCACGACGATCTGTTGCGGACATTTCCCTGGATCAACCTCCTGCCACCGGCGTCAGATCCACGGCCTGCCTCCGACCCAGCCGGAACCGCGGATCTCGACCGCCTGTATGCGCTCGTCGCGGCGATCGATGTTGGACCCAGCCTGCGGCAGATCGCGGCGTTGCCTGAGACAATCATTCCGGAGCTGGATGGCATCGTGGAGCGCCTGACCAGGCCCGGCGCCTCGGGTATTGCTCGACCGCCGGCGCCCGATTGGTGCGCGTCATTCCGCGACGCATTGGTCCTCGCCGCGACCAGCGCAGTCGATCGACTCCAGGTCATCGAGCAGCTGGCCGCGCAATGCCAGGAGCTCACCGAGGTCGACTACACGTTTCTTTTCGACGGCGCGCGAGAGCTATTCGCCATCGGATACAACGTCGACGATCGCCGGCTGGACACCAGCTTCTACGATCTCCTCGCCTCGGAAGCCCGGCTCGCCAGCTTCGTCGCCATCGCCCAGAGCAAGGTGGGACAGGAACATTGGTTCGCCCTCGGCCGGATGTTGACGCACACCGGAGGCGCCCCCGCGCTGCTCAGCTGGAGCGGATCGATGTTCGAGTATCTGATGCCCCTGTTGGTGATGCCGACCTACGAGAATACTTTGCTGGAACGGACCTACCAGGGGGTGGTTCGCCGGCAGATCCGGTACGGCAGCGAGCGCGGTGTGCCGTGGGGCATCTCCGAATCTGGATACAACACGGTGGATCCGCGGCTCAACTATCAGTACCGCGCGTTCGGGGTTCCCGGCCTGGGTCTCAAGCGGGGTCTCGGTGACGACCTCGTCATTGCTCCCTATGCGACGGCCCTGGCGCTGATGGTCGAGCCCGAGTCGGCTTGCCGCAACCTGGAACGCTTGGTCGCCGAGGGGTTCGAAGGCGCCTACGGTCTCTATGAAGCGATCGACTATACGCCCTCCCGCCTCCCGCCGGGCGCCACCCGCGCCATCGTGCGGGAGTTCATGGCCCATCACCAAGGGATGAGCCTCCTTTCGCTGGGCTACCTCTTGCTCGCCCGGCCGATGCAACGCCGTTTCGAGTCCGACCTGATGTTGCGCGCCAACGACCTGCTCTTGCAAGAGCGTGTCCCCAAGACGGGCGCGGTGCTGTTTCCACATGTCGCGGAGGCTAGCTCCACCGGGATCGCCGCGGCGACCGATGAGGCGACGATGCGCGTCTTCAGCGATCCGGGCAGCGCGACACCCGAGGTCACGCTGCTCTCGAATGGACGGTTTCACACGGTCATCACCGACGCCGGTGGCGGATACAGCCGCTGGCGGGATCTGCAAGTGACCCGCTGGCGCGAGGATCCGACCCGCGATTGTTGGGGCGCCTTTTGTTACCTGCGGGATGTCGACACCGGCGCGTTTTGGTCGACCGCTTGGCAGCCCACGCTGGCCCACGCCCCCGACTATCGGGCGGTTTTCACGCAGGCCCGCGCGGAGTTCCATCGGCGAGACGCGCGGATCGACACCCGGACGGAGATCAGCGTCTCCCCCGAGGACGACACCGAGCTGCGCCGAATCACGCTGACCAACCGTTCCGAATTCGTACGTTCCATCGAGGTCACGAGCTACGCCGAGGTCGTGCTGGCACCCCAGGGTCAAGATCTGGCCCACCCAGCCTTCAGCAATCTGTTCGTTCAGACCGAGTTGGTCCGGCCGCGCCAGGCCATTCTCTGTACCCGGCGGCCCCGTTCGGCAGGGGAGCGGCCTCCGTGGATGGTGCACTTGATGGCCATTCAGGGAACCACTGTCGGTGAAGCATCGTTTGAAACCGATCGCATGAAGTTCATCGGGCGCGGCAAGGGGCTGGCGGCTCCGGCGGCGATGGAGCAGCGCCGGAAGGGGCGCCAGGCGCTCTCCGACAGCCACGGGCCGGTGCTGGATCCGATCGTCTCAATCAGGCAGCTGGTGGTGCTGCAACCAAACGAGACCGTCAAGGTGGATATCGTGACGGGCATCGGTGAGACGCGCGAGATCGTGGCCGCGATGATGGACAAGTATCACGACCCGCACTTGGCGGACCGTGTCTTCGAGCTGGCTTGGACCCACAGCCACATCCTGCTGCAGCAGCTCAACGCCACCGAGCCCGAAGCTCAGAGCTACGCCCGTCTGGCTGGACCCGTGATTTTTTCGGGGGAGGCGCACCGGGCCAAGGCCAATATCTTGGCGCGCAATCGCCGGGGACAATCGGGCCTGTGGGGCTATGGCATCTCGGGCGATCTGCCCATCGTGCTCGTGCGCCTGAGCGATCGCGCGAAGATCGATCTCTGTCGGGAGGCCATTCGTGCCCACGCTTACTGGCGGATCAAGGGTCTGGCCGTCGATCTTGTGATCTGGAACGAAGACGACTCCGTGTACCGTCAGACGCTGCAAGACGCGATCATGGATTTGATCACGGCCAGCCCGGAGGCGGCCCTGATCGACAAGCCCGGCGGAATCTTCGTGCGCCGCGGCGAGACCATCTCGGAGGAGGATCGCACGCTGCTCCAGACCGTCGCGCGGGTCATCTTGTTCGATGACGCCGGGTCCTTTTCCGAGCAGGTCGAGCGCCGTGGCCGTGGTGAGGTCTCCATCCCCGCGCTGCGACCGACGCGCAAGCGCCTCGAGCTCTCCAAGGCTGCCGAGCCACCCAGCCGTGACCTGGCCTTCTTCAACGGATTGGGGGGATTCAGCCGAGACGGACGGGAGTACGTCGTGCGGCTGCCGCTCGGGCAGACGACGCCGGCCCCCTGGGTCAATGTCATCGCCAATCCAACCTTCGGCACCATCGTTTCGGAAACAGGAAGCTCCTACAGTTGGTCGGAGAATAGCCACGAGTTCAGGCTGACCCCCTGGGCCAACGATTCGGTCACCGACCGCAGTGGCGAGGCGCTCTATGTACGCGACGAGCAGACCGGCCACTTCTGGTCGCCCTCGCCTTCTCCTGCCCGCGGCGACGGCACCTACATCGCGCGCCACGGATTCGGGTACAGCATCTTCGAGTACACGCAGGACGGCATCGTCACCGAGCTGAGCGTCTTCGTCGCGACCGACGAACCGGTAAAATTTTCCCGTCTGCGCATATCGAATCGATCGGGCCGCCCCCGTAAGCTGTCGATCACCGGATACTGGGAATGGGTCCTGGGGGAGCTGCGCGACAAGACGCTGCCCCACGTCGTGACCAGATTGGACTCGGCCACCGGGGCGCTGTTCGCGCAGAACGCCTATAGCACCGAGTTCGCGGGCCGCGTCGCGTTCGTCGATTGCAGTGAAGCCAACCGTTCATTCACCGCCAGTCGGCTGGAATTCGTGGGCCGGAATGGCAGCCTGGCGGATCCGGCCGCCCTCCATCGCGTACGACTCTCCGGCCGCGTCGAGGCGGGACTGGATCCCTGCGCCGCGATTCAGGTGCGGGTGGACCTGGCCGACGGAGAAGAGCGGGAAGTCGCCTTCACTCTGGGCGCCGGTCGAGACGAAGGCCAGGCCCGCCAACTGGTGCAGCGGTTCCGGGGCGCGGCGCGGGCACAGGGAACATTGGAAGGCGCCTGGCGCTATTGGGAGCGGACCCTCGGTACGCTCTACTGCGACACGCCCGATCCATCGGTAAACTTTCTGGCGAACGGCTGGCTCCTCTATCAGGTGCTGAGCTCTCGGATGTGGGGGCGGACGGGCTTCTACCAATCCGGCGGAGCCTACGGCTTTCGCGATCAGCTTCAGGACGCGATGGCCCTGATCCATGCCGAGCCCGCGGTGCTGCGGCAACATCTGCTGCGGGCGGCTGCGCGGCAGTTCAAAGAAGGAGACGTGCAGCACTGGTGGCACCCGCCCGCCGGCCGCGGCGTGCGAACCCACTTCTCCGACGACTATCTGTGGCTGCCCTATGCGACCTGCCGGTACGTGACCACCAGCGGCGACACGGGCGCGCTCGACGAGGTGATGCCGTTTTTGAGCGGTCGGGCGGTCCGCCCCGAGGAGGAGTCGTACTACGACCTGCCGCAGAGCTCGGATGAGACCGGGACGCTCTATGAACATTGCGTCCGCGCGATCGATCACGGCCTGCGCTTTGGAACGCACGGGCTGCCCCTCATGGGTTGCGGCGATTGGAACGACGGGATGAACCTGGTCGGGGCGAAAGGTCGGGGCGAGAGCATTTGGTTGGCGTTCTTCCTCTTCGACGTACTGATGCAGTTCGCGGCGCTGGCGCGTAGCCGCGGCGATGGCGACCGCGCCGACCGGTACGTCGGCGAGGCCACCAGGTTGCAAGCCAACCTCGAAGAGCACGGGTGGGATGGTCGGTGGTACCGCCGCGCCTACTTCGACGACGGTGACCCTCTGGGCTCGGCGTCGAACGCCGAGTGCCAAATCGACGCTTTGCCACAAAGCTGGTCGATCCTTTCGGGCGCCGGACAGCTCGATCGTTCGACGACGGCGATGTTGAGCGTCGACGAGCACTTGGTCCGTTACGACGATCGATTGGTCCAGCTGCTCACACCACCGTTCGACAAGTCACCACTCGATCCCGGCTACATCAAAGGGTATCTGCCGGGCGTGCGTGAAAACGGTGGGCAGTACACCCACGCAGCCGTCTGGACGGCGATGGCGTTCGCGGCTCTTGGGGACGCCAAGCGCGCCTGGGATTTGTTCCGCCTGATAAACCCGGTATCGCACGCCACGACGCCCGAAGAGGTCGCGAGATATCGGGTCGAGCCGTATGTGGCCGCCGCCGACGTCTATGCTGTGACGCCCCACACAGGTCGGGGCGGCTGGACTTGGTATACCGGGTCGGCGGGTTGGATGTACCGCTTGATTACCGAATCCCTCCTGGGGCTGCATCTCGAGGTCGATCGCCTGCGCTTCGCGCCCTGCCTTCCCAAGGATTGGCCCGGTTTCAAGATCCACTACCGGTATCGCGAGACGACGTATCACATCGAAGTTCGCAATGGCAGGGCATCCGGCAGCCGCGTCATCGCAGACGGGCAGGAGGCGTCCGATGGAGCAATACGCCTGGTCGATGACCGGCAGGAGCATCACATCGAGGTGGACGTCGCCTAAGGACCCCGGCCTCGATGGCGAAAATCCTGCTGCGCCGGGCCCCGATCGGCACATATTGCTGCAGGGCTCCTGACGATGACGAACCAGATGGTCGAGGACGAATGGTCGGACGCCCCGGGGACTTTGCGCCGGCTGTTCGAGGAGAACGGCCACCCCATGTGGGTCCGCGAGGGCCCACAGATCGTCGCCGTCAACCGGGCGGCGCTGATCCACTACGGCTACCCGCGAGACGAGTTTCTCGCCCTGACCATCGACGATCTCGTGGTGACGGATGCGCCCCATGAAGCGGTGGCGGTAAGGCCGCCCGCGCCGCATGTCGCCGAGCATTCGCACACGCGCTCGAGACATCGCAAGAAAAACGGATCATTCGCGGACGTGGAGGTCACCTCGTTCGGGGTCACGTTCCGCACGCGTCCGGCGTCCCTCGACTCCATGGTCGACGTCACCGACCGTCGGAAGACCGAAGCTCTGGCAGGCTATCTGGATGTCTTGCTGGCCACCGTCACGGACGCGGTGGTGGCGAGCGACGAGAACTTCGTCCTCACGGGTTGGAATGCCGCCGCCGAGGCAACCTTTGGAAGACGCGCGGACGAAGTGCTCGGAAAGCCCGACGCGTTCGTATTTCGCACGGGCTTCATCGGCGTCGAACGGGCCGAGGCGATCCGAAGCCTGGTCGAGACGGGACGTTTTCATGGCGAGCTGACGTACCGCCGAGGCGACGGAAAGCGCATTCAGATCGAATCACGCGCCACGGCCCTCTTCGACAGCGGCGGCAGGCGACTGGGTTACGTCGGCGTCAACCGCGACATCTCCGAGCGCGGTTACGCCGAAGAAGCCATCCGCGCCTTGCTGAAAGAGGTGCTCACTGCGCAGGAGGTGGAGCGGCGGCGCATCGCCCGCGAGCTGCACGACGAGACGGCCCAGACCCTGACGTCACTCTTGGTCGGCCTCCGGGCCATCGAGGAGTCGCAGGATCTCGGGCAAGCGCTGGGAGGGGCGAGCACGATGCGCGGGTTGGTGGCGGCCGCGCTGGAGGGCGTTCAGCGCATGGCGCGGGGACTTCGCCCGACCGTGCTCGACGATCTTGGGCTCCAAGAAGCGGTCGAGCGGGTGGGCTTGGAGGTGGGCCGCGCCAATGGCTTCGTGGTCGATGTCCAGACCACCGGCCCGCGCCTGCCTCGCCTTCCGGAAGCACTCGAGACCGCGCTTTACAGGGTGGTGCAGGAGGCGTTGACGAACGCGAGCAAGCACGCTTCGCCCAAAGTGGTCAGCGTTCTCATTCATCGAAACCCGAGCGAGGTCCGCCTCGTGATCGAGGACGACGGCAAGGGGTTCGACGTTTCCGAGGTCCTTTCCGACGCACAGCTCGGTCTGCTGGGGATACGCGAGCGCGTCCATCTCGTCGGGGGCTCGCTGACCGTCGAGTCCTCACCGGGGCACGGCACCACCATCTGCGTCAGCGTCCGGCTTCCGGACCCTGGGTCGAGCTCGTCGTGAGTCTGTGGGTCCTCGTCGAGGCGCAGGATTCGACCCGAGCCAACGCCATCGTCGCCACCGCTCCCCCGGCTGGTGACCTCCCGCCGAGAATCCATTCTTCTGTCCCGGCTTCGCGAAGGGTGCATATTACAGGCGGCGACGGCGATGGGTGACCGAACGTGAGGCAGGTGGAGAAGGCGAAGCAACTACTCGCGAGCGAGGGCGCCCCCTGGACCAGCTCCGAGGAGTGCGCTGCGGCAGCCTGGCGCGTCTACGAAAAGCTCAACGCCCGATTGGCTCCCCTGCTCGGGTCGGCGGGTGTTCAAGCGCTGTTCGTGCGCAGCGCCAAGTTGGCGCAAGCGGATTTCGCCTCCTTCGCCGAGGTTGCGACGCACGAAGGGTTGACGAAGCTCGGCTCGTGTCTGCAGGCGCTCGATCCCACCACCGCTTCCGAGGCGGCCGCGACCCTATTCGGAACCTTCCTTGATCTCATCTTCACCCTCATAGGGGAGCGGTTGGCGGTCCTGGTGCTGCGGAGTGCCTGGCCGGTGATCGAAGAAACGGCATCCACGGAGACAAAGACATGAAGGACCGCGTTCCGATTCGCAAACTACCCTCCGGGGTACCCGGCCTCGACGAAGTGTTGGGCGGTGGGATTCCGGAGTTCTCGTTCAATTTGATCGCCGGCGGCCCGGGATGCGGCAAGACCACTCTCGGTCACCAGATCATGTTCGCCAACGCGAGCCCCCAGCGAAAGGCGGTGTACTTCAGCGTCATCGGCGAGCCGCCCATCAAGATGCTTCGCTACCAGCAGCAGTACGATTTTTTCGACGCTTCGAAGATCGGCGACGGCTCCGTACGCTTCGTGCACCTAGGTCAGGAGGCGGTCGACGGTGGGATGGCGAAGGTGCTCGAAGCGGTGGTGGCGGAGCTGGAGAGCTCGAGCCCGGCCATCGTCGTCGTGGACTCCTTCCGGGCGATGGTGCGCGGCGCCTTGGCCGACCCGGCTGGCGAGGCGGAACTCACGAACTTCATGCAGCGCCTCGCGCTGGCGCTCACGAGCTATCGGGCCACGACCTTTCTCCTGGGTGAGTACGACGAGGGCGACCACGACAGCGCGGTGTTCACGGTGGCCGACGGGCTCATCTGGCTCTACCAGGCGATCGAGCGCAACTCGGTCGTGCGCAAGGTACAGGTGATGAAGATGCGCGGCCAGGCCCAGCTCCCTGGGCTGCACACCGCCCGCATCACGGATGCCGGCTGCCACGTGTTTCCCCGCGTACTCAAGCCGGACGATATCGTCGCCGACCGCCCGCTCGAGCACCGCCTCAAGACGGGCGTGCGGGGCCTCGACAAGCTGATGGGCGGTGGCATCCCGAGGGGATACTCGGTGCTGATCGCGGGCCCTTCCGGATCCGGAAAGACCGTGCTCTCCAATCAATTCATCGTCGAAGGCGTCGGCCAGGGCGAAAAAGGGATCGTAGCGGTGTTCGAAAAGCGGCCCAACGATTACTTGCAGACCACTCCGCACGGACAAACGTTTCAGAAGTTGGTCCGCCAGGGCAAGTTGGAAGTTGTTTACCTGCGCCCCCTGGATCTCTCGATCGACGAGACCTTGCTGGAGCTTCGCGATGCCGTGAAGCGGATTGGGGCCAAGCGGGCAGTCATCGATTCGCTCTCCGGCCTCGAGCTGGCACTGGCGCCGACTTTTCGAGAGGACTTCCGTGAATCCCTCTATCGATTGATGGGGGCACTGACGGGCCTCGGTGTGACGGTGATGGCGACGGTCGAGCTGGACGACTCCTACGTGGATCTCAGATTCAGTCCCCAACGCATAGCGTTTCTCTCCGACGCGATCATCATCCAGCGTTACATCGAAATCGACGGGGAGCTGAAGCGCGCGATGTCGGTCGTGAAGCTGCACGCCAGCCAGCACAGCAAGGATCTGCGGGAATATGACATCACCTCCACCGGGGAGCTCGTGGTGGGCAAAGCGCTGAAGGGATACCAAGGCCTCCTCACCGGCACTGCCGCGATGGACGAGAGGCGACGAAAAAGAACCCTGCGATGACGGCGTCGGACTTCAGATCGTCCCAGACGGTCGGCGCCCCGCCGCCATCCTTCTAAGCAAACTGCTGAGCCGGCTTGACGAGCTGGGTCCAGGCGGCCGGGCCCGCAACGCGGGTGGGCACGCCGGACGCGGGATTCTGAGCTTTGAACGCCTGACGGCGGCGTCCGGACACGCCGGCCGCGGCGGCGTCACTCCGGCTGGGCCGTCTACCCGTCTTCGCGGCCATCGAAGGCCCGGAGCCGGATGGTGGTGGCCGCCGGGTTCGCGGGCAGGTAGTCGAAGTGGAGGCTCACCGCGGCCCCAGGCCTGTTCACGCGCGCTCGCAACTTCCGGCGCGGTGTCAGTTCGTGGGTTAGAATTGTTCTGGAACTTTCGCGGTCCAATCCGCAAGTCGGAGGGCTGTCATGAAATCCGCGCTGTCCGTCGTTCTTTGCCTTACTCTGTTCGGTGCCGGCTTCGCGCGGGCCCAGGAGACTGGAGCCGCGACCGAGCCCCAGGCCGTTATGCCGCCCACGGCGCCGCCCAATGAGGCTCCGCCGTCCCCGCCCCAGCAGCCGCCCGCGCCGCCCGCGGAGCAGGCGCCCCAGGAGGCCGCCGCCGAGGGGGCGCTTCCGCCCCAGGCGGCCCAACCGCAGCCGGTCGCCACGGGGCAGTGGGTGTACACCGAGCAATATGGCTGGGTATGGATGCCGTACGGCAACCAGTATACCTACGAGGGGACGGCCTCCGGTTCGGAGCCGTATGAGTACCTTTACGAGCAGAGCTACGGGTGGACCTGGCTGGCGGCGCCGTGGGTCTGGGGGT
>DASRLC010000578.1:0-5833 GCA_035648655.1 Polyangia bacterium
GCGCCGGGCGCCAAGGCCGAGGTGGCCCCCCCGACGCAGGCCGAGCCCGCAGCGGCTGCGCCCAACAAGAAGGGGGGCTGGATTCTGATCGCCGCGGTCCTCGTGCTCGGGATCGGAACGATGGTATTCCTAACACTTCGATGATAACTTCGCGCCACGATTCGGGGCTGGTCGGCCCGGTGCGCGGGAAGCATCCAACTGCATGAAATTCGTCTGCGATCGCTGCCAGACCAAGTACTCCATTGCGGACGAAAAGGTCCGAGGGAAAATCCTCAAGGTCCGCTGTAAGGCCTGCACGAACATCATCACCGTGCGGGAGGAGCCGGCGGCCGGTGCGGTCGCCCGCCGTGCGCCCTCGGGCGCCGCACCCACGGTGGTCGAGCCCTCCGCGCGACCGCGTGCGTTGTCGGGCGCCGCGCCCACGGTGGTCGAGCCGATGTCGAAGGTCATGGCCGCGATGGCGCCGGCGCCCAAGTCGCCCGCGCCGCCACCGCCGCCGCGCCAGCCTCCGCCGCGCACCGAGGAGCCGCCCCAGTGGTACATGGCACTGGACGGAAATCGCACCGGCCCGTTCACGCGCAAGAACCTCCTCGATAAGATTTCGCCGCTGTCGGCGGACGCCGATCTGCACATCTGGACGGAGCAACTCGGAAGCTGGAAACCGCCGCGCGAGGTGCCCGACATCTCGGCCGAGCTGGCCTTGCGCCGCCGCCCCCCCGGACCGCCGCCGTTTCCAGGGGCGCCGCGCCGTCCGACACCCGCCGTGCCGGAGCATCCGCTGGCCGCCGGTCCGCCGCCCAGGATGACCGGCACGCACGCGGTCGCGGCCGCCATTGGTCCGGGCGTGGGCCTCAAGCTCCCGCCGCCCGGTAGCTCGCCGGGTGCGCGTCGGGTTACCGGTCCCGTCTCCCGCTCCGCGGTCATGGCGGCCGCCGGTCTGGCCACCGCGCCGGCCGACGGGATCGACGTCGATCCCTCGACACTGCTCGAGACGCCCGCACCCCAGCCCCACATGTTGCACGGCCTGGGGGGCAGCAATGGCTTCGGCGGGGCGCACGCTTCCGGCGCCGCGGAGCTGACGAGCAACGGCGCGGCCGCGGTCGTCGATCGGTCGTCCGAGCGCTCGGAGAAATCGGACGTTCTCGATACGCTGAACCTAGCCTCCGCGCGCGGCCCGGCCGCTGCGCCGCGTCTGATGTCGTCGTCGGCGATCGTCGGGTGGGAGCCGGGCGCGGCGCAGGCGTCGGGGGGGCGCGCGCGCGGCGGCAAGCTGGTCCTGGCTTTTCTGGCGGTGATTGGCCTCATCGTCGTGGTCCTTTTCTTGAACGTCACGAAGAAGGCCAAGCCGGTCGCCGCGCCCACGCCCCAGACGACGGTGGCCGCCGATCCGCTGGCCGGCATCGCCGAGAAGACGCCTGAGTCGCCCCCTGCGGCGGTCGCGCCGGCCCCGTCGATCGAACCGGGGGCCGCTCCGACCGCCGGCCCGCAGCCCGCGGGCCACGGGAAAGGCAAGATCGTGCGCGGCCCGCACGGGCACGGCGCCGCGATGGGGGCCGTGGGCGGTCGTCCGGTCGGCCCACCGCCGGCGGGGGCGGCCGCGGCGCCCGCCAACGACGCCAACGCCCGTTATCGCGACACCAGTCGGCCCGGCCTGGCGATCACCGGCGGCGGCGGATCGTCTCGCCCGGCGCCCTCCCAGTCGGAGATCTCCCGCGTCATCGGCAACAACCGCGGCGGGATCAAGAACTGCTATCAGCGTGCGCTGCTTCGCGACAGCAGCCTCACCCACGGCAAGATCACGGTCAGTGTCACGATCGGCATCTCGGGCCGGGTCAAGCGGACCAGCGTCGATGGTCCGCCGCAATTCCGCTCGCTCGATCCCTGCATCAAGGAGATGGTCGGGCGCTGGGTGTTCCCGCAGGCCGGGGACGAATACGGCACCGAGTTCGTCTACGTCTTCCAGGGGAACGAGTAAGCCGGTTCGACCTTGACCAAACATCCGTACGCCGATTTTCTGGGCCAGGTCGACAAGCCCTCGCGGTACGTCGGCGGCGAGTACCAAGAGGTCCGCAAGGATCCGGCCTGTGTCGAGGCGCGCATCTGCCTGGCGTTCCCCGATGTCTACGAGATTGGCATGTCGCACCTGGGGACCAAGATCCTCTACGGCGTGCTCAACAAGACCGAGGGCCTGGCCTGCGAGC
The DNA here is from genome assembly GCA_035648655.1 of Polyangia bacterium. Lineage (GTDB taxonomy): Bacteria > Myxococcota_A > Polyangia > Fen-1088 > Fen-1088 > JADGRB01. The sequence goes on from DASRLC010000578.1 coordinate 2,202, forward strand.
GGGTCTTTTCGCCCTGGGTCGACTGCGAGGCGCAGCTGCGCGCGCGCGGGCTGCCGATCGTCACCCTCGAATCGGCCACGCCGGTGGGCGAGTTCGACGTGGTGGGTTTTTCGCTGCAGTACGAGCTGACCTATACCAACGTGCTGGCGTTGCTCGACCTGGCCGGCTTGCCACTGCGCGCGGCCGATCGCGGCGATCGCGAGCCGCTCATCATCGCCGGCGGGCCGACGGCCACCCACCCCGAGCCGCTGGCGCCGTTCATCGACGCCTTCTTCATCGGCGAAGCGGAGGAGCAGCTGCCGCCGCTGGTCCGGGAAGCGGCCGCGCTCCGGCGGGCCGGCGTGCCGCGGCGCGAGCGGCTGATCCGGCTGGCCGAGAAGTATCCGATCTACGTTCCCGAGCTCTACGCCACCGAGCTCGAGTCGGAGACCGGCCTGCTGGTGGTCGGCGCGCCGGCCGATCCGCGCGTACCGGCGCGACCGAAGCGCGCCTGGGTCGCGGACATCAACCGCTTTCCGTTCCCCGACGATTCGCCGCTGCCCTACGCCGAGGCGATCTTCGATCGCATGGCCGTCGAGGTCGCGCGCGGCTGCACCGAGGGCTGCCGCTTCTGCCAGGCCGGCATGATCTACCGCCCGGTCCGCGAGCGCGATCCGGTGTCCGTCATCGACGCGCTGACCGCCGGCGTGAAGAAGGGGGGCTACGACGAGACGGCGCTCACCTCGCTGTCGATGGCCGACTACTCGTGCGTGACGCCGCTCGTGAAGACGGCTATGGCGCGGCTGGCGCCGGACAAGGTTTCGCTGTCCGTCTCGTCGCTGCGCGCCTACGGGCTCAACGAGGATCTGCTGGGAGAGATCGCCAGCGTGCGCGCCGGCGGGCTGACCTTCGCGCCCGAAGCCGGCACGCAGCGGATGCGCGACGTGGTCGCCAAGAACGTCACCGAGGCCGACATCATCGAGTCGGCCCACCGGGTGTTCGGGCGCGGCTTTTCCAGCATGAAGCTGTACTTCATGATCGGCCTGCCGACCGAGACCGACGAGGACGTGCTGGGGATCGTCGAGACCGCGGCCCGCGTGCAGGAGATCGGGCGCAGCCACCAGCGCAGCGCCAAGGTGACCGCCTCGGTCTCGACCCACGTGCCCAAGCCGCACACGCCGTTCCAGTGGGCGGCCATGGACGGCGAGGCGGAGATCGCGCGCAAACAGACGCTGCTGGCGGAGCGGGCGCGGGCCTTGCGCGTCACGCTCAAGATGCACGAGAACCAGCAGTCGCACATCGAGGGGATCTTCGCGCGCGGCGATCGCCGCGCGGGCGATCTGCTGGAGCGGGCCTTCCGTCTCGGCTGCCGGTTCGATAGCTGGGACGACGAGCTGCGGATCGATCTATGGGACCAGGCCATCGGCGAGATCTCGGCCGAGATCGGCTTCGATCCGTCGCTGGCGCTCGGCACCTTGCCGGTCACGGCGCGGCTGCCCTGGAGCCACATCGACATCGGCCTCGAGGACGGCTTCCTGGCCAAGGAGTACCGCAAGGCGCTCAAAGATCGGCTCTCTCCGCCGTGCGGCAAGCCGTTCAAGAAGCTGCTGCACCCGAACAGCGTCGCGGCCGCCGACGCGGGCGCCAAGGACAAGCTCATCTGCTACGACTGCGGCGTGGCGTGCGATCTCGACGCCATGAAAGGCGAGCGGCTGTTCTTCCTGCGCCGCATGAACGCCTGGGGGCCGGGACAGTCCGCGCCGTCCCCGCTGGTGGAAGCCGCGGCGCCCTCGGTGCGAAATCCAACCCGTCCGCCGGTGCGGGCGGCGCAGGGGACGCCACACCGCTATCGCGTGCGTTACACCAAGCTCGGTCGGGTGGCTTACCTCGGGCACCTCGATCTGGTGCGCCACCTGCCGCGGATCTTCCGGCGCGCCGGGCTCGAGATGTACTACTCGTCCGGTTTTCATCCCAAGCCCGATCTCTCCTTCGGGCCGGCCTTGGGGCTGGGGATTCCGTCGCTGGGTGAGATCCTCGACGTCAAGTTGGTCGACGATCTGGCCCCGGCGGATCTGATCCGGCGACTCTCGGGCGTCACGTTGGAGGGGATCGACATCTTGGCCGCCACGCGGGTGGGCGAAAACGATCGCAACCTGGGTCGGGTGATCGCGGAGGCCGAGTACCTCGCGCAGCTTCCGCCGGACGTCGATCCGCAGATCGGCCTGCAGCGTTTCGCGGGCGCCGATCCGGTGTCGATGCGCCGCGAGTCGGACAAGAAGATCGCGCGCACGGTCGATGTGCGTAAGACGTTGCGCTCCTTCGCGGCTCTCGACGAACGTGCCGGCGCCGATCTGCGCCGCCGGTTGGGCTGGGACGGGGGCGCCCTCATCGTCTTTTCGGTCGCGGTGAGCGCCGAGGGGAGCGCGCGTCCCATCGAGGTGATCGGCGGGATGTTTGGTCCCGAGATCGCCGCCCGGACCGACCTGGCGAGGCGGGCGCTGTGGGCCGAGCGCCGGACCGACCCGCTCGACGCCGCCGCGGTGGGCCTGGCGATGGCGTCGCCGCCGGCGCCCGCCATCGCAGCGGCCGCCGTCGCTCCGCCGTGATCGCGACCGCCGGGCTCGGCAAGCGGTTCGGCGACACGGCCGCCGTGGCCGACCTCGATCTGCGGGTGGAGGCCGGCGAGGTGATGGGATTCCTGGGTCCGAACGGCTCGGGCAAGACCACCACCATCCGCCTGCTCATGGGTCTATTGCGGCCGAGCGCGGGCAGCGCCGCCATCCTCGGCCGCGATTGTCACCGCGATGCGGTCGCCCTCAAGCGCGACGTCGGCTACCTGCCCGACGAGCCGTTTCTCTATCCCTATCTGACCGGCCTCGAGACGCTGGAGCTGGTCGGTGGTCTGCACGGGTTCTCCGCGACCGAGGCCCGCCGTCGGGCCGGCGATCTCATCGAGCGTCTCGGCCTCGGTCCCGCCGCCCACGGTTACACGGTGACCTACTCGCTCGGCATGAAGAAGCGGCTGGCCCTCGCGCTGGCGCTGATCCACGGGCCGCGCGTGCTGATCCTCGACGAGCCGACCAACGGCCTCGATCCCGCCGGTGCTCGGCAGATGCGCGCGGCAATCGCCGAGTACGCCGCCGGCGGACGCACGATCTTTCTCTCCACGCACCTCCTCGACGCCGCCGAGCGGCTCTGCCACCGCGTCGCGATCATCCGCGGCGGTCGCTTGCAGGCAGTCGGCACGCCGGGCGAGCTGCGGGTCCGCTTCGCGGCCACGCCCGAGACGACGCTGGAAGATCTCTTCCTCAGGGTCACCGACACGGGTTCGGGACCCCCAGAGGTTCCCGCGCCCGCCACACGATCTGACGGCACGCGGTGAGCGCGTCGATCGGGGCGGGCGAGCTGGCGGGGCTCTTCGTGCGCGCCCGGCTGCGCTCTTTGCGCAACGGCCTGCGGGCGCGGGGCCGCCGCCGCCAGCCGCTGGTGGTCGCGGTGGCCGCGCTCTTGACCTCGTTGGCCTACGTGGGTCTCTTCGCGCAGGCCTTCTCGGTGGTCGTCGCCACCGCGGATGTGGCCGCGCAGATCGCCGCATTGGCTGTGGTGGCGGGCGCGCTGACGGTCGGAAGTTTTTCGGCCAAGGCCGCCAGCAG
>DASRLC010000579.1:0-12887 GCA_035648655.1 Polyangia bacterium
CCCGAGGGGGAAGACGTCCTCGGCCTGGTGGATCCCCTCTCGGCCGCAGCGCCCGATCAGGGTTGCGTGCTCCGCGACGTCGACGAGGCGACCAGCGCGCTGGTGGCGCGCGGCAGCTCGATCGACCTCGAAGAGCTGAGCGGTGTGGGCGTCGGCTTCGGCCCCGCCGATCCGCTGATGCGCCCGTTCCCGCGGGTCTTCCCGGACGTGGCGGGCGTGGTGGGCGGCGTGGTGGCCGAGGCCGGCCCGCAGTCGCTCGGCGGGTTGCCCGAGCACATGAGCCTTTACAGCGCCGACGCCGAGCTGCCGATCGCCGAGTTCACGGTACCCGCCCTGCCGCGCCTCGCCGCCGTCAACGGGATCGCGCCGACGGCGGGCGCGCGGGTCGAGACCAGCGGCGGCCTGACGCTCACGCTGAGCGGCGCCGCCGGCGCGATCGTCGAGCTGCGCCCGTTCGGCGCGACCGTGGCCGTTACCTGCGCGGTCCCCAGCAACGCCTCGACCGAGGCGATCGTGGTCGTTCCGCGCGCGCTGCTCGCCCACCTGCTGCACACGCGGTCGGGCGCGCCGGGCGGCGTGGCGACCTCCGTCGAGGTGGCCCGACGAGTTCAGATCCGCGAGCCGCTGGCCCCCGGTGGCGCGCGCGTCTCGGTGGAGGTGCGTTCGGCCCTGGCGCTGGAGTTGCGGCCATGAGCCGCGGACCCGCCGGCCGCGACACGCGCAAGTTCCGGCGCGTCGGCCTGGAGGTCTCGGTGCTGGTCACCGACGCGGCCCGCAAGGTGCGCAAGCCGATCCGATTTTCGTCGACCGACGTCTCCTGCGGCGGGACGTTTCTGCGCGCCGACGTCTTGTTCGAGGTGGGCGAGGTGCTGCTCATCGAATTCGATCTGCCGGGCGGGCGCCGCATTCGCGCCCAGAGCCGGGTCGTGCGCGTCGCGCGCGGGGTCCACAAGGACAAGTTTCCAGGGATGGGTCTCGAGTTTCTCGACCTATCCACCGACGACCGCGCGGCGATCCACGCCCGCGTCTCCTGACCGCCGCGAGCCAGAAAGAGGATCCCAGCGATGGCCGAGACCCTGGAAGAGCTGACCTACGACTACGAGGACGAAGGGACGCTGGTCCGTAAGCAGATCGACAAGGTCGTGCTGACCAAGGGGAGCTGGGCCACCGTGATGTTCCTCTTCCAGGAGCTCGACCGGGCCAAGGGGAAGTTTCGCCCGCCCAAGATGGCCATCGTCCGCTTCAAGAAGTCGAAGGGGACCTACCGGAAGCAGTCGTCGTTCAACATCTCGAACGAGAAGCAGGCGCGTCAGATCGTCGAGGTGTTCGAGAATTGGTACCCGAAGATCGCGAACGTGACGGCGGAGTTGGGCGAGGACAGCGCGTCCGAGGAGACCGACGACGCACCCAGCGACGACGCGGGCGGTAGCGACTGACCCCCATCGCCGTCCTGGTCAACCCGCGCTCGCGCGCCAACCGCCGCAACCCGCGCATTGCCGCGGAGTTTCAGGCGCTCGTGGGCGCCGAAGGGCGGGTGCTGGCGCCCAAGACGCTCGAAGAGCTGGACGCGGCGGCGGCCGAGCTGCGTGCCAACCCTCCGGCCGTGATCGCGGTTCACGGGGGCGACGGCACCTTGCACCGGGCCGTCAGCGCGCTCGGCCGCGCCTTCGGCGACCAGCCGATTCCGCCGTTGGCGGTGCTCTGCGGCGGCACGATGAACGTGGTCGCCACTTCGCTGGGCATCCGCGAGCGACCAATGACCTTCCTCGGCTCGCTGGTGGAGGCCGTCCGCGCCGGCCGCTCGCTCGACTCGCTCCGCCGGCGCTGCCTGCGCATCGGCGACACGCTGGGCTTCATCTTCGGCAACGGCCTGATGGCCAACTTCCTCACCGAATATTATGGGACCGGCCGCTACGGCCCGGCGCGCGCCGGCTGGCTGCTGCTGCGCGGCCTCGGCTCCGCGCTGATCGGCGGGCCCTTCGTGCGCCGCCTGTTCAAGCGGTTCGAGGGGACCATCCGGATCGATGGCCAATTGCTCGATCGCACCACCTTCGTCGGGATCGGGGCGGCGACGGTGCGCGAGGTCGGCCTGGGCTTCAAGCTCAATCACCGGGCCGACGACGACCCGGAGCGCTTCGGCGTGCTGGCGATCCACGGGGCGCCGCTGTCGCTGATTCCGGACTTCTGGTCGGTCCACACCGGCCGCGGCATCGCGGCCAAACGCGCCTATAGCGGCGTCGCCTCCGCGCTGGAGGTGGTCCCCCAGGCGGCCAGCATGGCCTACACGATCGATGGCGATCTGTACCGCGGCGAGGGGCCGCTCTCGATCTCGGTGGGCCCGGCCATCAGCTTCTTGAAGCCAGTCTCCGCGTTGATCGTCGCGCCGCGGAGGGATACGATGGAGCCACTCCGATGAGCTCGTCGTTTCCGCTGGACGGGATGAGGGTACGTTTCGCGGGCGACTCGAACGTGGGGATGAAACGCGCCCACAACGAGGATTCGTTCTATCTGCCCGAGACCGAACGGTTGGCGATCGTGGCCGACGGCATGGGCGGACACGCCTCGGGCGAGGTGGCCAGCCGGATGGCGGTCGAGACCATCGTCGGCTTCTTCAAGGCGACCCAGGAGGATCAGCAGATCACCTGGCCCTTCAAGATGGATCATGGCAACCGCTACGACACCAACCGGATGGTCACCGCCATCAAGCTGGCCAACCTGAAGATCCACGAGCAGGCGCAGAAGGATCCGCGCTGCCACGGCATGGGGACCACCGTCGTCTCGACGCTGTTCGTCGACCGGGCACTGGTGATCGGGCACGTCGGCGACAGCCGCCTCTACCGCCGACGCGACGGTGTCCTCAAGCAAATGACCGAGGACCACTCGCTGCTCAACGACTACATCAAGATGAAGAACCTCTCGGCCGACGAGATCGCGTCGTTCCCGCACAAGAACGTGATCGTCCGGGCTTTGGGGATGAAGGACACCGTGCAGGTCGACGTGCTGGTCGACGCGCCCGCGCTGGGCGATGTCTACCTGCTCTGCTCGGACGGCCTCTCCGGCATGATCAAGGACGACGACATCTCGTCGATGATCGAGAGCGAAGAAGATCTCGACGCCCTTTGCGAGAAGATGATCGCCGCCGCCAACAAGAACGGCGGCCTCGACAACATCACGGTCGTCGCGATCCGAGTCGAGCAGGCCTGATCTGGGGCGCTTTCACCCCGACCCATCGATTCACCAGACCTCGATGATCTCGGCCGGCGTCGCGATCGCGTTGACCAGCGCCGTGCCCGCGGCGACGGTGGCGTCTCGCCAGATCACGGATCGCTCGACCCGCGCACCCACGCCGACGCGGGCGGCGGGCCCCACCGCCACCTCCGGCCCAACCTGGGCCTCGGCTTCGATCACGGCGCCGGCCTCGATGCGAACGGGCGCCACGATCCGGGCGGAGGCCGCGATCCGCGCGCCGGGGTCGACCCCGACCAGTGGGCCCGGCGGGTCGCGGACGAGCCCCGGATCGCGTAGGAGCGCCAGGTTGCCTTCGAGGTAGCGGGCGGGCGTCGAATGCTCGGCGAAGTAACCGGCGAGGGTCACGGCGCGGATGGTTTCGCCGGCCAGCAACGCCGGGACGTAGGCGTCGCGGATGACGTCGCAGAAGACCGGCTGCAAGCGATCGAGCAGCGCCGGCGCCAGCAAGTGGATGCCCGTGAACATTCGCAACGTCACCAGCCCCACCGGCGCCCGCGGCGAGTGCGCGTCGAGGATGCGGACCACCCGCCCGGTCGCGTCGACACCGACGGCGCCCCAGCGCTCGGGATCGGGATCGTCGCGCAGGAGCATGGTCGCCGCGGCGACGTCGCCGTGGACCGCGAGCAGCGCCGGCAGATCCAGATCGGCGACCACCTTGGCGTTCATGGCCAGTACCGGTCCCGGTCCGAATAGCGCGCGCGCCCGCGCCAGCCCGCCGCCCGTCCCCAGCAGCTCGTCTTCGACCGAGTAGTCGATCCGCAGCCCGAGCGCGCGCCCATCGCCGAGCGCCGCGCGCAGCAGGTCGCCGCGGTGGAACACATTGACGACGACGCGGGTGGCCCCGGCGCGCGCCGCCGCGTGGAGGCCGAAATGGATGGCCGGATGGCCGCAGACGGGGACCAGCGGCTTGGGCAGCGTCAAACCGAGCGCTCCAAGACGGGTCGAACGGCCGGCGGCAAGCAGCATGACGTTCATGGATTTTGGCGATCATGGTATGCGATCGGGATGAAGATTTGCGTGATAGGCACCGGGTACGTGGGCCTCGTGGCGGGGGCGGGTTTCGCGGACATGGGGAACGACGTGGTGTGCTGCGACGTGGACGCCGCCAAAATCGACGGGCTCGAGAACGGCGTGATGCCGATCTACGAGCCGGGGCTCGACAAGCTGGTGATGCTCAACGTGAGCGAGGGGCGCCTCAGCTTCACCACCGACATCCCCCGCGGGGTTGCGGGCGCCGAGGTGATCCTGCTCGCCGTCGGCACGCCGCCCGGCCCGGACGGCTCGGCCGATCTCTCCTTCATCCTCAAGGCGGCGGAGCAGGTGGGAAGCGCGCTCACCGGCTGGGCGGTGGTGGTCACCAAGTCGACCGTCCCGGTCGGCACCGGCGACAAGATCGAAGCCATCATCAAGAAGGTGGCCAAGCACGAGTTCGCGGTCACCTCCAACCCGGAGTTCTTGAAGGAGGGGGACGCGGTAAGCGACTTCATGAAGCCGGACCGGGTGGTGGTCGGAACCGAGAACAAGCGCGCCATCGAGACCCTCCGTGCGCTCTATGCCCCCTTCACCCGCACGACCGATCGGATGTTGGTCATGGATCGGCGGTCGGCCGAGCTGACCAAATACGCCGCCAACTCGATGCTGGCCACGCGCATCTCGTTCATGAATGACCTGGCCAACCTCTGCGAGCTGCTGGGCGCGGACATCGAGCTGGTCCGCAAAGGCATGGGATCGGACGCCCGGATCGGGCCGAAGTTCCTCTTCGCCGGCCCGGGGTTCGGCGGAAGCTGCTTTCCCAAGGACCTACGCGCCGCCATCAGCACCGGGCGCGAGGTCGGCTACGAGCTGGAGGTGCTCGATGCGGTCGTCGCCGTCAATGAGCGGCAAAAGCAGCGCCTGGGCGAGAAGATCGTGGCCCACTTCGCCGGCAATCTGACCGGCAAACGGATCGCCATCTGGGGCCTGGCGTTCAAGCCGGGAACCGACGACATCCGCGAGGCACCCGCGCTGGTGCTGATCGACAAGTTGCTGGCGGCCGGCGCCACCGTGACCGCCTCCGATCCGGTGGCCATCGAAGCGGTGCGCAAACAGCTCGGTGACCGAATCAAGTACGACGAATCGCACTACGCCTGCGTGGAGGGCGCCGACGCACTGGTGCTGGTCACGGAATGGCACGAGTTCCGCCGTCCGTCGTTCGAACGCCTCAAGACGGCCATGCGGCAGCCGGTGGTGTTCGACGGCCGCAACGTCTGGAGCCCGGCCGAGCTGCGCGCCGCCGGCTTTACGTATTACGGCATCGGCCGCGGGCAGGCTCGACCCGCCGAGGCCTAGCCGGCTCGAGCGGCCAGGGGCACCGCCGGGCTGGGCGCCCACCCGGACGAGGCCGCGACGATCGTCGGGGCCAAGCCCTCCAGCGGCCGACGCCGGGGGTGCGCCGCTTCGTAACGCCCAGCCACGATCGCGATCCGATCGGGATAAAGATGCAGCGAGCCGACCAGGCCCACCGAATCCGGGGGCATCGCATAGGACTGGCCGTCGTGGACCACCAGCGCGCGCGGTCCAACCAGCACCGGAAAGCGCAGCGCGAAGTCGCGCGGTTCGATCCGCAGCGGCCGCAGCCGCTGGCGTTCCTCGGTCAGCAGCAGCGCCGAGGTCTTCCCGCCGGCCTCGGTCTGGGGCTGGTTGTTTTCGTCGCGCAGCCAGTCGGCCAGCTGGCGGGCGGCGTCCGCCTCGTCGATGAACGTGAGCCCCTTGAAGAACGACAGCTTCAACCAGTTCCCGAGATTGGTCCCGGGGCCGCGATCCGCGCCGCGGCGGGCCCGCACCTCGACGCCGAGGCCGATCTGCAGCGCCGCATAGGCGAAGGCCGGATCCCACTCGCTGATGCGTCCCTCGCGATCCGCGCCCACGCCGATCGGGCGCCCGCGGTCGAACGCCGCCAGCAGGGGCACGCCCCCCATGGCCCGATAATGGGCGATGAGCGTCCGCACGCAGGTCTCGACGCTCTGGTCGGGAACGAACGACGCGATCGTAAAGCGCGAATATTCGAGCCGCGAGACGAAGAACGTCAGGGTGTGCTGGCCGCCGTCGCGGAACTGCAGATCGATCTGGCCAAAGCCGTGCCGCGCGATCTCGCCCGGAACCTTGTCGTGATCGCTGAGCGGCCGGCTGCGCCGTGGACGCACGCTGGCGATCAGGGAATAGAGCGCGCTTTTGCCCCCCTCGTAGCCGGCCTGCCGGGCCCGGCGCACGATCTCGAGCGACCGCAGACCCGGCTGCCTGAGCAGCAGATCTACGACAAATGCCCGAAACGGCTGTGCTTTTGACGGACGTCCCACGCTTCTTTTCGTTGCACCAGTTTCTCGATTCACAACCCTATGTACGAGTCGGCGCCCCTTCGGATACACGGAAAATGCGAATTCGAATGGACGGGTTATCCGGGAGCGCGATCACCGACCCCGGTTCTAAGGGCGCGGCGGGCGTCCCGTCGCTCGAGGGCCAGCTCGATCAGCCTGGAAACCAAGGCCTTTTGTGACATGCCGCTCCACTCCCACATCTTGGGGTACATCGAAATGGCCGTGAATCCGGGAAGGGTGTTCACCTCGTTGACGTAAAGGGCACCGCCGCCGCGTTCCATGAAAAAATCGACACGGGCCATGCCGGCCAGCTCGAGCGTTTGAAAAGTCGCCACCGCCAGCGCCTGAACGCGCGCCGCGGTCGCCGGGGGAATGTCGGCGGGGATCTTCCAGCTGGCGCCTTTCGGATCGATGTACTTCGCGTCGTACGAATAGAACCCGTCGCGGTGGTGGACCAGGATCTCGCCCGGGATCGAGGCGACCGGATCGTCGTTGCCCAACACCGCGCACTCGATCTCGCGCGCATCGACGGCGCGCTCGAGCAACACCTTGCGATCGAAGGCGAAGGCCGCCCGCACGGCCGGTTCGAGACCGGCCGGTGAAGAGACCCGCGACACCCCCACCGACGAGCCGGCATTGACCGGTTTGACGAACAGCGGATAGCCCAGCGCCGGCGCCACGGCCAGCGCGCCCGGAGGATCGCGCGCAAACACCGAAGCGTTCACGACCGCGAACTCCACGACCGGGATTCCGGCGTCGCGCAGGAGGCGCTTGGCGACATCCTTGTCCATGCCCACCGCCGAACCAAGCACGCCAGCACCGACGTAGGCCACGTCGCCCAGCTCGAGCAGCCCCTGCACCGTCCCGTCCTCGCCGAAAGTGCCGTGCAGAACGGGGAACACCACCGTATCGTCGCCGCCGGGCGTGGCCGACGGCGACGGCGACGCCAGACCCTCTTCGATGCCGACCAGCGGCGCCGCGCCGTCCAGCGCCAGCGCGCGCGGATCGCCGGTGGCGGCGGCCAGCGTCCGCTCGGATTCGCGGTGCCAGCGGCCGGCGCGATCGATGCCGATCAGAGCCGGCTCGAAGCGCTCGCGATCGAGCGCGGCCAGCACGTTGCGCGCCGACAGCAGCGAGATCTCGTGCTCCGCCGAGCGGCCGCCGAACAGGATGATGACCTTGGTCTTCTTCATCGGGACCCATCGTAGGCGACACCGAGCTGGGAGAACAAAAAGCTCCACTCGTCGACCAGCTGGCCGATGCGAGGGGCTTGCCGGCGCCGTGGCCGGCGTGGCTCTCGACCTGCAGCAGGATCGGACGGATCGGACGGGTGGTGTCGCGCGCGCCGGCGTCGGGCGCGGCGTGAACCGCTCCGGAGACCGCGCCGTGGATCGCCCCGGCGGTCGCGGCCTGCAACCGGGCCGTCATCTTGCGGGCGTGCATGGGATCGACGCGCGAATCGGAGGCGGCGGTGTGGAAATAAACGGCGGGATATCTCACGCCGTCCCGAACGTGCGCATAGGGCGAGTAGGCCGCCAGCCAGCGGCGCGCCTCGGGATCGTCGGGCGAGCCGTACTCGGGAATCCAGAGCGCGGCGATACGAAACAGGTGGTAGCGGAGCATGTCCAGCAGCGGCACGGCGCAGACCACCGCGCGAAACAGGTCGGGCCGCTGGGTGAGCGCCGCGCCGACCAGCAGGCCGCCGTTCGAGCCGCCCGCGATTGCCAACCGCTCGGGGCTGGTCACCCGCTGCTCGACCAGCCAGCTCGCGGCCGCGATGAAATCGTCGAAGACGTTCTGCTTGTTGGCCAGCATGCCCGCCCGATGCCAGGCCTCGCCGTACTCGCCGCCACCGCGCAGGACCGCCAGCGCAAAAGTGCCGCCGCTCTCGAGGAGGGGGATCGCCGCCGGAGTCCAGCCGGGCAGCATGTTGACGTCGAAACCGCCGTACCCGGTCAGCAGCGCAGGCCGGCTCCCGTCGCGCGGGGCGCCTTTGCGGTGCGCGAGAAATAGCGGTAGGCGCGTGCCGTCGCGCGAGGTGACCATCACGCGCTCGACCTGGAAGGCGGCCGGATCGACGGGCGCCGAAAGGCGACGCCAGACGCGCGCCTCGGGCTTCGGCCCCGCGGCGACGCGAAAGACGGTGGTCGGGGAAAAGAAATCCGTGAACCCGAAGAAGAGCTCGGTCGCGTCGCGCGCGCCGCTCAAACCCCGGATGGCGCCCAGGCCCGATAGCGCCACCTCACCCCTGGGCGAACCGTCCGGATCGTAGAGGCGCAGGCGAGCGGCGGCGTCGTGCAGGTAGGACACCGCGAGGCGGCCGCCGACGTAGATCGCGCTCTCTAGCACGTCATCGGTTTCGCCGATCACCGTTCGCCAATGCCCGCGCGCCGGCTGGCGGGGATCGACGGCCAGCAACTGCCCACGCGGCGCGCCGCTGGTCGTCACCAGGTAGATCCGATCGTCGAGCGCCTCGACGACCTGGAACTTGGCGGTCTCGCCCGACACCACCGTCACCGGCGGGCTGCCGGGCAGATGCAGGTCGAGCAGGTACACCTCGCTTTTCGACCACCCCTGGTCGACGGTGATCACCAGCCAGCGCCCGTCGGGCGACAGATCGACGTTCGGCCAATCCGCGCGGTCGCGCCCGGCCCCGAAGATCGGGCGATCGTGCGCCGGCGGCTCGCCCAGGCGGTGATGAAAGACCGCCCGGTGGTAGGCCTCTTCGCCGCGAGGCACCTGACCGGGCGTCGGATAGCGCGTGTAATAAAAGCCGCGCCCATCCGGGGTCCAGGCCAGCGAGCAGGCGCGCGTGCGCGGAATTTCGTCGCCGGTATCGCGGCCGCTCGCGACGTCCCGTACGCGCAGGACCGACTCCTCATCGCCGTTGTCGGAGACGCCGTAGGCGATGAGCGCCCCGTCGTCCGACGGAAACCACCAATCGAGTGCGCGGGTGCCGTCGGCGCGCTCTTGGTTGACGTCGATGAGCGCGCGCTCCGGACGGTCGTGTTGTCCAATGCCGCGACCCGCCTTGGACAGCCGATCGGCGGCCCGTCCATCGCTGGGCGCCGGGTGTTCTTCGCGCAAGTAGAGCACCGGCTGGTTCTGTTGGCCGTCGCGCCGGGTGTAAAAATATCGGCGGAGCGCACCGTGCGGGCGCGAGACCGGCAGGCCGAGCGCGCCGATCTCGTAGAGCTCCCGAAAGCGACGCTCCAGCGCGGCCCGGCCCGGCACGGCGTCCAGAAAACGGCGCGTGGCGGCGTTCTGCGCCTCGGTCCACTTCTGCACCTGCGGCGCGTCGCCGTCCTCGAGCCATGCAAAAGGGTCGGGGGCGGCCTGCGCGCTCACGGTCCCCGAGACTAGCAAAGACAGCAACCAGATGAGCGCGCCGACGGTTCGTCGCCGACGGCGAGCGGGGGCGACATCCCGACCGGCCTCGGCCTCAGGCGTCCAGCCCATGTACCCGCCGCCGCAGCCAGGGGGCCAGCGCCGCCAGCACCACCGCCGTCGCGAACGACGAGATCACGAAGATGAGGAAGAAGTCGGCCTGACCGCCCAGCAGGTGAAAGAGCTCGCCCTTGGCGACCCGATCGGTGAGCGCCGCCGCCTGCCCCGCCAGCAGCTCCGAGATGGCGGTCCCCCCGAACCAGACCCCCATCAACAGCGACGCGTATTTGAGCGGCGCCAGCTTGGTGACGAAGGACAGGCCGATGGGCGACAGGCACAGCTCGCCGAAGGTGTGGAAGCTGTAGGCGGCGACCAGCCAGAACGGGCTCACCAGCGCGCCGCCGTCGCTGCGCCGCGCGCCGACCACCATGAAGATGAAGCCGATCCCCACCAGCACCAGAGCGATCGCCATCTTGATCGGCGTGCTGGGCTCGCGGTCGCGGCGCCCGAGCGCGGTCCACAGCGCGGCAAAGAGCGGCGCCGAAACGATCAGCACCGTCGAATTGATCGACTGGAACCAGGAGGCCGGGATCCGAAAACCCAGGACCATCCGGTTGGTGCATTCGTCGGCGAAGAAGTTCATCGACGAGCCGGCCTGCTCGAACGCCATCCAGAACGGGATGGTGCAAGCAATCACGATGAGCAGCGCGACCACCCGATCGCGCTCGTCGCGCGTGAGCGGCTCGGCCGGCGGCGCCGCTTTCGCGGTGGAGGCCGTGACGCCTTTGGGTGCTCGGCGGGGCGGCTCGCCGATCCCGCGCAGGTACTTGGGCCGCAGGCGCAGGTAAACCCCGAGCCCCAGCAACATGCCGACGCCCGCCGCGCCGAACCCGTAGTGCCAGCCCCAGCGCGCGCTCTCGCCAAAATAGCCGCACACCACCTGCCCCAGCGTCGCGCCGACGTTGACGCCCATGTAGAAAATCGTGAAGCCGCCGTCGCGGCGCGCGTCGTTCGGCCCGTAGAGCTGCCCGACCATGGTCGAGGCGTTGACCTTGAAGAAGCCGGTCCCGATCACCACCAGCGAGGCGCCCAGAAAGAACGTCGGCGTGCTCGGCAGCGCCATGCAGAAATGCCCGAGCGCCAGAATCACCGCGCCGATGACCATCGACCGGTGCGTCCCAATGAACCGATCGGCCAGGTAGCCGCCCAGGATCGGCAACGAGTAGGCCACGAACCCGTACAGGCCGAAGAGCTGGCTGGCGGCCGCCTTGGACCAGCCGAGGCCGCCGCGCGCGCTGTCGGCCACGAACAGCACGAAGATGGCGCGCATCCCGTAAAACGAGAAGCGCTCCCACATCTCCACCGTGAACAGTAGGTAGAGACCGCGCGGCTGGCGGACGCGGGCGACCGGCGCCGAAACGCCTCCGGCACCGGGGGTGCTCATCGCCCCGCGCGCGCTCGGCGCTTCAGGAAGACTAAAATGGCGCTCAATACGGTTCTTGGCCGGTGATGTTCCCGCCCGGGGAGTAATCGCAAAGGACAGTGTCGTGGTAGGTGAGGTTCGGGCAGTTCACGATGGCGCAGCCGATGCGGATGCTGGCCCGCCAGACCACCTGCGTGTAGTGGCCGCCGTCGCCGATATCGTCGGTCGCATAGTTGAACTGCGGCGCTTCGGTCATCCAGTCGTTCACCGCGTCGGCTGGGGCGACCGTGTTGGCGGTGGTGGCGTAGATGTTCTCGCCCACGTAGCCGCTGCCGCCCAGCGCCTGATAGTCGGTCGACCGGTTGGCATTGTGGGAGAGCAGACCGTTCGCTCCCTGGCAAAGCGCGGTATAGTTGTAGGCCGAGTTGGCCAGAATCGGATCCCAGCTGACCGGCGGCAGCGCCGGATTGGGCGTGGGGGTGAGCGGCCCGCTGCGAGCGGCATTGTGCGCCGCCACGAACGCGTTGATGACATCCTGACTGAGCGGGTTGGTGCCACCCGCTCCGGTCTGGCCCGCGGTGCCGCCGGATTGACCGCCCGTCCCGGGTTGACCCGCGGCACCCGTTTGTCCGCCCGTCCCGGTCTGGCCCGCGCCGCCGGCTCGCCCGGCCGTCCCGGTCTGACCCGCGCCGCCGGATTGACCGGCCGTCCCGGTCTGACCCGCGGCACCCGTTTGACCGGCCGTCCCGGATTGACCCGCGGCACCCGTTTGTCCGCCCGTGCCGGTTTGGCCCGCGCCGCCAGCCCCCGCTTGGCCCGACGCGCCGCCGGCGCCGTCACCTTGGGAGGTCCCGCTTGAACAACCGGCGACGAACGTCGAGAGGATGAGGGCGGCGAGCATACGCATGGTGACCTCCGGCGCGAAACAGAGCGCGGCCGATCGATTATGCCACCGCCCGCCGTCAGCGGGGCGGCGGCGGCAAGGCCGGGGGCAGGCCGTCGAGAAATACATGCGCCATCCGATCGACGTCGGCCGGGTGATCGGCGGACAGGTCGAGGTGGTCGCGGAAATGCCACAGGACCCGGCCGTCGTAGGTCGAGAGCAACGTCATCGAGACATACAGCTCGTCGCCGGCGAAGATCGGATCGTCGTAGCCGACGCTGCCGTCGTGGGTGGCGACCGGCTCGTCGAGCGGTACGATCACCGCGACCCCGATTCCGGGTCCACCACCGCCGCGGTACACCGGCGCGCCCCGCGGAACGGCCGGGACGGTGCCGCCGCCGTGCCAGCCGGGCGCCGGCGCCGAGGCCGCGCGGGACGCCGACGGCGCCGCCCGAAAACCGCCCGACGCGGCGCCGGCCGACGGCGCCCGCGCGAAGGATCGACCGCCGGCCGCATGGCCCGCCGACGGCCCCGAGCCTCCGTTCCTCGAGGCCAGCAAGATGATCGCGGCCACGATCACCACGATGAACAC
>DASRLC010000580.1:0-12189 GCA_035648655.1 Polyangia bacterium
TCCAAACGCAACGCGTCTCCCCCAAAGCCCGGCTCGCCGCCCAAGCCCGTCCCCGCCTCATTGCCGATTCCACCTATGCTGCCTGCCCCGCCATTCGTTCCACCGATACCCATCTGACCGCCGGCACCGCCAACGCCTTGCCGACCGTCAGCCGGGATCCTGGCCGCGCAACTGCCGAGTAGTATGGCGGCGATGGACACGCTTCTCGCGGCACCAACCATACCTACGCCAACATCTGGCTGATGAGGCCCATTTGACCACCCATGCTCGTCGTGACGCCCACCGCCTTGGCCAAAGTATTGAGCATTTGGGCGGTCGAGGCATTTCCGGCGTCGATGTATTGACCTTTCTTCAGAAAGCCACCGGCTGTTCCGGCCATCAGGAAAGGCAGTGGTCTAAATCCATGGTCCGGGCCGGTCGACAACTGATTCGTGTTGACGGCCACTCCCTGATCGAGCAGCGGTCCGGTCGGTGTCGAGATGGCCGACAGCTGATCCAGCAAGTACTGGAAGTGTGTGAGCTGAATGCGATCGATCTGCTGACACAATTGGTACGAATTGGGCAGCGTGCGGTGTGATGCCGTGTGAAATTGTACGTTCGTGCCGTTGATGGTGTAGACATGGTCGTCCTCGCGATCGCCCACTTGGAGCACGGCGACCCGCGTATAGCCCGAGTTTATGGCAAACACCATCAAGTCCATGTGCAGGGTCTGGATCGTTTCGTGGTTGGCGTTTGCATATGGGGCAGCGTCAACCGTAGTCATCTGCGTGATCTTGTCTGCGGGCATTGTGACGTTACTGATCGCGATCTCTACATCGCGAATCGTCGCGAGATGCTGTTGGAGGCGTTGCGTGTCGTCTGATGTCAGCTCGGGTCGGGCAAGCAATGTGTTGATCTGTGCTCGCAAGACATCGTTCACACTCTTGCGCCGCAGATTGAGATTCGGGTCAGAGCCGGCAGTGGTGGTCGTGCCGAGCGAACCAATCATGCGCTGGTACGCCTTGAGCGGCGAGTCGATGCCAGCACGCTGCTGGCTGCTACCAATGTACGAGATGTATGAAGGAATGTTGAAGCCCGACCCGCCCGCCTGATACATTCCCGCGTGCAAGAACAAAGGATCGACACCAGGCGGATTGACGGCCTGGGCGATCACGGTGTCCACCGACGCGCTCGACGATTGCGCTTGGCTGCCTGTGCCGTTGATCTTGGCAGTGCCGGTCAAGATCTGAGAGCAGGCCGACGCGTGATTACAACCGGTAGCGGTAAGGCTATGTCCAACGCCGCGAACGATGAGCAGCTTACTTGCATACGAGTTGAGCACGCCCGTGGAGCGGGTAGCCATATCGGCAGTCATCTGCGCTTGCGTGAGCGGACCGAGCTGGGTAGGCCACCAAGTTTCCGCCTCGCCGGTTTTCGCCTGCACAACGCCGTTGTCGCTGCAAACGATGGCGAGGAATGGCGGCGTCGCCGCCTTTACGTTCTTCGGAAGGAACCCCTCGAGGAGCGGTAGACCGAGCGTAGCGCCGGCGCCGATGAGAAACGTGCGGCGACCGATCGTTATCCAGGGGTGCGCGCTCATTGCTGGGCCTCCACGCGGGTTACGAACGCGTCACTTGTTACGAGCGCCAACAGCAGGTCGGCGCTCGGAATATTGTGCGTCAAAGAGCTCTGTGCGGCGGCGGCTGCGGCGGTCAAGTCGTCAGTACGCGGAATCCTCGCATAGACGTCGGCGGCCCAACCGGTCGCATAGCAGGTGTGGAGTTGTTCGCTTGCGGACAGGACGGTACTGAAGTCGACCTCGTTCAAATAGCTCTTCGTACCGTCCGTGAATGGGTAGGTGCCGGATGCGTCGACCGGTAGTCCATTTTCCGTCGTCTCGTACGCGCCGAGGCCATTGAAGTTTTCGAAGGCGAACCCGGCGGGATTGATGAATACGCCGTGGCAGCTCGCCCCGCAGGTCCCCGGCCCGGTGATGCTTGTGACGATTTCGCGATTGGTTTCGTCGGTCCCAGCCGCGGGCGGAATCACGGGCAGCACGACGCCGGGCGGAGGCGACATTTGTTTGCACAAGAGTCGATTGTTGATGTAGACGCCGCGATGGATGGAATCCTGCGTCGTACCGTCGTGACCATAGTAGGCTAGATAGCCGAGTCGGGTGAGAATGCCGGGACGGGTCGCGTCGAACTGCACCTGGGTCCACGTGGTCGGAGAGAATGTGCCCGTGAGGCCATACAGACCGGCGACGGTGCTGTTCACGAACCCGATGCGCGATGTGAAGATATCTCGCAGTGTGCCTTTCTGACTGAAGACGTACTGCAGGAACTGGGCGGACTCGGAGTCGAGCATGGGTCCCACTGCACTCGTGAATTGCGGTGCCACCGTTGGATCTTTCTCGAGCGTGTCGTACTGACCCAGCCCGAAGAACTGGAAGTAGAATCGATCGACGGCGGCTTTGCCGGCGGCCATTCCGATGAGGCGCGTGGCTTGCGTGGAAATCTGCGCCGTCGTCTCGAGCTGAGCTTGGTCGGCGGCGGTCGACAGCGCGGCGTCGGGGATCGTATTGGTGAGCGCGTAGGCGAGATTCGCCGCGATCTCGTAGTCGGTCAGCCGCGAGCGACCGTTCGTCGCGGCGCCACCAAAGCCGGTCCGATAGAGGAAGTAAGGTGACTGCAGAAGCGCCTCGAGCGTGACCCGCACGCCCGCCGCGAATGCCGTGTAGCCCGTGGTCAAAGTGGGGCCCTGGTTGAACAGCGTCAAATATGTCTGCACCTCATCCGAGGTTAGCGGTCGACGAAACACCTGGCGCCCGAACGACTGAATGAACGCCGTCGCTTTGCCGGTCGTGTCCGTGGGCGCGTTGGCTGGAACGAGCTTGTTGAGCGCGGTCGTGCTCCCGGCGATTTGTGCGGCTAGATTCTCCGCTGCCGCTTGCAGGTCGTCATGCAGGTCTTGGCTCACGAATAGCGAGTCCGCTTCATTATCGAGCCGGACGACCGCGTCGGCAGTGGCTAGCGTCGGGATTTGCGTACTCGCTAGCTGAAGAAGGTCGCGAACACTGTTTGCCCACTGCAGCTCGCTAAGTCGCGCGACGGTCGGCGTACCGACTGGAGGCGGCGTGCCGGTGGTTCCGGCTCCAGCGTCGGCATTTACCGCGCCGCCGGCCGCGGCTCCTGCGTCCACGTCGGCTGACGCGCTGCCCGAGCCACCCGTGCCCGCCACCGTACCGTTTCCAGCGTTTACTCCGCTACCGCCGCTCCCGGTAGCTTGTCCCTTGCCGGCGCCAATGACTCCGGTGCAGGCCTGGACAGCCATCGCACAGACCATCCAAACAGGTAGCAAATTGAGTCCAGGCAGCGTCCGCGCGACGAAGGCCGCTTTGAGACACGACATGCGATGATCGTCCTTTCTCGATTCGGAGGAACTGAGCGAGCCCTGCGGCCAGCGGAGCTGCGATCACTGTGATGTGGTGACCGATGCAGTGACGGCGCTATAGGCAATGGTCCAAGAAAAGTGGGTCCTTGGCACGATTGTCGTCGCAGGAGATAACCGAAAGGTCGGACGTCGGAGCGGGTAAGAAATCCTTGCCGCTGGAACTGACCGAGACGCGGATAGACTACGGGTTCGTGTGAGCCGTATCGGTTCTGGGCGTCACCGAGGGATGCGTGTGATCCGTCGGCTTATCGGCCGCGAGGCCGGTCACCACGGCGGGGCGTCGGGCGAGACGCTGTCGTGCCATCGCCGAGCTCGCCCGATGAAATTTCGCCCCAGCACCTCGACTGTCATGTCAGTCTTTCGCACACACACCAACCGCTCCCGGACGCGTCACAGATGCAGGTCACGAACTGTCTCAAGGCGGACGGAAACGGGATGTGAATCCCCATCACCGGCCTTCTAGCGCTGGCATTGGTGGTGGCACCATCACCGATTCCGCCGTCGGAATTTTGGCCCGTAAACGTCACGTCAGGATGGTGCCGGCGCTTACATGAACCCTGCGACGGTCACGGGAAGTGAACGGTTAGTGGTGGTCCCATCGCCCAACTCGTTGACGACATTCTCGCCCCAGCAAAATGCCGAACCGCTCGTCGAGCGTGCGCATGAGTGAACAGATCCGACGGCGATCGATCCGATCTGCGTAAGGCCCACGACCTCGACGGGAACGAGCGAGCCTGTTGTCGTTCCATTACCGAGCTGCCCATACGTATTGCCGCCCCAACACCAGACGACGCCCGAGTTCAAGAGCGCGCAGCCGTGATCACGTCCGAGGCCGAGGAGGGCGACGTCGGACAGTCCCACGACGTCGACTGGAACCGTGGCATTGCCAGTGCCGCCGTTACCGAGCTGGCCGCTCGGTCCCGCGCCCCAGCAGGATACGGTGCCGCCTTGGTGATGCGCACAGGCAAAGAACCGTCCGGCGGCAAGCTCCACGGTGTCTGCCATGCTGCTCACCGGCGCGGGCGTCGAGCGCCCGGTCGTCGTTCCGTCGCCGAGCTGCCCGTATGTGTTGTCGCCCCAACATGAGATCGACATGTCGCTCTTGCGAGCACAGGTGTACTGCTCGCCCGCAGCGATCTCGACCACGCCCGAAAGGCCGGGCACAAGCGCGGGCGACCCCAGACAAGGAACCTTCGTGCCCGTGCTCTCGAGGCAAGTCGATGTCACGCTGGCGGCCGGTTGGCCGAGCTGGCCGCTGGCATTGCTGCCCCAGCATGAAACGGTCCCGTCCGCGTGCAGCACGCACGTGTGGTTGGCGCCACCGGTGATCTGGGCGCAATCGTTGATCCCAGGCACCTTTACCGGCGAAGTCGAGGTCGCGGAAGGCGTGCCCGTGCCGAGCTCGCCCTCGACATTGCGGCCCCAGCACCAGGCTTGGCCGCTGTGATCACAAATACAGGTCACGAACTGCCCGAGTCCGACCGTCGCGGGATCGTTAATTCCCAGCACCGGCTGCCGCGCGTTGGCGTTCCGCAACGATCCGTCACCGATCTCCCCGTCCGCGTTCTGGCCCCAGCAGTAAAGGACGCCGGCCTCGTTCGCGCACGAATGCCATCCGTTCGACCAGATCGTGCGGCCTTGGATCGGGTCGATGGCGGCTGGTGCGGGCCGTGGTGGCGGCACGCCGGTCCAAGAAGCCAGCGAAGCGGCAGCCACGACGGCGGAAGTGCAGGTCCCAGCGTTGCAGGTCTCCGGCGCGGAGTTGTCGGAGACGCAGGAGACTCCAACGCACGAATCGAGGAGCAGCAGCCGCAGCATCTTGCCACCGCCGTCGACGAAGGACGTCTCTGCTTCCTGTTGAACCACCGTCGTTCCTTGAAGCTTACCGATCGCGGATACCGTCAGCCGGCTCGCGCCGTCTGTCGGCAGGAGACCGAGCGTGAGTGGGAAAGTCGGCGAGCTACCTTGTGTCAGCGGAACGTCGATCGTTTGGGTCTGCGAACCGCTCACGGTGATGACGATGTCGTCGATGTCGACGCCGGTCAGGTTGGTATCGACCACCAAGACCATCTCGTTGTCGTTTCGGCAGCTCGCCAGACCGACTGCGATGGTGCCGAATACCGCGAGGCAACAAATTGCATTCGTTGACCTTTTAAAAAAGAGGAACAGCTCGGCTGGAGTCATGGTGGTCACTGTACGTGGATGATTCCCGGAGAGACGCTTCCGGAGAAGGGTGCCGAACCTTCGTGGGTCATTACCAAGAGCCCGGCCGTGACCACGCCGGCGACGGTCGCGACCGCCGTCCAAGTCCACGGCGAGCGCCACCAAGTCCGTCGCGTACCCGCCACAACCGGTGATGGTGCCTTCTCGGTGTTTGGGGTGAACGGGTCGTTCACCTCTGACGGCGCCGGCGCCTCCAATTTCAAAACGGCTGGCGAAGGCAAAGATACGTCATGGGTTTCGCCTTCAGCCAGCGATACGTCGATACGCGCGCGCTCGGTGTCGGCGCGCCAGACCGTGACGGTGTGCGGTCCGGGATCGAGCGGCTGAGGTTCGCTCACGTCGTCGGTCGCCACGCTGGCGCCGTCGATTTTAACCACGTCCGCTTCACCCAAGCCCATCGTGCCCAGGCGTATGCGCGGAATGCGCGGCTCGAGGGTGGCCAGGACCGCGGCGGCAGTGTCGCGGAATGGCGCCGTCTCTATAGAAGCGTCCGAAGCGATCGCGCGGTAGTTTGCCGATGCCTCCTTCAAGTATCCGGTTCTCGCCTGCGCTCCAGCGAGGTTGATGCGAATTACCGGTCGCGGCGAAAGCGCATAGGCGCCCTCGAAGGCCACCCGTGCCTCATCCCAGTGGCCCTGTCGAGCGTTTTCGACTCCACGAGCGAACAGCCGCTGTGCAGGGTCGGTCGAGGTCGCAGCGGCGATGCCACCCGCGAGGATGGACGCCCCCAAACAGGCGCACGCAATGGCGGACGATTTCAGCGCCATTGGGTATAGATCGGCACGGCAATGCGGCCGGGCTGCGCAGAATCGATTTCGATCTTGGCGATCGCTTCATGGCGCGCCCGCGACCGACGCGACCGCACAGAGGGCGATCGGTGCTCGTGTCTCAAGGCGGCTGCGCGCGGCAAGTCGACCGGCGGTGCGGAAGGCAGCGATCTAGGGGCATCGGCATTCAGGGCGCCCTCGTCACCCTCGACCTCCGCAGCCGGCGCAGGCTGCCTTCTTGAGGGAATCGCCACAGCCATCGCGACTGGAACTGAGCTCGGGACAGTACGACCTCTCCACCTCGGAATACCCAACACTGCCGCGGCCACGACGACGATCGCGGAGGCGACAGCAGCGAAAGGGGCCTGCCGCCCAAGCCTTTTTCGCCGTAGCTGGCTGGAGCCGGGCTTGGTCTTTGCGTGCTCGGTCGGGGAAGCAAGCCAGGCATACGGTCGCTCGACGCCGCGATCGACGCGGCTGAGGTGCCGCGCGAGAAGCTCGTGATGCCGGTCTCGTTCGGTCGCGAAATGCCGATCCATATACTCGGCTACCGTCAGCGGACCTTCCGCGGCGATGAGACCCATGAGAATGCTCTCCAAGCGAGCCGCCACCTCCCGGGCGGTCCCGGGGCGCGCGGCGGGCTGCTTGCCAAGCATCTGGAAGAGCAACTTCACCAGCGGTTCAGGAACGGCGGAGCGGACAGCCCGAATGTCTGGCGGCGGCTCGGCCAAAATACGTCGCGTCCCGTCGAAGCCCGCGCGATTCGTATAGAGACGCGCTCCGCTCGCCAGTTCGAAAAGGGTGACTCCCAGCGAGAAAATATCGGAACGGCGATCGGGCTCTTCGAATCGGAGTTGCTCCGGCGACAGATAACCCATGTTCCCTTTGAGAATTCCCGCCGTCGTGTGGCTCGCGTTGCCAAGCGCTTTGGCGATCCCGAAATCGGTCACCCGCACGGACCCGTCGAATCCGACCAGGATATTCTGGGGCGAGACGTCACGGTGAACGAGGTTCAGGACCGATCCGTCCTCGGCACGAACCTCATGCGCGGCGTGCAATCCGGTCGCGGCGTCCTTGCAGATACGGACAGCGATCTGGAGTGGAATATCGTGGCGGGCGCGCCTTGCCTCGCGGGCTAAGCGTGACAGCGATATTCCATCGACATAGTCCATGATGAGAAACGGCCCATCGGCATCCTCGCCTACATCCG
Source organism: Polyangia bacterium (assembly GCA_035648655.1). GTDB lineage: Bacteria > Myxococcota_A > Polyangia > Fen-1088 > Fen-1088 > JADGRB01. The sequence goes on from DASRLC010000580.1 coordinate 7,633, forward strand.
AAACACTGACGATGTTCGGGTGGCGGACCAGTCCGGCCAGCCGGCCCTCGTCCATGAACATGTTGCGAAAGTTAGGATCGCGGCGCCATTGTTCGTGCACCCGCTTGCGTGCGGCCCACCGCAGAAATCGTCCCTCACGGCGGCAGCACAGCTCGACGTAACCCATCCCGCCCTTGGCGATGAAGGCCACGGACGTGTATTGGGCGCGAACGGTCGGGTCGGGGCCTATCAATATCGGCGACGGCGGATCACTGGAAACCTGACTGTATACCGCGTGCATCTGATCGCCTCACCGATCTCCTGAGCAGTAATCGCACCAACTATTTTAAAGCATAGAAAACGCGTCGTCGTGCCTAGGTCCGGCACCAATGTCGGTGAATTCCCGCAGTTTGTGTTGCCCAAGGGTCGTGAATCCGTTGAGTTGGGAACAACAACCGGGCGCCGGCGACCTGCCGGCGCTCCCTGATGCCGCCGATTTCGCTGCAAAGCCCAGTAGATATGCGGCCAAAGCCAGGCGCGAACGGTGAAGCTCCTGGGTTGCACCAGTTTCGATCGGTATGTCCCTGGCGAGAACGAATACATACCCCTCCCCACACGGACCCTGTTGCATTGCGAACAACATCGGGCCTCTTCGAATCGCCTACGTGACTGCCCGATCCAGAGCGGGCGAGTTCTGGTTGCAGGCACCGGGGGCACTTCGATAACACGCACGTCCATCGGACCGATGCAAGGTGCCGCCCAAGGTCTCGTCTTTGTGATTGTTCTTCCGGACCCGGCGTTCGAACTGGCAGGGTCTCCGGAGGGAAGCGCGCGGTTACGAACCCTTCGTTCGTGAAGCCACGCCGATGGTTCTTGCGCCTGGGCCCGTTGTTACAGAGCAGTCAGATCCATGACGTTCGGCGACACAATCGTCCTGGCGGCAACAAATGTTGCTTGAGAAGCAACGCCCCGGTGACAAAAGTCCGTCGAAAGACGCAGGCGCCTTGATACTCTGACGCCAAAATAGGTAGGCATGATTACTGCTTTGAGTGTCTTCGAAGGCGAGACACATCCGCCTAACTGAACTCAACCAATGGGCTCCTCGGAGTCCATGGACAATCAAAGCAGGAGTCGACAAATGGAGACGCAGGCGAGCTGGATGAAACGGATGGGCTGGATTGGATTGGCACTCGGTGCCACGGTCGGCCTGGTGGGCTGCGGCGAGGAAGGCAGCGACGTCCAGGCCTCGGCCGAGGACTTCGGGCTATCGTCGATCAACGGGCTATCGTCGATCAACGGGCTATCGTCGATCAATGGGTTGTCCTCGATCAACGGGTTGTCGTCGATCAATGGCCTCGCGCTCACGAACGGGCTGTCTAGCATCAACGGCCTGGCCTCGACCACCGGCCTCATGACGACGCCGATGGGCCGCCGCACGGCCTCCTATATCGCTTCCTGCGCGCTCGCTCCCGGTCAATCTCTCGTCAAGGCCGATCAGAACGGCAACACCTACACCTTCGCGGGTGCGGTCGGGCTGGCGCCCGGCTGGCTCAACGGCGCGCCCAGCTCCAGCGACGAGTTCAACGTGTCGGCCTGCATGATGGCCCGCCTCAACAGCGCGGGCATGCACGTTCCGCTCTGGATGGACGCCGCGCCCGCGGCCATTGGCTGGGGACAGAATGCCTCGTACCCGGTCCAAGAGGGAGCTTACTTTGGCAACGTCATGAGAGCGAACTCCGACGGAACCCTCCATGCCTGGTACTGCGAAGGCCGCGATTACACCAAAGGCATCGTGCCGGGCAGGCTCGGAGCCGACTCGACCAGCAACATTTACCAGAACCCTTGGGGCGCTGGCGCGTACTGCGACGATCATTGCACGAAGTACGGCACCGACGGCTACACGTCTTGCAACGGCGTGAGCAACCCGATCACTGTCTGGCGGCAGGCCAGCTACAACCCCGTGTTCGACAACAACTACATCTATGAGCTGGTCAACGTTAACTCGCAACTCGCTCTCGACGTTACTGGTAGCCGCACTGCCGAGAACACCCTCATCGATCAGTACACCTACCGGGGCTCGGCGAATCAGCAATTCCAGATCATCCAGGTAGCGAGCAGCCAGTGGAAGATTATCGACACGCACTCCGGAAAGGCCCTCACCAACCGCGAAGGTGGGTCCGGGTACGTCACGCTCAACTCGTACAGCGGCGCGGACACCGATAACTGGTCAATCGACGACCACAACGGTCACTTCATCATCAAGAACAAAGCCTCCGGCGCCTATCTGCAAGTGCCGAGCGCCGCGATGTCGGCCAACCTCGTCGTCACCACCAAATACTGCGGCGCACCTGACACCGACTGGGATCTTCTCGCCGTCAATTCGCTCTAATCGACAAGCCGGACTCCAATCCATTCGCATCGGACGGCGCGACATAAGGACGCCACCAAATCTGTTGACCGGTCAGGTTAGAGTAAAATGTAGCAGTCCAGCTCGCGCTATGATGACTAGCACGCTCACCCTGAGCATCGCGAGCGCACCAGAAAGATGGACGCGTTTACCGGAGAGGCTTCCGAGTGGCCCACGCTGAACTTTCGTACCGGCGGAGCTGCACAGGGCGACGATCAAGACGGATATGCCAAACGCGATCCTCGCCATGGATCATTCGACCTGGAACTCGGATGATGTGACCAGTGTCTTCTGGAACGCGACGGCACCAGGCAAATCTCGACAGGTGTCGACGACCGGCGTCGAACAACAACGGATATCTGAGCGCCGGCGACCCGCAATATGGAACTCTAGGAGCGCCCGAAAACGATGAAGGAGTGACAGCAGATTCGGGCTCGCCGCCCCTTTAATAGAGCGCCGGTCGAATTTGCAAACCAGACGACGCGCTGCGGCGCTGGTCGGCGGCTCGCGGGGCGTATCCGCAGTCCGGAGATTCAATGCGCTCTCAACTTTCACACTCCGTCCTGGCCTCATCGTTCTTCGTGGTCTCGGCGCTAATAGTGGGCGATCTCGTCGGCTGCACAGCCTCCGACTCGGGGGCCGGCGGCTCGCAGAACGTAGGATCGGGCGGAGCCGTGGGTGGTAAGGGCAGCACCTCGGGGGACGGCGGGACAAGCGGGACAAGCAGACTACCCTCTGACGCCAGCGTCGACGTTGCGAGGCCCGGGGCCGCCGGCGCAGACGGTCAGGGAGGAGCGTCAGGATATGCTGGCGCCTCGGGGCTCACGGGCAGCGCCGGGAAAGCGGGAGTAGCTGGTGGAGGGGGAAACGGTGGAGCCGGAGGCCCGACGGGTGGGCATGGTGGCGGCACGTCCGGGTTCGGAGGCAACGCTGGCATCGGCGGTGCCGCAGGGAGCGGCGGGCTCGGTGGCACATCAACCGCCGGTACGGCCGGGACGCCGGGAGGGGTTTCTGGTGGCGGCGGCCCCATCGGAAACGGTGGTGCCGCCGGGATCAGCGGCCTCCCCGGTGCGTGCTACGCGAACCAGACCCATTCTCACAATCTCAACAATGACAATTGGGCGGGGTCCCTGACTCTCTTCATCTCGTATTCCGCGGACACTCGCTCGCAGACGGTGGACAAAGGCTATACGTCGTCTCAGTGGAATGCGGCCGTGAATAGTTTCGACGTACCCACATTCGCAGCCGAGGTCGCGAACACAGGAGCCAAGAATATCCTCCTGATGCTCGGGCAGAACACGGGATACTACGATTCCCCCAACAGTGCCTACGAGACGTACGCTGGGGTCCAGCCCAATACCCGCTGCTCCCAGCGCGATTTGCCCATGGAAATCGCCGACGCCCTGACCGCCAAAGGGATCGGCATGTACCTCTACCTGCCGGAGGACGTGGGGTGGGGTGACACCAAGGCAGCCAACAGTTTTGGTCTCACCACGCTGGCGGTAGGCAACTGGGTCGTCGATTCGACGTTCACGCCAAAATGGAATGCCGTGATCAAGGAGTGGGCGGACCGCTATCGAGCCAAGGTTCGCGGATGGTTTTTCGACGGGTACGAGGCGAGATGGGGCGTCACGTCGACGATGGCCAATACTTACTCTGCCACCTGTAAAGCCGCGAATCCATGTGGCGTCGTTACCTTTAACGGCACGGACAGCAACCCGGTCAGCGACACTCAACGCGGCGAGACCAGTATTGACGCCGCGACCGGTTTGCCCGCCAAGGGTCTGCCGACGTCGCGCTGGGATCCGAATGGCCTGCAGGTGATGTGGGATTTTCCACTGCAAGCAGCGTGGGGCCAAGAGATCGCTGACAACTCGCCGGCGATCTATACAAACGCCAATTTGAAGACGTTTATCGCCGCCGCCACGAAGGCGCAAGCCGTCTTCGCATTGGATATTCGAACGTCGCTGACCGGTTCGCTTTCCATTCCGATCTATCAGCAGCTGCTAGCGATCAAGCCGTGACGACCCCTTAGAACCTATTTCGGTAGGACGTGAGCGCAAGGTAGACTCCGGCCTCGAACGAGTCAAAAAAATTGCGGTCCGCGCGATTTGGCCGACTTGTTGATGTCCATGACCTCGACGTCGAGCAAAGACCGCTGGCGAATTCCT
>DASRLC010000581.1:0-27827 GCA_035648655.1 Polyangia bacterium
CATCAAAGGGGCGGTCAATGCCGCCTTCGCGACCGAAAATAGAGCCAACCGGGCCGGTACCAACGCGCTCATCAACGGCTGCCCCGACGACGCAGTCCCTGGAGTCGACGACGACTTCGCGGCCGAAAACCACAACTGCTCGGGTGGGCTCAACCAGCTCCAGGACGACGTGAACAACTTCACGTTCTTCATGTCGCACCTAGCGCCGCCGCCGCAGGTGGCCATCACGGCGGGCTCGTCGCAGGATCGCGGCCGCACGCTGTTCAACTCGGCCTCGCTGGCCTGCTCCGGCTGCCACCGTTCGGACGCCGACATCTTCGTGTCGACCACCGCGGGCGGCGTGCCGGCCGGCATCGCCTTCCAGCCGTACTCCGACTTCCTGGTGCACGACATGGGAACGCTCGGCGATCAAATCGGCCTCAACGACGGCGACTCGGTGGCCTCCACCCGCCTGATGCGGACGGCGCCGCTCTGGGGCCTCCGATCGCGCAACAACAAGCTGCACGACGGCCGCACCACCAGCATCTCGACCGCCATCCTCGACCACAACGGCGGTTCCGTCGGACAGGGAACGGCGTCCGCGGCGGCGTTCGGCGCGCTCAGCGCGTCGCAGCAGAGCGACCTGGTTAACTTCCTCAACACGCTCTAGTCGTTTAGGAGATAGTCGAGCTCGCCGCCCCGCGGTGCCCAATGAGGCGCCGCGGGGCATTTTTTTGCCTGCCGAACGTCCGGCTCTGCGCTGTAACCTTGCAACCAACCCAAGCGTACTTTTGACAGGGAGCGACAAGAATTTCGAGCTACAACGAGGCCGCATGACCGACCATTTTGCCGATCGAGCTGGTTTTCTGGCAGCGCTGCCGCAGGACGACCCGGAGCGTGGGGCCGCGGAGGAGCACGCCAAGTCTTGCGCCACTTGTCGCGAGGCGCTGGACGATGGGCTTCGGTTGATGGGCTTGCTGCGGCAGGCCCTCCACTTTTCGCCCGCGATCACGGAGCCGAGCTCGGCGCGACTACCCGCCTTTTCACCGATCGCCGAGGTCGCGGGGCGCGCAGCGGCGCCGGCAGCCGGCGGGCTGCCGCTGAACGACGCCTCCCACCGGTTCATCTGGATCACGGTCGGCGCGGTCTTCGTGGCCTGGTTGTTTCAGCTCACCGTCGGCGGTGGCTTCCAGCTCGATCGCGAGTGCTTAGTGGTCTCGCTCGGAATCTTGGCGGTCGCAATCGCGAGCGTGACGGTCATGCGGGGAAAAGAGCGCCTGGCGATCGTGACCGTCGTGGTGACATCCGGCCTCTTCGCCTTTCTGTCGGGAACCGCCGCTGGTCTCTCCCCCGGCATCGGGATCCGCTGCACCTTCCGCGAGCTGTGGGCCGCGGCCATCACCTGGGCCATCGTCGTGACGGTTGGACGCCGGCGCGGCGTCTCCTTCAGCCGTTGGAACGTCACGGCGATTGCGGCGGCGGGTGCATTGGCGGCGCACGCCGGCCAGCACCTGGCCTGCGCGGTCCCGCATTCGGACGCCCACCTGTTGGTGTTCCACTTCGGCGGCGTCCTGGCCGCGACCCTGCTGGCCGCGGTGAGCATCCGGCGCAACGCGCCGGTCGCGGCGACCTAGACTCCCCGCCGGGCGCCCGCCGGGCGGAGTCCCTGTCGCAGCCGCTCGTAGGCGCGCGAGGCGCGAACGCGAACGGCGCCCGGCGTGGTGCCCAGCACCTGCGCGATCTGTTCGAACGTCAGCTCCTCGTGACAATGCAAATGCAGAACGGCGCGTTGCGATTCGGGTAGTCGGTTCACCGCCGCTCGGACGGCTTCGACCTCGTTGCTGGCGCCCGCCGTTCGAAACGGTCCCACCTCCTCAGACGCCTGGGGCTCGGCCCGTTCCAACTCGGCCTCACCGACGTGGGGCGGTAACCGATACAGCCGGCGCAACTCGTCCCGGCGCACCCCCGCGGCGATCGTGAACAGCCACGGCTTGAGCGGAAGCTCCGGACAATACGAAGCGCGCGCCCGATGAAGCTTGAGGAAGGTGGTCTGCGTCAAATCTTCGGCCAGCGATACATCAACGAATGACCGGAAGAAAAAGGCTCGCAACTTGGGCGCCAAAAGCGCAAACAGGCCCCGAAAGGCGACGTCGTCGCCCGCGGCGTACTGCGCCATCAATTTCTCTTCCGTCGTTTCCAATGGAAAAATGGCGGCCGACATCGACCTCTTGCTCGGCTCGGACCTAGCCTCACCGATCGTGCGATGCCCCCATCCTCCGAACAGACGAACAGAATCCGTGCGCCGACCGACCTCCGCCTCAACAAATTTTCGCTGAAGCTTTTTCACCGACGTCCTTGCGAATTCGGCGACTCACGCTACCACCGCCGGCGCCGGAGATCACGGAAGAGTGCTTGTTTTAGCGCAGATCGCGCGCCCAGACAAATCACGCAGAGGAGATTCGTCGAAACCCGCAGAATCTTACAGCCAACCGGTCCACGGGGGGAGAAAGATCGTCTACCGGCATATCGCCTGTAACAATTTTTCACAGCCATACGTATTTCAAAGAGACGCCACTGCGTCGGCGCCGGGCCGGCCGCGTCTGTTCCGAAAGTCGCCCGGGTAACCCGAGTTACTTACCGATTTCTTCGAATCGCCCTGGTCTTCCGTACTTGGATTGCACGAATTCCGCTCTGATTTGAAAATCGAGATCGAACGCGCAATCAACTCGTTGATTGGCAAAATCGATCGGCCTCCGAGATTTATTGGAGCGATTGATGAAGTCGATCGTCCGACGGCCCTAATGACGGGGAGGTGACGATGCCGATTCGCAGAAACCGAAGCCGGCGCAAGGTCGTGGTCGCCGAGATGCAGAATGTGCGATCGGCCGTCGATCTGGTCCTGCGCCGTCTGATCGGCACGCAGGATCCCGAGTACGAAGATCTCATGCAGAGCTCGATGGAGAACGTGCTCACCACCCTCGAGCGCGGAAACTTCCGGGGCGACTGCCCCACCGGCGGATGGGCGGCGGTCATCGCGCGGAACGTCGCGGTCGACGCCATCCGGATTCGCACGCGCGAGCGCCGGCTCTTCGCGCGGGCCGAGTCCGATCTCGCGCAATCGGACGCCGTGCGCAACGTCGGGCTCGCGCCCGAGCACGGCCCCGAGCACTTGACGGCGGTGCAAGAACGCCTGACCCGGGTCAAAGGCGCGCTCCTATGCCTCTCGCCGCATAAGGCCAACGTGGTGTTCCTGCACGACGTCCTCGGCCACCAACTGGATGAGGTGGCGCGCATCCTCGGTATCACGGTGTCGGCGGCCCAGTCGCGCTTGATGCGGGGGCGGCGCCACATTATCGACACCGTCGGGAGGGGGGCGGCCAAAACCCCGCCGCCGATGGCCGCGCCCGACGCCGGGGCGGACGACGATGTAGACAAGACGCCCGCGCCAAAACGGACCGGGCGCCGAGCCTCCATTATGCTAAGTTAGCGCGCAACTCCGGGCGCTGACCTGGTGCATCGCCCACGGGAGGCTCCATGGCTGCATTCGGAACGTTGACGCTGCTCATCGCGCTGGTCCTCGCGACCTACGCCGGCGTGGCCTCGCTGGTGGGCGCGCGGCGCGGCAATCGGCGCCTCATCGAGTCGGGGCGGGCAGGGGTCTACGCGCTGGCGGCGGTCCTGGGCCTGTCGTCGGTGGCGCTGCTCTACGCCTTTCTCTCGCACGACTATTCGATCAAGTACGTCCACCACTACTCGGACGCGTCGTCGCCGCTCTTCTACCAGATCACCGCCTACTGGGGCGGCCTCGACGGCTCAATCATGTGGTGGGTCTTCCTGCTCTCGGTCTTCTCGGCGATCGCCGTGTACAGCAACCGCGATCGGCACCGCGAGCTGCTCCCCTACGTCGTCACGGTACTGATGGCGATCGCGGACTTTTTTCTCTACGTGATCGTCTTTCACAAGAATCCGTTCGACAGCTACCTGACCGACATCCCGACCGTGGGCAAGGGGCTGAACCCGCTGCTCCAGAACGCCTACATGGTCACCCACCCGCCGGCGCTCTACACCGGCTTCGTGGGGATGAGCATCCCGTTCGCGTTCGGCATGGCGGCGCTCATCTCGGGTCAGCTCGACGACGCCTGGATCGCGTCGGTGCGCAAGTGGACGCTGGGCGCCTGGTTCTTCCTCTCGATGGGGCTGACGCTGGGCATGCTCTGGGCCTACGAGGAGCTCGGCTGGGGCGGATTTTGGGGCTGGGATCCGGTCGAGAACGCCGGCTTTCTCCCCTGGCTGACGGCGACCGCGTTCCTGCACTCGATCATGATCCAAGAGCGGCGTGGGATGATGAAGATCTGGAACGTCACGCTCATCATTCTGACGTTCTTCCTCACCATCTTCGGGACGTTCATGACCCGCTCGGGGATCGTGCAGTCGGTGCACGCCTTCGGTCAGGATACCAAGCTGGCCTGGATCTTCACGATCTTCATGTCGATCACGCTGATCGTCAGCTTCGGGTTCGTCATCAAGCGCGTACCGGAGTTGCGCTCGCGGGCGCGCCTCGATTCGTGGCTGTCGCGCGAGGCGGCCTTCACCGTCAACAACTGGATCCTGCTCTTCGCGGCCTTCTTCATCATGTTCGCGACCATGTTCCCGACGCTGTCGGAGGCGCTGACGGGCCAGCGGATCACGGTGGGGCCGCCGTTCTTCAACAAGTGGATGGTGCCCATCGGCCTGGCGTTGCTGTTCCTGACTGGCGTTGGGCCGCTCATCGCCTGGCGCAAAGCCACGGTCTCGCACCTGCGCTATCAGTTCTTCTGGCCCAGCCTGGCGGCGGTGGTCACGATCGCGATCGGTCTCGCATGTGGCCTAGGCGTGGCGCCGGCCGGCGTGATCTGCTTCGGCTTCTGCGCCTTCACCTTCACGACCATCGCGCAGGAGTTCGCGCGCGGCGTCTCCGTCCGCAAGAAGAACACGGGCGACGATACGGTCTCTTCGCTGATGGGCATGGTGATCCGCGGCAAGCGGCGCTACGGCGGCTACGTCGTCCACGTCGGCATCGTGCTGATGTTCATAGGCTTCGCGGGCACGGCGTACAAAAAAGAGACCGACGTCAAGCTGGTCCCGGGCGCCGAGGCCAAGCTCGGCCGCTACACCGTCCGCTTCGAGCGGCTCGCGCACGAGGAGGACCGCCAGAAAGAGATGGTGACCGGCGAGGTGACCGCGCTGGTGGACGGCAAGGTGATCGACCACCTGCGGCCCGCCAAGTGGTTCTTCCACAACCACGAGAGCGAGCCGACGACCGAGGTCGCCATCCGCCGCGGGCCGGCCGAGGATCTCTACGTCACGCTCGGCAACTACGATCTCGCCGAGGGGAACGGCACCTTCAAGCTGGTGGTGAACCCGGTGGTCGACTGGATCTGGTTCGGGTTCATGCTGCTCGCGATCGGAACCGGAATCTGCCTGATGCCCGACGCGGTCCTGGAACGGATCACGGCCGGCGTCACCGCCGGTCCGGCCCGACAGGTGGGCGCGGCCGGCATGGTCCTCTGGCTGGCGCTCGGTGCGGCCGGCCTCGTCGCCCTACACGCCCGGCCGGTCTGGGCGCAGGCTCCGGCGGAAGCGCAGGCGCAAATGCCGAACGAGACCCTCGAGCCGCCCATGCCGGTCGGCGTCGATGAGAACTGGCTGGTGCGCAACATCATCTGCCAGTGCGGCACCTGTCGGCATAACCTGCTCGACTGCGCCACCGAGAACTGCGGCCACGCCGCCCAGGATCGGATCGAGATTCGCCAGCTCCTCAACCAAGGCAAGACGCGCGATCAGGTCATCGAATACTTCATCCGCAAGTACGGTGGGCAGGTGGCGTTGGCCTCACCGATCGATCGCGGCTTCAACCGGTTGGCCTGGCTGCTGCCGTACAGCCTCGGGACGTTGGCCGCGGTGGGCCTCGGCTACGGCGCCTATCGACTGGCGCGCCGCCCGACCATCGCGCCGGCCGACGCCAGCGAGCAGGCCGTAGCCGACCCCGACCTCTCCGACAAGCTCGATGACGAGCTCCGCAACCTTGACTAAAGTCGGACCGCTCGCGGAGGCACCCAGCCCCGCCGTCGCGCGCAGCTCTCCGGGCCGTCCGGTGGCCGAACCGAGTCGGCGGCGGATCCCGCTCTGGCTCCTCGCGGCCGTGGGCGCGCTGGCGGCGGGTGCTTACGCGGCGCTGGTCGAAAAGATGCGCTGGGGGCCGCCGCTGGTGATGCTGTGCCTGGGCGGGATGACCTTGGCTCTGGCCGGCGCGGCGCTCTGGCGGGTGATCGATCCGCTGACGCGCGCGGCCTGGACGACGCCCGCCGCGCGCGGCGGCCGCCGGCCGCGCGAGCTCGAGCGCGAGAAGCAGCTGGTCTTGAAGGCCATCAAAGAGATCGAGCTCGACTTCCAGATGCGCAAAATCGCCGAGCGCGACTACCGCGAGATGATCGAGCGCTATCGAACGCGCGCCATGCGGCTCATCGGCGAGATCGAGGCCGGCGACGACTACCGGGTCCTGATCGAGCGCGAGCTGGCCATGCGAATCAAGCTGGCCCCAGAGGCCGCGAGGGCGGCGGTCGAAACCGCTGCCGCGTCCGCTGAACCGTCCCCTTCTCCTGTATCTGTGACTGCCCCCGTCCACCCAACCGTGCCGAGCGAGCGACCGGCCTGCGCGGGCTGTCGCACCCTCAACGACCCCGACGCTCAATTCTGCAAAAAATGCGGCGCCCGACTCTCCTCGGTCTGATCCCGCTCTTGGCCTGGGCCTCGGTCGCGCGCGCGCAGCCGATGATGGGCGCCGGCATGCCCAACCTGGCCGAGATCGTCGGCCGGCCACTGCCGGATCTGGGAATGCCCGTCGGCACGGTGAGCGTGCGGGTGTCGCGCCAGCTCCCGGCCAACGCCGTGGGGGGTGTCGAGGTGAGCGCCATCATCAAGAACGCCGGCGGCGACTCGCGCCGGCGGGCTGAGAAGACCGACGCCAGTGGCCGGGTGCTCTTCGAGGGGATGGCCCCCGGCGACGGGTTTCGCGCCGAGGTCACCGTCGGCAAGGAGGTCCTCACCACGGAGACCTTCACGCTCCCCGCCGAGGGTGGCTTGCGGACCATGCTGATCGCCGATCTCGGGACGCCCGTCCGTGCGCCCGCGACGGGTGGCTCCGCGGCGCCCTCGGCCGCCGGCGCCGCTGCCTCCGTCGGCGACGAGCCGCCCCCCTTCGTACTCGGCGCGACCGCCGGCGTCGCCACGGCCGATGCGGCGCTGCCGGCCGGCACGCTCGAGGTGCGCGTCCTCGACGAGAGCGGCGCACCGATCGGAAACCACGCCGTGCTGCTGGGGATGATCGACCAGAACAACAAGATCGACGTGCGCCACGGCAAGAGCGACGGCGCCGGGCTGGCCCGCTTCACCGGGCTGCCCACCGGCGACACCACCGGCTACGCCGCGGTCGTCGAATGGCACGGCACCCGGCTGGGCACGGCCCCCTTCCCGATGCCGTCGTCGGGCGGCGCGCGGGCCGAGATCCGCGCGCTCGCCCGCACCGCCGATCCGTCGGTGATGACCATCGGCGCAGGCGCGCGCATCGTCGTGCAGATGCACGAGGACACCTTGCAGTTCCTCGAGCTGTTCCCGTTCGAGAACAACTCCGACAAGATGTTCGACCCCGGCCCGGGCGCCATCGAGATCCCGCTCCCCAGCGGCTTCGTGAGCGCGCAGGCGCAAGAGAACGAGCGCAAGATCGACGTCCGCCAGAACCACGGGATGGCGGTTCACGGCGCGTTCACGCCCAAGCGCGCCACCTTGGGGACCACCGCCAAGAACGCCGGGCACGAGGTGACCTTCGGGTTCGTGCTCCCTTACCACGGCCGCACGCGCGACTTCGTGCAGCCCATGCCCAATGGCATCGGCCCCTTTACGCTCATCACCGAACAGATCCCGGGCCTGACGGTGAGCGGGCGCGGCATCGGCGAGCGGCAGGAGCGCGAGCTCGGCGGGCGCAAGTATTGGGTCATGCCGGTGGATGCGGTGCCGCCTGGCGGTTCGGTGTCGTTCGTACTCGATGGGCTCCCCTCGACGGACGCCACCGGTCGCAACGCCGCGGGGATCCTGGCGCTCGCGCTGGTGGCCGCCGCCATCGTCTTCGGACGGCGGCCGAAAGAGGCCGGCAAGCGCGCCCAGGTCGCCGACCAGCGAGAGCAGCTGGTCGATCGGCGCGAGGCGCTCTACGCCGACCTGGTGGCGTTCGAGACCACCACCCGCGGCGGGGGCGCGCCGCCGCCCGAGCGGCGCAAGCAGTTGGTCGGCCGGCTCGAACAGGTTTATCGGGAGCTGGCGGCGCTCGACGAGCAGCGCGCGACATGACGGGCTCGACCGCCGCGCTGCGCCTCGCGAACGTCGGGAAGATCTACGACGGCCGCCGGGCGCTGGCGGGCGTGAGCGCCGCCTTCGAGCCGGGACGCGTCGCCGCCGTGCTGGGACCGAACGGCGCCGGCAAGAGCACGCTGCTCGGGATCCTCTCGACGCTGGTCGCGCCCACCAGCGGCGAGGTGCGCTGGGGCGACGACCGTCTCGGTCACGGCTCGCCGCTGCGGGCGCGCATCGGCTACGTGGGCCACGACCCCGGTCTCTACGGCGATCTGACCGCGCTGCAAAACCTCACGCTCTTCGCCGCGCTCTATGGGATCGCCGACGGGCGCCGCCGGTCCGAGGCGCTGCTGATCCGCGTGGGCCTGGGCGACGTCCCGCCGGACGCGCCGGCGCGGACCTTCTCCCGCGGGATGATGCAGCGGCTGGCGCTGGCGCGCGCGCTGACCCACGATCCGGCGCTGCTGCTCTTCGACGAGCCGGCCTCGGCGCTCGATCCGGCCGGCGCCGACTGGCTGACCCGCGAGCTGACGGCCGAGCGGGCCGCCGGCCGGGTGGTCGTGTTGGTCACGCACGATCTGGACGCGGCCGCGGCGGCCGCCGATCAGGTGGTCATCCTGCGCCGCGGCCGGGTGGTCTTCGACGAGACCGCGGCCAGCGGCTTCGGCGCCGCCACCCTACGCGCCACCTACGAGACCAAGACCCGTGCCTGATTCGCCGGCAGCGGCGCCGCGCGCCCCCGGATTCCTGAGCCAGGCGCTGCGGATCGCCGGCAAGGATTTGGCCATCGAGTGGCGCAGCCGCGAGGTGATCGCCACCATGACCTTCTTGGCGGTGGTGGTGGTCTTGATCTTCAGCTTCGCCTTCGTGGTCGAGGGGGCCCGCCCGCCGTCGCCGGTGGTGGCCGGCATCCTCTGGATCGCGCTGGTCATGTCGGGGACCGTCGGCCTCAGCCGCGCCTTCGATCGCGAGCGCGAGGGCGAGGCGATCCGCTCGCTGCTGCTGACGCCGGCCCCGCGCGCCGCCATCTACCTGGGCAAGCTCTGCGCGACCTGCGCGCTGATGGCCATCACCGAGACCGTGCTGACCGGGCTGTCGGCGGTGCTGTTCTCCGCCAACCTGGGCGCTGTGATCGGCCAGGTCGCGCTGCTGCTGGCGCTGGGGACCATCGGGTTCGCCGCCGCCGGCTGCATCTTCTCGGCGGCTTTGCTGCGCGCGCGCGGCCGCGACGCCCTGCTGGCCACCCTGCTCTACCCGATCATCGTCCCCATCGTGATCGCCGGGGCGCGCGGCACCACCCAGCTCATCGACCCGATCTCGCCCGACTTCGACGGCGCGCGCTTCTGGACCGAGTTCCTGGTAGCCGTCGACATCCTGTTCGTAACCGCCGGCCTGTGGGCCTTCGAACCGATCGTCGGCGGCGACTGATTCACTGCCAGTAGCCGTTCAGTACACAGCCCGCGAAGATGCACGGGCCGTCGGCGCAGCGGACATTGACATTGACAACGTAGGCCACCGCCGACCGCAGCCGGCGGCGGAGAACTGGGTGCGACGTGGGCGGTCCGGCCGGCCTTCACGAAGTCCTGACCCTAATGTTCAAGGCCCGATTGACCGGATATGTGTCGGAGCTGGCCGCGCGCAAGCTCGCCGATCTCGACCGCGCCCTGACGACCGCCCTCGATATCCGCAGCTAACCAGACCCTGCCTTCACCCTTTCGTGCGCGCTTCGCCGATCATGGTCGCGAGGCGCGCCAGGCCGGCGTCGAGGCTCTCTTGCGAGGGGCCGAACGAGAAGCGGACGTGGCGGCGGAACCGCGAGGCGCGCTGGTGGCGGCGTTTGCCCGGGTTGATGTCGAAGAATTCGCCGGGGACGACGATGACTTGGTGATCGAGCGCGGCGCGGAAGAACCCCATTCCGTCGTCGAGCGGCGGCGGGAGCTCCCCGACGCGGCCCCAGAGGTAGAACGTCCCGTCGGGGGCGCGGTCGGTCTCGATCCCGAGCCGCGCCAGGCCCGCCAGCATGCGCTCGCGCTTGGCGCCAAAGGCGGCGTGGATGGCGTTGGTCTCGGCGACGACGTGCGCTTCGTCGAGCAGGGGGATGGCCGCCCGCTGGAGCGGCTTCGAACCGCCGCCGTCCAGGAACGATCCGGCGCTGGCCACCGCCTCGATCACCCGCCGCGGACCGATGGTCCAGGTGACGCGCCAGCCGGGATAGCGCCAGTTCTTGGTCAGGCCGTCGAACAGGATCACCGGATCGCGCTCGACGTCCTCGACGTAGCGGGCCGCACTAGAGACCGGCAAGCCGCCCGCGGGGACGGTCCAGATGTAGTGCGAGTAGAACTCGTCGAACAGCATCGCGCAGTCGAGCTCGCGGGCGACGCCGACCCAGCTGGCCAGCTCGTCGCCTTGCACCAGCTTGCCGGTCGGGTTGCAGGGGTTCGAAAGCAGCAGCGCCGCGAGGCCACGTCCGTGGACCTCGCGCCGCAGATCGTCGACGGTAAACGCGTAACCGCGGTCGCCTTCGAGGAGGATCGGGATCGCCGTGAAGGCCTTGAAGATGTCGAGCAGCTCTTCATAGGCGGTGTAGTCGGGCAGGAAGTGACCCAGGTTGACGTGCCCCAGGCTGGCCGCCGCGCGGGTCAGCGAGGCGCGCCCGCCGCCCGAGACGGCCACGTTCTCGGCGCTGTACTGCGAGGGCATCCCGCGCCGATAGAGGTTGTTGTAGAGCGACGCGATCGCCTCGCGCAGCTCCCAGATCCCCGGGATCGGCGCGTACTCCTGATCGTCGACGTCGATCGTGACGTCGTGGACGCGCGGCGGCGCGCCCGACAAGGGGCCGGTCTCCGGCTGTCCCTGACCCAGGTTCGACCAGGCCGGATCGCTGCCGTGAAAGCCGCGCTTGGCGGCCTCGGTCGTGACGTAGATGACCCCGGTCCGCGGGACGGCCCGAAAAGCCGAGAGCGTGGTGTCGTCGGACATCGCGGGACTCAATTCCGTCCGGGGCCAATCCCGATCGGATGACCGATCGGAAGCCCGATCGGATGACCGGCCACCGGTCGAAAGGGGCGCTCGGAGCCACGCATTGCAGCCTATCGTAGCAGCAGTTCGGGCCGCGCTTCGGCGCCCCTTTCGGGGTAGTATTTCGGCATGCGATCCGTGGGCACCGGATTCCTGGTCGCAGCGACGGCCGCGGCCGCCGGCTTCTTGGTGGTTCCCCGCATGATCCTGGGGGCGCCGCTGGAGCCGGTGATGGGGTTCGTGCAGAAGATCTTCTACTTCCACGTCCCCTGCGCGACGATGCTGTTCCTCTCCACCTTCACCTGCGCGGGCGGCAGCATCGCCTATCTGTTCAAGGGGTCGGAGGCCGGCGATCGGGTGGCGGCCTCGGCCGGCGAGCTGGCGGTGCTGTTCGGGATCTGCACGCTGGTGACCGGACCGCTGTGGGGGCGCAAAGCCTGGGGCGTCTGGTGGCAGTGGGACGCGCGGCTCACCAGCTCGCTCTTGCTGGAGCTGGTGATGATGGCGTACCTGCTGGCGCGGCGGTACGCGGGGCCAGCGGGCCGCAAGCTGTCGGCGGCGCTGGCGCTCTTCGCGGCCATCGACGTACCGCTGGTCTACAAGAGCGTCGACATCTGGCGGACCGTGCACCCGCAGACGACGGTGGTGCCCACGCTCGATCCGCGCATGCGGCCGGCGTTCTGGAGCGCCTTCGCGCTGATCCTGGTGGTCTGGTCGCTGCTCCTCGCGTTGCGGATGCGGCTCGAGCGCGCCCGCGCCGATCTGGCCGCGCTGCGCCTGGACGTCGACGAAATCCTGGAGGCCCGCTCATGACCAGCCCGCTGGCACGCCTGCTTCGCTCCGTCGCCCAGGTCGCCGTTCTGGTCACACTTTGGGCCGGGACCGCCTCGGCGCAGGAGTTCCAAAAGGTCGAGGGGGCGCTGCGCCCCGAGCTGCCGGCGGCCCCGTTCGTCGGGACCGCCTACGGATTCATCTGGATCGCGGTCCTGGTCTATGTGCTCTCCGTGGCCCGCGGCCTCGCGCGCGTCCGCCGCGACGTCGAGGAGCTGCGCCGCACCGTCGGCAAGATCGACGGCGCGGGACCGCGGCCATGATCGCGCTGGCGCTAGCGGCGCCGCCGTCGTCGCACTTCATCTTCATCCCGGTGGTGTTGCTGCTGGGGATCGTGCTCGGGTTCATGATGGGGGCGCGGGCCACGCGCGACGCCTTCCGCCTGGAGCAGCGCAAGGCCGCCGAGCGCGAGGAGCGCCGGGCCCGGCGTCAGGCGGCCGCGGCGGACGCCCCGAAATAGCGGCGTTCCCTTATAATCGCGCGCATGCCCAGCTTCGAGTTCTCCGACGAAGAGAGACAGCTCAGCGAAACCGCCCGGGACTTCGCGCGCAAGGAGATCATCCCCGTCGCCGGGGAGATGGACGAGCAGGGGAAATTCCCGGCCGAGATCTGCAAGAAGGGCTGGGAGACCGGTCTCATGAACTGCGAGATCCCCGAGGCCTACGGCGGCCTGGGGCTCTCGTGTCTGGCGCACTGCCTGGTGCTGGAGGAGATCTCTTATGGCTGCACCGGCGTCAACACCACCATGGCCGGGAACATGCTGGGGACCATGCCGGTCATCCTGGCCGGCACCGACGCGCAAAAGAAGAGCGTCTTCGGGCGCCTGCTGGCCGAGCCGATCTTCGCCGCCTACTGCTGCTCCGAGCCCGACGCGGGATCCGACGTCGCCGGCATGAAGTCGCGCTACCGCAAGGTGGGCGACGACTACCTGCTGACCGGGCAGAAGCGCTGGATCACCAACGGCGGGGTGGCCAGCTTCTACACGGTGTTCGCCCGCGAGGAAGGAACCACCCGGCACAAAGGGATCACCTGCTTCCTGGTAGACCGCGACACCCCCGGCCTCTCGGTCGGCAAGAAAGAGAACAAGATGGGGCAGCGCTGCTCCAACACGACCGACGTGATCTTCGAGGAGGTCAAGATCGGCAAGGACCGCCTGGTCGGCGTCGAGGGGGAAGGCTTCAAGCTGGCGATGCGGACCTTCGATCGCACGCGGCCCTGGATCGCGGCCGGCGCGGCCGGGATCATCCACCGCGCGCTCGACGAATCGAAGAAATACGCCCTCGAGCGCAAGACCTTCGGGGTCCCGATCGCGCAGCACCAGGCCATCCAGTTCATGCTGGCGGAGATGGCCATCGCCTACGAGGCCACCCGCCTGCTGTGCCACAAAGCCGCCGCCGGCATCGACGCCGGGAAGCCCGACAGCATCGTGTCGAGCTACGCCAAGGCCTACGGCGCCGACGCCGCCATGCGGGCCTCCACCGACGCGGTCCAGATCTTCGGCGGCTACGGCTACACCAAAGATTACCCGGTCGAAAAGCTCATGCGCGACGCCAAGCTGCTGCAGATCTACGAGGGCACCAGCCAGATTCAGCGGATGGTGATCGCCCGAAACATCCTGGGCAGCTAGAGCGTGCCGCCCGACCGGCCGCGGTTGATTCAGGGCGCCGGATGGGCCGGCTCGCGCATGCCGCGCAGCGCCTGTTTGCGCGACCGGCGGGGCCGAGCCTGCCCAATAGAAGCGGCTTGAATCTGTAGACCGCCGTTCGAAACGGGCATGGTCGCGATCCGGCCGGTCTCCTGCAAGGAAGGCCCCTGCTGCAGCGACGCCGGCGACATCCGATCGGCGACGGCGACCGGCGGCCGCGCGCCCGCTTCGCCCGAGGTCGCGCAGGCCATCGACAGCACCCAGAGCCCGCCTGCCACGACCGCCAGCCCGCGCATCAAGATTTGATTCGGCGGCGACTTAGAGGCGGCCCAGGGTGCCGCCCCAGATCGCGGCGCTGCCCAGCTCTTCTTCGATGCGGAGCAGGCGGTTGTACTTGGAGACGCGCTCCGAGCGGGCCAGCGAGCCGGTCTTGATCTGCCCCGAACGGACCGCGACGGCCAGGTCGGCGATGAAGGTGTCCTCGGTCTCGCCCGAGCGGTGCGAGATGATGGTGGTCCAGCCGTTGCGGTGCGACATCTCGACCGAGTCGAGCGTCTCGGTCAACGATCCGATCTGGTTGACCTTGATGAGCACGCTGTTGCTGGCGCCCTTGGCGATGCCGGTCTCGATACGCTCGGTGTTGGTGACGAACAGATCGTCGCCGACCAGCTGGACCCGCTTGCCGAGCGCCTGGGTGAGCGCCACCCAGCCGTCCCAGTCGTTCTCCGCCATCCCGTCCTCGATCGACACGATGGGGAACTTCTCGCAGAGCTTGGCGTAAAACTCGACCATCCCCTTGCCGTCCAGCTCCTTGCCTTCGCCGGGGAGCTTATAGGTGTGGCTGGTCTTGTCCCAAAGCTCGCTCGAGGCGACGTCCAGCGCGAGCGCGACGTCCTTGCCCGGCTTGTAGCCGGCCTTCTCGATGGCCTCGGAAACGACGCTCAAGGCCGCCTCGGCGCCCGGCAGATCCGGCGCGAAGCCCCCCTCGTCGCCGACCCCGGTCGAGGCCTTGCGGTCGTGGAGCAGCTTCTTGAGGGTGTGGAACACCTCGGCGCCGGCGCGCAGCGCCTCGGAGAAATTGGCCGCGCCCTTCGGTACGATCATGAACTCCTGGAAGTCGAGCGAGTTGTCGGCGTGGGCGCCACCATTGATGATGTTCATGAGCGGCACCGGCAGCACGCGCGCGCCCGGACCACCCAGGTACTTGTAGAGCGGGACGCCCAGCTCGAGCGCCGCGGCGCGGGCCGCCGCCATCGAGACGCCCAAGATGGCGTTGGCGCCGATCTTCCCTTTGTTGGGCGTGCCGTCGGCCGCGATCATCGCCGCGTCGAGCCCGGCCTGATCGAAGACGTCGCGGCCGATCACCACCGGGCCGAGCAGCCTGATCACGTTCTCGCAGGCCTTCTTGACGCCCTTGCCGAAGTAGCGCTTCTTGTCGCCGTCGCGCAGCTCGATCGCCTCGTGCTCGCCGGTCGAGGCGCCCGAGGGGACCGCCGCGGTGCCGACCTCGCCGGAGTCGAGCGTGACGTCGACCTCCACCGTGGGGTTGCCACGGGAGTCGAGGATCTCGCGGGCGGTGACACTTTCGATGACGGCGGTGGTCGTGAAGCTCATGTCGCGTTTTCTAGCGTAAAAGCCGGCATCGGCGCCAGATAAAACACCCCGCCGCCTGGCGAGGGGCGGCGACCTAAGGGATACTGCCGGGCCTCGGTCATGAAAACCAACCCCCGGACGGCCGAGCGGCAGCCGCTCCAGACCCCCCGCCAGATCTTCACCTATCTGGACCGCTACGTGGTCGGCCAGGAGCGCGCCAAGCGCACGGTGGCCATCGCCGCCTATAACCACCTCAAGCGCTGCCATCAGCCGACGCCGGCCGGCAAGCGCCTCATCAAGAAATCCAACCTGCTGCTGCTGGGGCCGACCGGCTCGGGGAAGACCCACATCGCGCGCACCTTGGCGCAGTGCCTGGAGGTCCCCTTCACGGTGGCCGACGCCACCGAATACACGGAGGCCGGATATTACGGCAAGGACGTCGAGGTCATGGTGGGCGAGCTCCTACACCGCGCCGATCAGGACGTCGAGCTGGCCCAGCGCGGAATCGTCTTCATCGACGAGATCGACAAGATCGCCCGCCGCAACCAGGGGGCCCGCACCGGCGCCGGCGCGCGCGACATCGGCGGCGAAGGGGTCCAGCAGTCGCTGCTCAAGCTGCTCGAGGGGCGCGAGGTCTTCGCCCCCCAGAACGTCACCCAGCACTGGAACAAGCACGACTTCGTGGTGGTCGACACCCAAGACATCCTTTTCATCGCGGCCGGGACCTTCTCCGACCTGAAGCTGAGCGACGGCGGCGGCAAACCGGTGGGCTTCGGCTCGGGCGGCCGGAGTGGGCCAAATTCGGGCGGCCGTGGCGGTCCGGCCCCCAGCCGGCCCGCCACGGAAAAAGAGCTGCTCGACTACGGCCTGCTGGCCGAGCTCCTGGGTCGCTTGCCGGTGCGGGTCGAGCTGGATCCCCTCTCGGAAGACGATCTGTTCATGGTCATGACGGCGCCGCCCGACGCGGTGGTGCGCGAGTACCAGGCGCTGCTCAAGATGGACGGCGTGGACCTGCAGATCACCGACGGCGCTCTGCGCCTCATCGCCCGGCACAGCATCGACCGCCGCACCGGCGCGCGCAGCTTGCGCACCCTCGTCGAGGGGATCTGCCACGACATCATGTTCGACGCTCCGGACCGCAAGGGCGAGACCATCACGCTCGACGCCGATTTCGTGGCCGAGCGGCTGGCGTCGGGCGCCACCGCATGAAGATCGCCACGCTGCTCGCGGATCACGGCCGCAAGCTCTTCTCGTTCGAGCTGTTCCCGCCCAAGACCGACGCCGGTCGGCTGGCGCTGGAGCGAACCATCCGCGATCTGGCCGAGCTGTCCCCGGCCTTCGTGTCGGTGACCTACGGCGCCGGCGGCTCCACGCGCACCAAGACCATCGAGCTGGTCCAGTGGATCGAGCGCGAAGCGCGCCTCACCGCCATGGCCCACCTCACCTGCGCCGGCGCGACCGAGAGCGAGATCGCCGGCGTGCTCGACAGCCTGGTCGAGACCGGCATCGAGAACGTCATGGCGCTGCGGGGCGATCCCCCGGCCGGGCAGGCGCGCTTCGAGCGGACCGAAAACGGCTTCGGCTTCGCCGCCGATCTGATCGCCTTCATACGGAGACGCTACGGGCGGAAGCTGTGCCTGGGCGGCGCCGGCAACCCCGAAGGGCACATCGAGTGCCGCGACATCGATCAGGACATCCGCCACCTCAAGGCCAAGGTCGATGCCGGCCTCGACTTCGTCGTGACGCAGCTTTTCTTCGACAACCGCTTCTATTTCGATTTCGTCGCGCGCGCGCGCGCCGCCGGCATCCAGGTCCCGATCATCCCCGGCCTGATGCCGATCCGGAGCCTGGCGGGCGTCGAACGGATGACCAAGCTGTGCGGCGCCAGCTTGCCCATCCCGCTGCAGGCCGAGCTGGAACGCTCGCGCGACGACGAGGCCGCCACCGCCGCGCTGGGGATCGCGCAGACCACCGCCCAGGCGGTGGAGCTGCTCCACGGCGGCGCGCCGGGCATCCACTTCTACACCCTCAACCAGTCGCCGGCGACGCGGGTGATCCTGACCGCGCTCAAAGCGGCGCACCTGGCCTGAGGTGCCCCTCCCCGCCGCTTCGTTCGAGCGGCGCGGCGCGACCATCCACCACGCGCCGGCCGAGACGCTCTACGACCGCTGGCCCGAGCCGACCTGCATCATCGCCGACGGGCCCTACGGCATCGCCGGCTACGACGGCGATCCCCCCACCCCGGTCGATCTGGCGGCCTGGTATCGCCCGCACATCGCGGCCTGGACCCGGCGGGCCACCCCGCAGACCACGCTCTGGTTTTGGGGCACCGAGGTCGGCTGGGCCCACGTCCACGGTGAGATCGCCGGGCAAGGCTGGGAGTACCGGAACTGTCACGTCTGGAACAAGGGCCTCGGCCACATCGCGGGGAACGCCAACACGCAGACGCTGCGCAAGTTCCCGGTGGTGACCGAGATCTGCGTCCAGTACGTCAAAGCCGCCCGCTTCGTCGTCGATGGCCAGCCGGTCTCGATGCAGGACTGGCTGCGCCACGAATGGCGCCGGGCCGGCCTGCCGCTGTCGCGCGCCAACGCCGCCTGCGGCGTGAAGAACGCCGCCACCCGCAAGTACCTGACCGACTGCCACCTCTGGTATTTCCCGCCGGCGGAGGCCTTCGAGCGGCTGGCCGCCTACGCCAACCGCCACGGCGCCCGCGCCGGTCGCCCGTATTTCAGCACCGACGACCGGACGCCGCTGTCGGCGGCCACGTGGGAAAAGATGCGGGCCAAGTTTCACTGCGAGGTGGGCGTCACCAACCTCTGGAGCGCGCCGGCGTTGCGCGGGCCGGAGCGCCTCAAGCGGGCCGGCGCGGCCCTGCACACCAACCAGAAACCGCGCGGGCTCTTCGAGCTCATCGTCCGGACCTGCACCGATCCGGGCGACGTCGTGTGGGAGCCGTTCGGCGGGCTCTGTCCCGGCGCGCTGGCGTCGGCGGCGCTCGGGCGGCGCTACGTGGGCGTCGAGATCCGCCCCGAGTTCTACCGCGCGGCGATCGAACGGCTGGCCGCTGTCTACTAAGAAAAGGACCCTCGGAGGCCTCGGAGGGTCCTTTAGATCTCCCGCGGGCGAGCACCGCCGAGCGAAGCCCGTCGGCGCTCACGCGACTCTGAGCCGACCCTCTCAGTTGAAGCGCTGATCGCGGCGCTGCAGCGGCTCGTCGAGGAGATCGAAGTTGCGCTCGGCGAACAGCTCGTCGGCCAGATCCGACTCCATCGCGCGGCGCTGGCGCCAGGAGCCGATCGCATAGCCGGCCATGGCGCAGGCGCCACCGGCAACGACGAATAGCGCGCTCACGAGGCCGTTCAACATGTCGTCTCCCCAGAACCGAGCGGTAAGTCGCTCCACCCTAAAAATCGGCGGGCGCCCGAGTTTCTTGAACGGATCGATCGTTCGATTTTACGGCCAGGTCCCGCCGCCTACCGCAAGGAACCCGGAAGCGTCACAGAAGCTCTTTCAGCTCGTCTACCGTGACCCGAGCACTCGTCAGAATCGCCCGCAGCGTTCCGGGTCGCACGTCCTTACCTTTGTGGACAGGTATGACAGCTATGCGCGTCAAATCCTCGCGGTGGGCCACGGTGACGTGGCTGCCTTTGGCGTGTATCTCGCTGAATCCGGCTCGGGCGAGCGCCCGCAGCAGGCGGACGCCGTTGATCTGCGGAAGGCCGCTCAAGCGGCTTCGACCTGCACCGCTTCTATCGAGGTCCGGGGTTCTGGAATCGGCCGACCCAGCTTCACTAAAGCCTCCAGGTAGCACTCGATCGCCTCGCGGACATGTTCCACAGCCTCTTCGTGCGAGTCGCCCTGAGAGACGCAGCCAGGCAAGTCGGGAACGTAGACCGAAAAGCCCCCATCCTCTTCTCTCTCGAACACGGCAACGTAGCTCCGGCTCACGGCGAAAGCGTAGCACCGGCCGGCCCCTCTGGTCGATACGGATGCACTCCACTCTCTCCCGTCGCGAGCGCTCTCCCAGAGGATCAGCCTCCAACGCGATCCCTTCTTGGTGGAGTTGACCCGATCTGATGGGCTGCGGGTACAGTCCTCCGGCGCTACTTATTGCTCTCTCAAACGGGTGAGTCACACCCTTCGATCTAGGCAGAGCCCTGCAGCCATCGGACGGCAATCCGCGTGAACAGCCGCATGCTCCCCACAGAGGGAGGTACGCGAGCGGGCTACCCTCCGAAGACGAAAGTAGCGGCCGCCCTCAGGCGCGGCCGGGGCGGCCGTTGTTCCGGGCTTCGGCGCGGGCTTCGATCTCGTCTAAAAAGTTCATCTGCTGCACCCCCCGCGGCTCCCGTGCTTCGCGGGGGGCGTCGCGCGCCTCGATCGAGCGGATGCGGTAATTCCCCAGCAATCCCGTGACGATATTCCTGGCGCGCTCCAAGATCTGCGCGTCCGTCAGCTCGATGCCGTCCCGGGTCTGAAGGACACGAATCCCTTCGGCCACGTCCTGCAACAGCAGGCGGACCGTCGGCGATGGCGCGGCTTTTTGCCGCGGGCGCGCGGCTTCGCGGGGCAAGATGCTCGGATCATAGTGGGGCCATTCGGCGGCGGCTAGCTCATTGATCGATGCACCTGGAGAATTCGACGCGGCGCGCAGCGGAATAGTCGTCACGCGCGTTCGGTGCGTCAGCCGTGATATGCAAACCGAACATGCGCGCTCAGTCGGTTCGGTACTGGATGGCCCCGCTGGCCCTGGTCGGGTTCCTGGTTGGCTGCGATTCGGGAAACGGTACCCCGACGGCCAGCCTCACCACGACGGGGGCCTTGGTGACCGGGCTGGCCCAGGCTTTCTGCTCGCGCCAGGTTTGTTGCAGCGGCTCGGCGGGAGCTTCCATCGACGCCTCGGCACCCGCCGACGCCGGAACGGCGGACGCAGGAACGACGGACGCGGGTTCGGCGGGGGCGGTCGATGCCGCCCCGAACGTCTGCCTGGCCGACGCGGGCGCGGCGCCCGCGGCAAGCGGCGGCTCTTCCTGCGAGGATCGGGCGTCGGTGGCCTTCAGCCAGCAGCTCGCCCTGGTCGCGACGGCCGTCTCCGAGGGGCTGATGGTCATCAACGCGAGCGCGGCCGTTTCCTGCTTCGCCGCCTATCAGGATCTGCGCTGCACCGAGCTGCAGTCGACGGTCCCCGACGCGCAGGCCGCCATCGGCAACTGCAGCGGCCTGTTCACCGGCAACATCCCCTTCGGCGAGCGCTGCGACATGACCGCCGAGTGCATGGCCCATTATTTCTGTCTGTCGCAGGGGACCGACCAAAACGTCAGCTCGCTCTCGGGCAGCGGCTCGCTCGGGACCTGCTATCCGTACGCACTGGCCACCGAAACCTGCAACACCACCAGCGACTGCGACCCGTCGGCCAGCCTGATCTGCGATCCGGTCACGTTCAGATGCGTGGCCGCCTCCAGCTGACCCGCGCGGGCTACCGTAAAACCGCCACCCGCGCCCCGAAGATCTGCTCGATGCGGGCCAAGAGCTCGTCGCTGGCGGCGATCTTGTAGTCGTCGCCCAGCGCCAGCACGGTCTCGCTGCGCATCGGGATTTCCATGCGCAGGACCGCCTTGCAAGCGCCGGCGTGGCTGCGCAGCACCTTCTCGAGCGCGCGGATCTGCCCCTCGTTCACCAGATCGGCGTTGAGCTTGATGTCGAGCAGCGAGCTCTTCTCGGCCCGCACCCGCGACAGCGGCTTGGCGTCGAAGAAGCGCAGCCGCTCGCGCGCGGTCTCGCCCTCGCCGAACGGCGTGTCGACGGTGCCGGTCACCAGCAGCGGCTCGTCCTTCGACAACAGGTCGCGGTACTCGTCGAGCTTCTTCGAGCTGACCATGAACTCGATCTGACCCGAGTGATCCTCGAGGGTGAAGAAGGCGTACTTGCCCTGCCCGCTCTTCATCGATCGCTCTTGGAAGCTGATCACGACGCCGCCCAGGATCACCTCGGCCCGCTCGCCCTTCTCGGTGCAGTTGGCCGCGGTGGCGTTGGTGTAGCGGCGGATCTCGCCCAGGTAGCGATCGAGCGGGTGCCCACTGATGTAGAAGCCGAGCGCCTCTTTTTCGTAGGCCAGCATCTCGCGCGGCATCCACTCGTCGAAGGGCGGGTAGGTGTGCTCGTCGGGCGCACCCTTCCCTGAGCCGCCGCCGGCGGCGCCGCCATCGCCGAAAAGCGCCAGCAGGTTGGTCTGGCCGCTCTCGCGGTCGCGCTGCGCCTCGGCCGCCCGTTCGCTGGCCACGCCGATGGCCCCAAACAGGCGCGCCCGCGTGACGCCGTTCCGCTGCGCCACGCCGTCGAAGGCGCCGGCCTTGACCAGCGCCTCGACCACCTTGCGGTTGACCTTGCGGCCGTCGACGCGCTTGCAGAAGTCGAACAGCGATAGGAACGGGCCGCCCTGGTCGCGCGCGATCTTGATGACCTCCACCGCCCCCTCGCCCACCCCCTTGACCGCTCCCAAACCAAATCGAATGACCTTCCTACCGCCCGTCGATCGCGTCGGCGCGCCCAAGCTCTGCTCGGCACCTTCCAAACTCCCCGAGACAGATCGCGTGGGGGCGGACGAGCTCTGCTCGGCCGACCCCTTTGTGGGAGGGTTCGGGGACCCTCCCAAGGTCTCCGAAACAGTGAAGTCCGTGCCCGACTCGTCGATGTCGGGGCGCAGCACGGCGATGCCGCTGGCCTTGGCCTCGGCGATGAACTTCACGACCGCGTCGGTGTCGTCCTTGTCGCAGCTCAAGAGCGCCGCGAAGAACTCGACCGGGTAGTAGCGCTTGAGATAAGCGGTCTGATAGGTGAGCAGGCCATAGGCCGCCGAGTGGCTGCGGTTGAAGCCGTAGCCGGCGAACTTCTCCATCAGGTCGAAGACCCGCTCGGCGACCTTTCCGTCGACCTTCTTCTCTTTGGCGCCGTCGAGGAAGCCGGCCTTCTCCTTGGCCATGACCTCCAGCTTTTTCTTCCCCATCGCGCGGCGGAGCAGATCGGCCTTGCCCAGGCTGTAGCCGGCCAGCGCCGATGAAATCTGCATCACCTGCTCTTGGTAGACGATGACGCCGTAGGTGTCCTTGAGGATCGGCTCCAGCGACGGGTGGTCGTACTCGACCTTCTTGCGCCCGTGTTTGCGCTCGATGAAGTCGTCGACCATGCCGCCCTCGAGCGGGCCGGGCCGGTAGAGCGCGCCGGCGGCCACGATGTCCTCGAAGCAGTCGGGGCGCAGCTTCTTGAGCAGCTCGCGGAAGCCCGACGACTCGAGCTGGAAGACGCCGGTCACGTCGGCCTGCGAGATCATCTTGTAGACCTCGACGTCGTCGAGCGGGAGGAGCGCCAGGTCGAGCGGCTCCTCGCCCCGGGTGGCGCGATCGGCCGCCACGTGATCGAGGCAGATCTGGATCACGGTCAGGGTCTTGAGGCCGAGGAAGTCGAACTTCACCAAGCCGGCCTTCTCGACCATGTCCTTGTCGTACTGGGTGACGATGCCGGTCTCGTCGCCGGCCGGGCGGAAACAGGGCACGTACTCCCACAGTGGGCGATCGCCGATCACGACACCGGCCGCGTGCTTGCCGGCGTGTCGGTTGAGGCCCTCGAGGCCCTTGGCGACGTCGAGCAGCTCGCGGTAGATGGGGCTCTCGTCGTAGAGCGCCTTGAGGCGCGGCTCTTTCTCGATGGCCTCCGCGATGGGCGGGCTCTTGCCCTGGATCGGCTCGGGGACGAACTTGGCGATCCGATCGGCGTCGGCGTACGGCAGCGCCATGGCACGCCCGATGTCGCGCACGCCCGAGCGCGCCTTGATCTGGTGCATGGTGACGATCTGACCGACGTTGTCCTTGCCGTACTTGTCGGTGACGTACTGGATCACCTCGTCGCGACGGTTCATGCAGAAGTCGATGTCGAAGTCCGGCATGCTGACGCGCTCGGGGTTGAGGAAGCGCTCGAAGAGCAGCTTGTTCGCGATCGGATCGATGTCGGTGATGCGCGTCGAATAGGCCACCAGCGAGCCGGCGCCCGATCCGCGGCCCGGGCCGACCGGGATGCGTTGCTCCTTGGCGTGGCGGATGAAGTCCCAGACGATCAAGAAGTAGCCGGCGAATTGCATCTTCTGGATGACGCCCAGCTCGAGCGACAAACGGGCGGCGTAGACGTCGCCGTCGATCTTTTCGCCACGCCGGTGGGCCTCCTCGATGCGCTTGGTCAGGCCCTTCTCGGCGATCGCCTGCAGGAAGGACTCGGCGGTCATGCCGTCGGGGACCTGAAACTTGGGCAGGAAGGTCTCGCCCAGCTTGAACTCGACGTTGCACAGCGCGCCGATGCGGGCGGCGTTCTCCAGCGCTTCCGGCACGTGCTTGAAGTAGGCCTCCATCTCGGCCGGCGTCTTCACGAAGAAGGCGTCGTTGCGGTGGTGCAGGCGCTTCTCGTCGTGGATGGTCTTCTTCTGCTGCACGCACATCAGGATCTCGTGCGCGCGCGCGTCGGTCTGATTCAGGTAGTGGCAGTCGTTGGTCGCGATGAGCGGGATGGCGGTCCGTTTCGACATCTCGATGAGCTGGCCGTTGACCTCTTCCTGCTCGGCCAGGCCGTTGGGCTGCATCTCGAGGAAGAAGTTCCCCCGGCCGAAGATGTCCTCGAACTCGCGCGCCACCACCTCGGCGGCCTCGGCGCCACGCCGCCGCAAGGTCTGCGCCACTTCGCCACCCAGGCAGGCCGACAGGCCGAAGAGGCCCTCGGCGTGCTTGCGCAGGAGCGGCTTGTCGATGCGGGGGTTGTAATAGAACCCCTCCAGGTAGCCCATCGAGTTGAGGTACGACAGGTTCTTCCAGCCCACCTCGTTCTTGGCCAGCAGGATGAGGTGGTTCGAGCGCCGCTCGGTCTTGTCGAGGCGATCGGGCGCGATGTACGTCTCACAACCGAAGATCGGCCTCACCCCATGGGCCTTGGCCTTCTGATAAAAATCGAGCGCGCCGAAGAGGTTGCCGTGATCGGTGATGGCCACCGACTTCATCCCGCGTTCGAGCACCTTGGGGAACAGCTGGTCCAGACGGATCGCGCCGTCGAGGAGGCTATACTGCGTGTGCAGATGGAGGTGCGTGAATTCAGGCATGCGCGCGGTGCGAGCTTGGCTCTGCGCACGCGGGCGATCCAGCTCAAAAGACTCCACAGTTTCTCCACAGCCGCGCGCCGCGACGCTGCGCGGTCGGTCGCGCTGTGGGCATTGGGCCTATTTTACATGCCGTGCGTCTTCGGAATGACGTCCTGCGCCGGTCAGAGCGCGCCGGTCGGGCCACCAACGGGCAACTTCGCGCTGGCGGCGGCGGCCGACGCCATCAAGCTCAGCCCAGGCGACGCCAAGACCGCCAGCTTCGTCGTCACCAACCGCGGCGTGCCCGCAGCCGGACAGACCGTCGGTTTCGCGATCGTGCCAGCGGGGGTCGGCGCCGGCGCCCAGGGCGCTACGCTGGCCGCCACCAGCGCCGTCAGCGACGCCTCCGGAATGGCCACCGTCGGCGTGCGCGCCGGCCTCATGACCACCTTTCAAGTGCAGGCCACCTTGGGTACGGCCAGCGCGGAGATCGCGGTGATCGTCGAGACCGGGACGGCCGGCAGCGTGCTCGTCGCGCCGTTCTTCGCGCCGTCGAGCACCGCCGCCGCGACCGCCACCGGCTTGACCGTTCGCTTTTACGATCAGACCTCGTGCGAAGAGCTCAACTTGGCGCACCCACCTACGCCGGCCCGCGACATCGCCAACCTGGCGCCGGGCGGCACCGCACTCTACGATTTCGTCAACACCGGCACCGTGAGCGCGGCGGTTGGCCAGGCCCTGGACATGACCGGCACCGCGACGACCGTTCTGGCGCGGGGCTGCGTCGACATCCCCGGCTCGAGCCTGCTGGCCGACAGCACGGTGGAGGTGGCGCTGCCGCTCTACGACGCCACCCCCAACCCCATCGGCACCTTCGCGGTGACCTCGACGCTGAGCTTTCAGCCACCGCTGGCGGCCGCGGCGGCCTTGGCGGCGCCCTGGGCGGATCTGAGCGACTGCCCGCTCGATCCCGCGCAGCTCTGGCTGGACTGCACCGTCGACGCGCTCTCTGGATCGAGCACCAACGATCCGCTCGATTGCTCGCCGTCGATCTTCCCCGGCGCGGAGGGCCCGCTCGGCGACGCGCTCACGGCCCAGCGCGGCCTGCCGCTGGTGGATGACTCGGGCGCGACGACCGGCTGCCGGGGCGCCAAGGCCGGGTCGGGCGCGGAGAGCCTGGACGCCATCGCGCTGGGCCTGTTCGGCAGCCCCACCCCGCCCGAGCTGCTGGCGCTCCCCGCGATCGCCGCCGACGCGGCGGCGATCCTGGACGCGGTGACGTTGCAGTCGGTGCTCACCATCGGGCCGAGCGAAGTCGCGGGCGACTACCTCGTCACCCATACGCTCTCGACCGCCGTGTTCGGTCCGCCGGCGGGCGCGGGTGCGGTCACATTGGCGACCTTGGGTCTGCCGACCTTGACCGCCTACACGACCGCCAGCGACGGGGACGGGCTCCTCACGATTGGCAAACATGGGTTCACGCTGCGGCTCGGCACGGCGGCGCGCGCCGCTTTCGGTCCGTTATCGCTGGTCCCCCGCGGCTTGCCGGCCACCGCCAATGCGCTGGTCCCCGCCCTCTTCGCGCTGGCGCGTTCCGCGGACGGCACGGCGTCCGGTTGCGCCGCGCTCGACGCCGCCGTCTGTGAGGCGGTGTCGGAACCGACGGGCTGCCTCCTGACCGCCTGCGCCGCCGGCCTCGCCGCGCTGGCCGCCAAGCTGGACGACGCTTTCGACGGGGCGGACGGCGCCGGCCTGGATCTGTACCTCTCGGGCTCGGCGCCGCTCTTCGATACCCACGGCGACGGAACGGCCAGCGTCCTCGGTTCGACGGGGATCAACCCGACACAGGTCGGCCTATGGTCGGTCGATCTGCGGACCGCCCTCGGCCGCGTCCAATCGACGGCCAGCTTGAGCGGTGTCCGCAGCCGCTGAGAGCGACCGATCGGAGTCCTCAGTGCGCCAGCAGCTTGGCGCGGCGTTCCCGCGCCCGCCGGCCAAGCGCCGAATCGCCGGCCCGCGCGGCTACCTCGGCCCACGCCGCCGCCGCCTCGTCCGGTCGCCGCAGCGCCTCGAGCGCCACCGCCCGATTCGTGAGGGTCGTCGGGTCCACGTCGCCGCGGGCCGCTGCCCGAACCAGGAGATCGAGCGCCGACTGGGCACGCCCCCCTTCGAGATCGAGCGCGCCCAACCAGGCGCACAGACGCGCTTCGTCTGGCCCTGCCAGGCACCCCGCCGGCGCCGCCAGCGCCCGGTCGTAGGCGGCCCGTGATCTGGACGAGAGGCCCCCATCGAGCTCGAAGGCCAGCTCGCCGACTCGCCGGCTCCATTCGCAATCGGCCACCGGCGAGCCGCTGGGTCGCGGATCGAGCGGCTCGGTCGTGGTCCCCTCCTCGACGGAAAAACCGAAGTTCGCCGGAATTTCGTAGGCCGCAATGAGCGCCCGAAAGCGCGGCAAACGGCGCACGAAGACCCGCGCGTCGTCGCCCCGGAAGACCAACGCCCAGCGTTCCGGGTCCCACCACGACACGCGCCGATTGATGCCCGCGTAGGCCAGCAGCGCCGTCTCGACACCGTAGCTCTCCATGGCGGCGGTCCATTCGTCGCGACCGATCTCCGAACGGCCGAGCAGGCGATGCATCTCCGTCGGATAAGCCGGCAGCCGCGGATCGACGAAGACCCGGTGGCGTGGATACCCCCCGACGGGGTCGAAGAGCAGATACGAGCCGATCTCGAAGTCGTTGTACATCCGGTCGCGGAGCTGGTGGTCGTTGACGAAGGTAAGCGCCGCCAGCGGCAACCCGCGGGTGTCGAGCCCGATCCCCCCGCGGAAAGCCTCTGCGTCGGCCAGACGCGGCGCCAGCGAGAACCCGACCAGCGCCGCGACGGCCGCGACCGCCGGCAGCGGCGAGGTCCGCAACGCCGGCCAGCGTTGGCCCAACCGCTGGCCGAAACGGCTGAGCGCAACCGCCAGAACCGGCGCGGCCACCAGCGCAAAGTCGGCGCCGAAGCGGACGGAATGCACGGCAAGCGCCGCCAGCGGCACCACCGGCGCCAAGTCGCGGGCGAGCCCCTTCCGATCGGCCAGGTGATCGGCCAGGCGATCGGATAGCCGCCTGGCGACACGCGCCGCCGCCGCCGTCGCCAGCACCAGCCCCGCCAACAGCCACCCATAGACGAAGAGCGGCGCGTCCGAGACCCAGGTCGGCGCGCGAAACTCGTCGACCGGGTGCAAGGCAGGAAGCTGCAGGTGCAGTCGGAGAT
>DASRLC010000582.1:0-9798 GCA_035648655.1 Polyangia bacterium
GTATAGCGCCGCCGACGATGCTCACCGCGACAGTTTTGGATCGCAGAGGCACCACGTTCGAGCTGGTCTGGACCGCTCCGTCCGACAACGGCGCGGCGGTGATCGGCTACCAGGTTCGTTACGCCAAGGTACCCATCACGACCACGAATTTCGATGACACCACCGTCACCACCGCTGCTCCCTACATCGGGAAACCGGCTGCGCCGGGCAGTACCGACGGATTGACTGTGAAGGCCTACATCGAAAATTCGTACTACTTTGCGGTGACCGGTACGGACAGCGCGGGCACCCACGTTGGAACCTTCATGACGACCTCAGCTGCGGTCGCCGCGCATTTCAATGCGACAGTTATCGCCTCACCGACGACGACGGCTGACGTGTTCGGAGCGACCTCGGACGGATCGGGAGATCTCAATGGAGATGGCATCTCCGACATCGTCGTCGGGACAAGCAACGCAGGTCGCGCCTATCTCTTTCTCGGGAGTGCGACCTTCGCAGGCGGCAGTCCTTCCGTCACATTCTCCAGCGCAACGGATACCGGTTTCGGAACTGCAATTGCTCAGATCGGCGATATCGACGGCGACGGCCGGGAGGATCTCGCCATCTCGGATCTCTCGATCTCGGTCATTTATATTTACAAAGGGCGCGCCAGCTGGCCGCTCACGCTCACCGACCTGCAAGCCGATTACGTTATCTCGACGAGCGGAAGCTGGACATCTGCCAGCGCGGGGACTTCGTTCGCACGGCTCGGCGACTTTGACGGTGACGGCATCGACGATTTCGCGATCGGGGGTCCGACCTATTCGGCTCCGGCAACCCGAGTGGGCCGTGTGGCCATCGTCTACGGATCCAAAACCTTCACGAACTTCACTCTCCCCAGCACGGCTCGGACACTCGAAATCGGAGGCGATCCGGCTCTGAATCGAACTCAGTTTGGGCTGCGGCTAGTTGGCCTGGGCCATTTCTATTCGGTGACGACGGGCACGACGGTGATCGTTTCTGCTCCTGGTCTGGGAGACTCGACCAACACAAGCGACAATCAGGGGCGCCTATATGCATTCCACGGTCGGCCCGCGGGCGCCCCGATAGATGCAACCAGTGCTGACAATGTTCTGGTCGGTCCGGGAAAAGGGGCTGTGATCGGTCAGGTTTTGGCCAACCTCGGTCCGCTCGAAAGCACCGTCGCTAGCGTCGGTTCTGGCAACAGCGCTGACGTCCTGACGGTTCCCACCGCGAGCGGAACCGGATTCGTATTGTCGGGCACGCCCGCGACAGGACCATTCGCATCCTCGGCGGTTCTCTATCAGTCGTCTGGATCTGAGGTTGGGCAAATGATCTTTGGCGGGGGAACATCTGGTCGCGACACGTCGTACTCGATGATCGGAAACTCGAAGCCCGACGTGGCGATCGTCTCCGGAAACACCGCGATCGAGATTCTCGACGGTGCATTGCTTTCGGGCCTCACGAGTCCCATCGATGCACTCAAGTCATCGATGGTTCAGGTTCCACTTCCAAGTGGCTGGTCTTTCACCGCCGCCGCGTCCGGCGGCCTGATCCCGGACATCAATCACGACGGCTATCCCGACTTCGTCTTGGGCGACACGACCGGAAGCACCCCAGGGCGAATCGTCGTATTTTGGTGAGAGGCTTAACCAACGCACCGCGAGGCGCGACGTGAGCGCCGATAATTTCCACGAACGATATCTTTTGGCTCGCTACCCCTCTGGTGGCGTCGCTGTCGATCTCCAATCCGGAAACTACTATCGCCTGAACGGTTCCGCCGCACTGGTTTGTGAAGCGCTGCGCGACGGTCACGCCGTCGAAGAGCAGGTCGCCTCTGCGCTGCGAGTTCCGGCGGAAACGGCCACCCAGATAGTAGCTGACGTGGTCGCCACGTTGGCCGGTCCCGCGGTTCACGACACACCGCAGGGCTCGTATCATTTCTACCCAGCCATCGGCGGCGGTTATGAGCTGCGACATGGTGTGAAGACGGTCTTGGAAGTCGAAGCGAAGAGCTTCGATATTCGACAGCCAACCCACCACGAGACTCGGAGCGAAGAACAGCTCGAGCTCTATGCCCGAGCCCTCGCTCCAAAGCTGCTGTTTCAGCGGGGGGTCACGGTGCTTCACGCCTCCTCGTGTATCACTGCACAGGGCCTGATCGCCTTCGCTGGCATGAGTGGCGCCGGAAAAACCACGACAGCGAGGGCGTTCGCGACGGCGGGGGCCCAGTTGGTGTCTGAGGATCTGCTCGTGCTCCTGCCAGATGCCAAGGAACCGCGCGTCTACCTCGAAGGCGAAAATTTTGCGCACACCTGGGCGAGAGAGATCGCCGCTGCGCTCATAGAGAATCCAGGCGGCAGCATTTCAGCCGAGGGTCTGCGCGGTCCGGTCGGTGGAGAGACCCAAAAGATCGGAAAACTGCTCTTTCTAGATCGTTCCCGACGGATGGGGAATGCCATGATTGGCCGCGCACTCGACGAGCCAGACGCGCTCGTTGCGATTATGACGCATGATTTTCTCGGTGCGTTGGAACCCGGGGCCTGGCGCAAATTCTTTGCGTCCGCCGTCGATCTCGTCGCCAAGATCCCGACGGAGGAGGTCTCTATTCCCGACGGAGCCAGTCGCCTTCCAGAAGTCGCTGCCGCCTATATCGCGAAGTCGACGTCGTAGGATTCGGGAGGCATCTCGGCAGAGCCAAACCATGCGTGGCCCGATTGAGGGCCTCCGTGAGCACGCAGTCCCATGTGCAAGGGCTCATCGGCGGCGTCGGCATCGAGAGACATTTCCAGCAGAGCGCGGCGGTAGCAGCTCGGTCTACCCGGCAGGCGCGCGTCGATCGCACGGATGATCTGTCGCAGTCGTATACGCCCTCCCTCCGATCGACTGGGGGCCTGACGTCCACGGAGACGCAGCCTAGCCGTCAAGGGTAGAGGGCCCTCATGGCGCCTGCCCCACTCCACTCGAGGGACAGCCATCAGGACACCGAGGATGTCCCTGAGAAATCCCGAAACCATTCAGCAGCTGTCGTCCTTAATGGTTCCGGCTTGGCACTGAGGAGGATTAGCACCGATGCCCGGATCGGCGTTCCCGGTGCCTGTGCCCGCCAGTAAATCGTTCAAGTTTCCGACCGGGATCAGTGTAGGCCGCTCGTAGCTTGGATAGGCGCCGCCTTCTTTGACCAAAGCCACCACCTTCTCCTCGCCAACTGGTCTGGACATCCTCATATCCTCCGGTACGCGGGAGCATAACCCGAAATCCTGCGCAGCCAAGCCTCAAGCGTGCCGATACCCCAGATCGCCCGCCAGAGAGACCAGTCGTTTTGGTCCGCCTGCTGCTCGCCGCGATCTATAAGTAGCTGTGCTGATTCGCGATTTACGTATCTCTCGGACATCCATGGCCCCTCGAGGAAAAGCGACCTCAGCCGCGGCCAGGTCAGCTGCATACGATAGGCTGCCCCCGAGGAGAACATAGCTTTCGTGCGGGTCCGAACTGCTTTGGGCAAGATGTCGCCGAGAAACTCCCTTTGTAGACGACCGTATGCAGTAGGCTGCGGCCAGTATCGGACGGGAAGAGCCAGCACGAATTCCACGAACTCCAGATCGAGGAAGGGGTACCGAATCTCGACCCCCTCGGCTGCGGAACGGTGCTGGTCGCTGTCCAGCGCGAGGCCTAGCGAACCGGCGGTCACCTCTTCCCAGTGCCGACCCTTTACATGGGACAGCCCTTTCATCGATGGGCTCGGATAGCCATCGGCGGCCAGACTGCCCGCCAGCCCTCGCCATTCCCGAGACAGCCAAGATGGTGCCTGCCAGCGTCCGCGGGCGCTGCCGACAAAACGCCTCAAGCGAAGCGGAGCCGACCGGCGAGCCAGACGCCGTAACCGAGCCACCCTGCGGGACAAGGCGATGCCCGGTGCATAGATTTCTCTGAGTCTGGCACCAATCGACTGGTGCTCAGCCAGGTCTTCAGGAACGCCATGGCAACCTCCAATGTGATCGCCGCCCTGGCCGCTCAACAGAACGCGCGCTCCCATTTTGAGACAGATCTCGATGTCCCCCGCGCGTTGAGCACCCATTCCGGGACCAATAATGGAAGGCGTCTCCAATGTGAAAATGCCGTCCGCTCTGCCATCCCAGGTCTCCGCCTCGAACGCGACCTCTCTGGCGACTGCCTCGATAAAAGGAGATTCGTCGCACTCAAGGCCGGGATATAGGGCACCTATTATTTTCAGCCGCGGCCGGGCACGCCCCTCCTTGTAGATCCTGTCGGCGACGCACACGATTCCGCTGGAATCCAATCCCCCACTCAAATGGGCCACCAACGGATGCTCCGAATCCAGACGCCGCTCGACTGCGCGCGAAAACAGTCTCAGCAGCTCCTCATGGACCTCCTGATTGGACTTCGCTTGAACCTCGTTAACCGGCGGCGACCAAAAACGCTCGACCGCTGGGCTGTCCGAGCCCATCTCGAGCCTATGGCCGCCGGGCAAGCGCCTTATTCCAGCCAAAAATGTCCGATCGATCGATCGGTACTGCATGAGCAGATGCTCGACCACCAGGTGGTCGTCTGGAGCCAACGAAGGACGAACCAGGTTCACCAGAATGCTCACATCGCTGGCTACGGCGACCTCATCCTTCCCAACCCAATAATAAACGGGTTTGATCCCAAGATGATCGCGAAGGACGAGCAGCTTTCTCAGGCGCCAATCCCATATCGCAATGGCGAAATCACCTACCAAGCATGACGCCATGTCTGAGCCCCACTTGGCGTAGGCGGACAGCAGGATTTCGGAGTCGGACCGGGACCCCTCTATCCCTAGAGCGCGGCGTAGTGTCTCTCTGTTATCCAGCCGATAGTCGCCGACGACGGCTACCTGTCGATCATCTAACGCGAACGGTTGACGGTCATTGATACGATGGGCGTCAGGAGCAATCGGTGACGCCCCAAGAACCGCCCCCGGACACCGTTCGACGCGAACACCTGTTCCCGGCCACGGGTGCAGGGCATAGGCCACCTCGGTATCTTTGTCGAGCCGAGGCGAGCCGTTGCCCCCCGGCGTCGCCAGCACGGCAAAAATGACAGCTCCCGTTCGCTACGTCTGAACTACCAGAAGACGACGACGCGTCC
This sequence comes from Polyangia bacterium, assembly GCA_035648655.1. Taxonomy (GTDB): domain Bacteria; phylum Myxococcota_A; class Polyangia; order Fen-1088; family Fen-1088; genus JADGRB01. The sequence goes on from DASRLC010000582.1 coordinate 5,131, forward strand.
CTGGGACGCGCCAGCGTTATCTCCCAATACAAAATCCGCATATCCATCGTGGTTGATATCGGGTATCAGGCCGCCCGAGTTTTGGCCCGTGAACGACCATCCCGTCGGTAGTGGAACACGAACCTGCGCACCTTGGTCTGCTTCCAGAGGACTCGCCAATCCGGCAAAAACCGATCCGTCGATTATATCGACAGACCCATTTCCGGCCACGATGGCAACGTCCGGCAACGTCAAGCTTCCAATTAGCGAACCGAACCCGTCTCGGCCCGATACACCTCCCCCGAAGACCATCTGCCCCACGCTGTTTTCGTTGGCCTGGTAGACGATCGTCCTGGAGGTCAATGGTCCCGCGGCTGGGGTGCCGGAGAAGACAAACGCGTTGCCGCTCGCCCCAGGAACGCTCAAGGTATCCGAGCTGTTGCCAGATCCTAGGCTGTTGAAGCCGTTTACGACCGGCCCCAAATTTGCCAGCGCCTGCCCGATGACCGCGCCCTTACCGGGGCCGACGATCACGCTATCGGCGCTCGTTGCGTCTATCGCTGGACCGGTCGGTCGACCGTGAAATGCGTACAACCGGCCTTGGTTATCGCTGGTATTGGTCGCCGTTCCCAGGCCTGGCGCGGAGACGATCATGGTCGTTCCCGTGGTCACCGAGTAGAAATGACCAAGGCCCACGACCCGCAAACCAAACTGCGGTTTGGTCAGGGCGGGGTCGCCGCCGATGTCCAGCTCTCGTGCAGCGTTGGGCAAGGTGAAGTTGGAGAAGGTCGTCGAGCCGTAGACGACGGCCACGCGCCCCGAACGGTTCGTGCCGCCGTAGGTAGGGCCGCCGATCGCGAAGTCGTCAATGCCATCTCCGTCAAAATCGCCAAGCCGCACAAGGGCATTTCCTGCGCTCGCCGAGCTCCAATTTCCGCTCGTCGAGATGACGTAGTCGGCCTGTAGATCGGTGAGGGTAGCAGGCCAATTCGTTCGACCTTTGTAAATGTAAATTACGGAGATGGAGAGATCCGCAATCGCGATGTCTTGCAGGTGATCACCGTCGATGTCGCCAATCTGGCCGACACCTGTTCCAAAGCCGGTATCGGTCGCGCTAGAGAAGGTAACCGACGGCGCGCCGGCGGCGAATGTGGCGCTGCCCAAATAGAGGTAAGCGCGGCTGGCATTGCTGGTCCCCACGATCAGGTCAGAGATCCCGTCACCATTCAGATCGCCGGAACCGTCCGATGTTGACCCAAACACATCCGCTGTCGTGGTCGGTGATGCGATGATCGCAGCATTGAAGTGCGCAGCGACCGCCGTGCTCGTCGCGTCGATCGCGCTCACGGTCCCCACGCTGCCGACCGCCTCGACCGCGAAGTAGTATCCGTTCTCGATGTAGAGCCCACTGATGGTGAGGCCGTCGATCTGACCGGGGGCCCCGGCCGAGCCGGCGAACGTCACCGCCGTCGTGACCGTCGAGTCGTTGAAGTTGGCGGCCGTGATCGGCACCTTCGCGTAGCGAACCTGGTACCCGGCCACCGCGTTGCCCGTCGAATCGCTGGGCGCGGTCCAGATGACCTGCATGGACGTCTTGCGGCGGTCGGACACCGTCGCCGTGATCCCCGTCGGCGCGTTCGGCACCGTCGTGTCGACCGTCACGCTCACGGTTCCTGACCCCACACCGGCGTTCGGCACGTTGTCCGTCGTTGCGAGGATGGTGTCCATGCCTTCCGGCAGCGTCACGCCGACGATCTGCGCGTGCCCGGTGGCGTCGGTCACCGCACCACCCAGGCTCGACCCGCCAACGCTGAAGGTGACTGTCGAGCCGACCACCGGGACCGTGCTGGCCACGACCGTCACCGCCAGGTTTCCCTGCCAGCCCGGCGTGGTCGGATCGCTGTCGTCGATGCATCCCGTGGCCGTCGCACCGCTCGGGCAGAGAAGCGCGCCCGCCGTCGGTGTCGTGAAGGTCACCACCGGCGCCGCGCCGACGGTCACCGCGCACGGGACCGGCGTCAGGTCCGTCTCGTTGCCGGCCAGATCGGTCTCACTGGCGGTCACGTCGTTCTGCCCCTCCGTGAAGGCCACGTTGGAGAAGGTCGTCACGCCACCCACGAACGACGGCGTGTCGTAGGTGGAGGTGGAGGCGCCATTGGTCACCTCGACCGTGACCGACGAGTAGTCGGTCGTGAAGAGGACGTCCTCGTTCACCGTCGTGGCCGACTGCGTGAAGCTGCCGCACAGCCCCGCGGGCGCCGTGAGCGTCAAGGCCGGTGGGAGGCTGTCGACCCACACGTCGACGGGGGCGCTGCTGCCGATGTCGGCGGCGTTGGCGGTCGCGGTGACGAAGACCCTGAGCTCGGTGGCGCTCACCAGGGCGCCGGTCCCGCTCTCGTCGCTCTCCGGCAGCGTGACGTCGTTGAAGCGGACCACGAAGCCCAGGCCCGCGGGGCAGTTGTCGGCGGGGACCGCGACCGCCTCGGCGACCGAGCCGCCGAGCTGGGCGAGCGCGCTGCCCGCCTGGCCGACCAGCAGCGTGGCGGTGCCCGCGGTGTCGGTGCAGGCGACGACGTTGGCCTGTGCGCCCGGCGTGGTCGCGTCGAGATCGTGGACGCCGACCGGCGCGGTCGCCGACAGGATGTGCTTAGATTGGTCGCTGAAGGTCCCCGAGTCGGAGAGCGGCGCGATGATCTGGACCGAGGGGAGCGTCGATGCGCACGTGATGCCGGTCACCGTCTGGGTGGTCGGGTTGCCCGCGGCGTCCTTGAGCGTGATGCCCAGGTTGAAGGGGGCGCTGCCCGGGCAGACGACGGGCACGCAGGTGGACGTGTTGATCGCCGCCACCGCCGTGCAGGTCGTCGAGTTGCCGACACCTACGCAGAGGTTCTGCTGGGCGGCGCCGAGGCCGCTGCTCAGGCCGGCGGCGTCGGTCGAGTCGGTCTGCGCGCAGACCTGAAAGGCGCCGTTGGCGTCGAGCGCGCTGGGGCCGAAGAACTGCCCGCTGGTGGGGCTGTTGACGGTCAGGTCGGGGGCGGTGGTGTCGACCGGGTAGGTGCTCTTGGTCGAGGTTCCGGTCACGCCGTTCTTGTTGGTGCAGCTCGCGACCACCTCGTAGGTGCCGTCGGGCGTGAGGGGCACGCCGAAGGTGGATTTGCCGCCCGAGGCCGTCCCCGCGATGGTCGTGATCGTGGTGGGGGTGGTCGTGTTGTCGACCGCCAGCGAGACCGGCTGGCCGTCCTCGGCATTGGTGTCGACCACGAAGGTGGCCTGATAATTGGAGCCGAGCGAGCTGGTGCGATCGCCGGCCGGGGCCGCCACGCCGTTCAGGTCGGGGTGGGTGACGCTGATGGTGGGCGCCGAGATGGAGCAGGTCGGCGGGCTGTTGGGGCAGTTGACCGTCACCGTCGATTGGACGGCGCAGGCGGCGGTGGTCGGATACTCAATCGAGAGCTGCGTGGTGCCGGACGACGGCAGCTGAGCCGCGAACGAGGCGACGCCGCCGCTGACCGTGGAGCTCACCAGCAAGGAGCTGCCGGCGAAGAGCTCGACGATGGTCCCCGCGGGTGCGTCGCTGGTGATGGTGACCGAGTACTGGAACCCGTTGGCGCAGCTGTGATCGGTGTCGTCGGCCACCGTCAGCGTGGAGCCGCTGATCGGCGCCGTGAACGCCGTCGTGTAGCAGGCGATGCCAACAGCACCGCCGGTGCCCGCCGTGCCGTTCGTGCCCGCCGTGCCGTTCGTGCCGGCCGTGCCGTTCGTGCCGGCCGTGCCGTTCGTGCCTGCCACGCCGGTGCCCGCTGCGCCGCCGGTGCCCGCGTGACCGCCCGTGCCCGCCACGCCGCCCGTGCCCGCCACGCCGCCGGTGCCCGCTGCGCCGCCGGTGCCCGCTGCGCCGCCCGTGCCCGCGTGACCGCCCGTGCCGGCGACGCCGCCGGTGCCCGCTGCGCCGCCCGTGCCCGCCGCGCCGCCCGTGCCGACCGATCCGCCGGTTCCGGCGTCGGTTTGCGCCGGCGTGTTGTCTCCGCAGCCTGCCGCCAGCCCGACGGTGGCGATGAAGGGAAACAAAAGCGAAACGGAAGTCAGTCGAGAACGAGCGCGCATTGAATTCCCCCAGATCGGCGTTTTGGCGCAGGATGTAACGAAATTAGGAGCGGCCAGCTTAGATGGTTTTCCGTGACGCGGCCAGTCCTTGTATAGGGGTGCCCGCCCCGGCCGTCGTCGGCTCATCGCAGCCTAAGCATCTCGATCGGCTCGGGGGATGTTCCCCACGACGTATTTTCCATGTTTTTTCGACTTCGATTTCCCGGTGGTGGTGCGCGAGCTTGTCTCGCGGGCTCGAGGTGGGCCTCCACCTGATGTTGGAATGCCTCGCTTTGTCCAGAAGACAGGCAACATCTCCCAGGGGAGCGGCGTCGCGATCCTGTCGTTGACCGCGCGCCATGGCGGCGTGGGCGGCGTGGAGTGAACGAGGCGAGCGGCCGACCGACCGTTCAAACCCGCCCGTCCCGACGCGACGTTCAGTTTCGCCGAACAGCGATGAGGTCGTCGTCCTCGATCGCGCGGACGTCGGGCAGCGCGAGCTCGACAAGCGCCTGCGGTCCCATACGTATAGCGGCGGCCGGGACTTGAACCCGGAACCTGTTGACAAAGAGAAAGTGTTCGATGGTTGTTGCGTGTCGGTCTGGT
>DASRLC010000583.1:0-5481 GCA_035648655.1 Polyangia bacterium
TCTAAGGGCGGGGTCGAAAAAGCTGCAAGTCGTCGCTCGCCCGCGGCGCGCCCTGCACGGTCTCGGCGCTGCCAGCTCCCTCAGCGACCGTCACAGCGAGCGCGGCCTAGGTTTTCGTAGACGGGTTTGTGTAACAGCCACGGGCGAAAGCAGGCGCAGGGCCGAGCTGCTTGCCGGCTTGCCGCGACGGCTGCGTGGGCTGTGACTGGTCGGTCTTTCAGCTCACCCGTGCGAGGGTTTGGGGATCTGCCGTGGGCGGCGCCGGCGTCTCGGGCGCCATCCCCTATTTCGATGGCCATCGATCGATGCTCGTGCACCGCGATCGCATTGCCCTGCCCGAGCTGGTAGAGGAGATCGTCGAGGCATGGCTCTCGCGCGCGACGCTCGGACAAAGACGGCTCGTATTGCTGTCGAGCACCAACCCCTACGGCGTCGAGTCCAGTGGCCACACCTCGACGACACCGTGCGCGACAGCACAAGGGGTCTTGGAGGCGAGGCTGACCGCCTCTTCGAGATCGGCGGCCTCGATGACCATAAACCCCGCGATCGGAAGGTCGGAGCGCAGGAACGGTCCCTCGCTCCTGTCCACGCCCGACCCGTCGTGGTTGCGCACTTGCACGGGTTGGCCGGCCCTACCCATCAATGCTCCGTCCGCGTGCAGGCGCGCATCGTGTTGATGGGCCGCGTCGCGGATCGCGGGGTCAGTCCGGTCGTACCCCGCGCGATCTCCATATCCGATGGTCACGAATCTCGCCACAAACACCTACCTCCTCAACCTTGTCGTTGACTCTTGACGATGCGATCACTCCTGCGGGCGGACGAGCCGTGGGTTGTAGAGGATCTCCCAGAGGTGTCCGTCGGGATCGCGAAAGTACCCGGAGTAGATCCCCCATGGACGGTCGTGCGGTCGGTCGGTAAGCGTGGCTCCGGCGTCTTGGGCTTTGGTGAGCAGGGCGTCGACCTCGGCCTTGCTTGCGACCGCATGTCCGATGCTGAACTCGCCGGTCTTCGGCGGACCGAGCGGGACCTTGGCGTCCTTCGCCAGCTCGGTGCGGGGGTAGAGCGACAGCATTAGCCCGCCCGGTAGCTCGAACAGCGCGATCGCCCCGGCCGGTTCGACATCGTCGCCGGCGAACTCAGTGCCGATCACCCCACGTGACTCCAGTCCGAGGCCGTCTCGGTAGAAGTCCAGTGCCCGCGCCAGATCGGCTACAGCGAGCGTGATGATGTCGATTCGCGCTTCCATCTTCGGCCTTTTCTCGTTGGCTTCGCGAGCGTTTGCTTCTACACCGCTCTGGGCGATGCTACCCGCCGGATACCCGATTGGCGCGCCGGCCATGCGTGCTCGATGCAAACCGCCAAGAACGTTGCGCTTGCCGCCCCGCGGCGGCCATCTCCTGCCAGCTAACCGAGGAGTCGGCCCCGGTCCGGGGGCGGTTCATGGCTGTGGTCGTTGTGGGCTGGGTCTGACAGGCTGTCTTGGTGCGTTTGCGTCGAGACGGCTCGCGCCGAGATATATCGCGGCGTCATTTGGCGCCGAGCTTGGGTGTTCGTGACATCGCGATCGACCTCGGTACCGCGAACACGGTTGTGTACGTCGGCGGCAGGGGCATCGTTGCCTCAGAGCCCTCCGTCGTTGCCGTCGACTCGCTGAGCGGCGCGGTCCACGCGGTCGGTGTCGAGGCCCAGCGGATGATCGGCCGCACGCCGGCGACGATCTCCGCGACGCGTCCGTTGCGCCACGGGGTGATCGCAGACTTCGCGGTAACCGAGCAGATGCTGCGCTACTTCATTCATCGCGCGTTCGACCGCCGGTGGGCGCATCCGCGTGTGATCGTATGCGCGCCCTCGGGCATCACCGAGGTCGAGCAGCGTGCCGTCGAGGAGGCGACACTCGGCGCGGGCGCGCGGCGCGTGCATTTGATCGAAGAGCCGATCGCCGCCGCGATCGGCGCCGGTGTGGCGATCGAGGAGCCCGTCGGGCGGATGGTGCTCGACATCGGCGGCGGAACGAGCGAGGTCGCCGTGATCTCACTCGGCGCGATCGTGGTGTCGCGGTCGGTGCGCGTCGGGGGCTATGAGCTGGATGAGGCGATCAGCCATTACCTCCGCGACTCCCACCAGCTCGCGATCGGCTCGCAGACCGCCGAGGCGATCAAGCTGCAGATCGGCTCCGCGGCGCCACTGGCGCGGGAGCTCACGATGGGCGTGCGCGGCCGCCACCTCCTCAGCGGCCTACCGACGGAGATCCAGATGCACAGCGCGGAGGTCCGTGAGGCGATCCACCTGCCGATGGAGGAGATCCTGCGCGCGATCACCGCCACGCTCGAAAACACGCCGCCGGAGCTCGCGGGCGACATCGCCCGCCAAGGCATCCTGCTCGCCGGCGGCGGCGCCCTACTGCGAGGCCTGCCGAAACTGATCACAGATCGCACGGGCATGGCGGTCTCGCTCGCGGAGTCACCGCTGAGGTGCGTCGCGATCGGCTCCGGCCTCGCACTCGAGCACTTCGACGAGCTCAGCACGAGCGGCACCGCCCGCCACGCCAGAAACGTGCCCAACCCGCGGACCGCCTGAGACGCCTAAGGTTCGCCGAGTGCGCAAGGCCATCTACCCACTGATGGCCGGCGTAGGAACACTGTTGATAGGGGGTTGCGGATCCTCCGGCCACTCCATTGCGCCAGCGCCGCAGCCGAAGACAGACAATTCCACACCCGCCTCGCTCTCCTCGCTCGTCGGACACCCCCAGGAAGCGGTGCTGCGTCTCTCGCGTGGCCGCTCAACGGCGCGCTTCCAGATCACAGCGGTCCCACACGACACATGGGACGTGCGGATCACTGCCCCGGCGAGCGCCGACTTCGAAGTAGACGCGCTGAAGTCCTACGGAGAACGGCTATACCTTCTCGAAACGACGCACCAGCGAGAAGTGTGTGCCATCACGGGCACGCGGGTGCACTGCTTCCTGCGGTTCGCGATCGGGGCGAATCAGACACCCGGCCGTTGGACGGTCATCGCAAAGAAACGCACCGGCCCCGCTACGACCATGCGCGTTCAGATCACGTTCCACCGCCCTGGATCTGAATAGGCAGGCGAGCCCACGATGCGCCTGCCACGGACGAGTCTGCGGCGCTGATCCGCCAGGGGTGATGAAGACTTAGGACGACATCTTTAAGCAGCCGAAGGCCTTTTCGTAAGGCAGGTCCGTTTGAAGGAGAAGTACCCCGTTGGGCTTTCGTACGCTCCTTCCCATTTTGCGGGTTCGTACCCGTGTGCGGGTGTTGATCACCGCTCGCCCGTGGATCACGAGCGACACATTCACAAGTTCGGAAATGCGAGGCTGATGTTCGTGCGGGTTGACTTCGATCGTTTCTATGTAGCAGTGTCTGCTCGTATCGTCGCCCATTGTTTCCGTGCTGCCTTCGTCATGGACGTGATCTACCGAGAGATACGCCGCGAACAGACGCGGGCCGCCTTCTTCTTCCCCTTCGAACTTTCCCCGCGGAGCAAAGGGCAATGCTCGATTGAGCCGGAAATAAGAGACGAATCCGGAATTCGGCTTGCCATCCGCCGCCACCTGACGTGTGATCGTGAGGTCCTCGAACTTATAGCTCGACGCGGGCTGTCGCAGTGGCGACGCGTCCGCCCGGGACGTAACGGCGCCAAACCCGATGAGGACTACGGCAAGCGTCACCAGCCACTCCCGATGGCGCCCAGACGTGACCATCATTCCTCGTCTCGATCCTACCCTCATGATGTTGGTAACCCCCGGCTCCGCCGTCTGATGCGGCCCAGACACCGACATCGACCGATCCAGAACGGGCGCTACGTCGTCTACCGCGACGGCCGGCCGCGGTCGGCGAGCCGCCCCCGCGTTCGCTCGCTGGAGCCGATCGCTGTCGCGGCGCTGCGCCGGCTCGAGCACGACTACTTCCTCTCCTGGCACTCGGCCCTGTGGCACCACCGCCTCGTGGAGCAGCAGTCCCGGCGCCTCTACGTCGCTGTCGAGGGGGCCCGTAAGCGCGATGCGGCATTTGGGTCCTTCAGCATCCAGTTTCTCACCGTGGCACCGGAGCGGTTCTTTGGCGGGATGACCGTCTGCATCGGTGGGCAGGACGTACGCGTCGCGACGGTCGAGCGCGCGATCATCGACGCTTTCGACAGGCCCGGTCTAGCGGGCGATCCCGTCGCTGCGCCGGTAGCCCTTCGCGCCGCGCACAGCCGGGGAAAGCTCGACTCAGACCGGCTCGTAGAGCTTGCGCTGCGCTTCGCCCGCCCCAGCCTCAACCGGCGGCTCGGCTTTTTCATGGAGCGCTACGACATCTCGGGCGCCGAGCCGCTGCAGACCCGTTTGGGGAAGGGCTATGCTGTCACGCTCGCCGCCGGCGTCCAGCCCGAGGACGAGGCGGGTGTAGAGACCAGGTGGGGCGTCCGTCTGGACCGGACGCTACTGGCCGCCGCAGACCGTCCCAAGTGAGCCGCGAGCAACCCCTGACAAGTCCCGAAGCGATCAACGACGTCGCCTCCAAGCTGGCGATCGAGTGCTTCGGCGGCGTCTTCGATCGGCTCTGAGATGCCCTCCGCCGACCTCTACATATCCGTCGACGTCGAGGCCGACGGTCCCATCCCCGGACCCTACTCGATGCTTTCCGTCGCCTTCGCGGTCGCCGGCAGCTTCGACGGGATCGACTACCAGCCCGCGCATGTGGGCGAGGACGTCTTCTACCGCGAGCTGCAACCAATCTCAGACCAGTACGACCCCGAGGCGTTGGCCGTCTCCGGGCTCGACCGCGACCGCTTGAAAGCAGAGGGCGCCGACCCGTCCGACGCGATGAATGCGGCCGGCGACTGGATCCGCTCGATCCGCCATCGCCGCAGACCGGTGCTCGTCGGCTACCCGCTGGTCTTCGACTGGATGTTCACTCAGTGGTACTTCGAGCGCTTCGCCGTTCGGGGCTCGCCGTTCGGGTTCTCCGCCGGCCTGGACATGAAGACGATGTACGCCGTGAAGGCGAACGCGACCGTGAGCGCTTCAACGAAGTCCCGCATGCCCGCGCAGCTCTTGTCGAACCTGCCGCATTCCCACCAAGCGCTTGACGACGCAGTCGAGCAGGCTGACATGTTCAACCGCCTCTGGGCATGGACGCCGCGCCGTCAAGCCCCCGCCGGACCGCGATAGCGCCGGCGCCCGATGCGTTACGCCTTGATGAGGTTGATGACCTCGGCGCTGCGCTCCTCCGGCCGGCCTTGGACGCCTCCCTCGATTGGCATGCTTGCCATCAGCTTGTCTTCGATGAAGCGGTCGCATTGCTCCTTGGAGTCCCATACGGCCGTGATCAGGATGCCGCCGTCGGTCGGCCCGGCGACGTGATAGGCCTGCCCCTCGGGCAGCCCTCCGGGGGGGTGCACCACGTCAACCGTCGCCCTGTACTGGTCCTCGCTCGCGCCCGGCCAGAAGTGCGTAACCATGTATGCCATCGACAA
>DASRLC010000584.1:0-3094 GCA_035648655.1 Polyangia bacterium
GACCTCACCCAGCACGACCTGCGCGCCGGGGTTGAGCGCGCGCGTCTCGCCTTGGCCGAGGCGCACGCCGTCGACCCGTGTGCCGTTGGTGCTGCCGAGGTCCTCGATGCGCCAACCGTCGCCCACGGCCGTGAGCCGCGCATGCAGCCCGGAGAGCGACGGAAACGGGAGGGGGAGCTCGACGTCCGGTCGGCGGCCGATCCGCACCTCCTGGATGCCGTCGGGAAGCTCGATGGCCCGCTCGGTGGTCGGTCCCCGATCGGCGCCATCCTTGGGGGCGGGGGTGGGGAGCAGTCGCAAGCGCAGGGGCATCGGTGGTCCGCACTCTAACGTGGAAGCTCGGCTGAGCCCCAGCCCGCCGCGCGCGCGCCGTCGGGGCCCGTCAGGTATTGCAGGGCGCGCGAGCGTTCGGCGATCATGGTGGGCGGGGCCTCGTCGAGGAACCGCTTCAGCTCGCGGCGGGCCTCGTCGGCGCGCGCCAGGCGAACCAGCGCTTCGGCTCGAACCAGCCGCGCCTGCGGATAGTGCTCGCGCAGCGCCAGCGCGTCGTCGGCCGCGCGCACGGCGCCGGCGGCGTCGCCCCTTTCGAGCGCCACGAACGCCAGCGCGAACCGCACTTCGGGTTGGCGCGGCGCCGCCTCGATGAGCCCCGCCAGCTCGCGGGCGGCCGCGTCTGGCCGGCCCTCGGCGGCGGTCACCGTCGCGTGCGCCAGCCGATCCTCGACCGAGCCTGGGTTGGTCGCGATCGCCAGATCCAGCTCGGCCGATGCCGACTCCAGATCGCCGTTTTGGCGCCGGATCTCGGCGCGGGCCCGATGCGCAGCCGCCAAGTTGGGATCGATGGCCAGCGCCGCGTCGGTCTCCTCCTCGGCCGCCACCGGGCGTCCCAGGCGGGCCAACACCAGCGCGTTCTCGGCGTGCGCGTCGGCGCGCCCGGGAAAAGCGGCGCAGAGCTTTTCCAATTCCCAGTGCGCGTCGTTCGGTCGCCCGAGGCGCAGCAGAAGCTCGCCGGAGAGCAATCGGGCGTCGGCATAGCCCGGATCGATGGCCAGCGCGGCCCGAACTTCGGGGAGCGCGTCGGCGTCCGCGTCCCGCCGCATGAGCAGGCTGGCCAGATTGAGGTGCGCTTCGGCCAGATCTTCGTTCAGCGCCAGCGCGGCCCGGAACCGCTCCTCCGCCCGCAGCCAATCTCCCCGGCGCAGCGCCACCAGGCCCAGCCCGTTCTCGGCCTCGGCCAGATGCGGCTCGTACTCCAGGGCCAAAGCGAAGTTGCCGGCGGCCCGATCCAGCTCGCCGCGGCCGAGCGCATCCACGCCGGCCGCTTGCAGCGCCAGCGCCCGCGGTTGCAGGCGCCGGGTCACGGTCGCGCAGCCCAGGGCCAGCGCGCAGATCGAAGCCAACGTCAAACCCAGGAAATGTGAGCGCGGGCGCCGGGGGAACATTTTCATGCCCGGGTCATCGGTCGGCTGTGCTGTTTGGTTGCCCAGGATCGTAACCCCGTTCGCAACCCCGTTCGCAGCGCACCGTCAGGGTGCCATCGGCGGCGACGGTGATGGTGACGGCGCCGTCGCGATCGGTGCGCAGCACGCGCGCGCCCGCGGCCGCGTAACGCGCCAGCACCTCGGGCGCGGGAAAATGAAACTGGTTGTGCCAACCGAGCGACATGACGGCCAGCCGGGGCGCCACCGCGGCCACCAGCTCGTCGCTGGACGAGGTACGGCTGCCGTGGTGGGGAACCTTGAGCACGTCGGCCGCCACGATCTGCCCGAGGTCGCGGCGGCCCACCAGCTCGCCCTCTCCGTCGGCCTCGAGATCTCCTGGAAACAACAGCGCCCGACCGGCGAAACCCACCCGCAGCACCAAGGAGGCGTCGTTGACCGACAGACCGACCGGTGCGCCCACGCGGTCGTCGACGTACGGCCCGAGCGGTTCGATGCGCGCGCCACCAAGCGCCGTCGTCACGACCTCGGGTATCGGGACGCCGCGCTGCCGGGCCAGCGCCACCAGCCGCCGGTATTCGGGGTTGTGGCCGTCGTCGCCACTCGACCAGAAGGCGCCGACCTCGAACCGCTCGAGGACGCGAAACAGACCGTTCAGATGATCGGGATGCGGGTGGGATAACGCGACGACCTGCAGGCGACCGATCCCGCGTGCCCGCAGAAACGGTTCGACGATACGGGCGCCGGTGTCGAACTGCCCGTCGCGCGTTCCGCCGCCGTCGATCAACATGGTGGCGCCGCCGGGCGCTTCGATCACGGCGGCGTCGCCTTGGCCCACGTCAAGGAAGGTGACCGTCAGCCCGCTCGACCAGCGGCGATGAAGCCCGCGCCCGGCGAGGCTGCCCGTCGCGATGAGCGCGCACACGAGCGCGGCGATGGCAAGCGGCCGGGAGCCGCCGCGGCGCGCTCCCCAAGCGGCGAGCGCCAGCGCGCCGGCGGCGGTGAGCGCCAACGTCTCGAGGCCGTTTGGCGATCGGCAAACCCACAGCGGGGCGTGGGCGCGAAAGGCGGCGGCGATTGCTAGGGCCAGCCGCGCGGCGAGCGCCGCCAGGGCCAGTGGCGGCCGTCCGAGCGGCGTCCAGATCGCCGCCGCCGCCGCGCCGGCCAGGCCAGCGGGAACCACCGCCATCTCGACCAGGGGAACCAGCGCCAAATTGCCGAGCGGCGCCAGCGGTGCCACTTCGGCGAAGGCGTGCGCCACCAATGGCGCCGTCGCGGCCGTGGCGGCCGCCGTCGCCGCGCCGAAGCGCCAGAGCCAGCGGAGCGCGCGCCGATGCGGTCCGTCGACGGACGCCGCGCTCGGGCCGAGGCGGCGCGCCAGCAGCGCGATGCCCGCCACCGACGCCACCGAGAGCTGCAGCGAGATGTCGAAGATCTGGAGGGGGTGCGCGATCAATAAGACCAGCGCCGCCGCCGCGATGGTCGGCGCCGCCGAAGCCGAGCGGCCCACCAACAGCGCCCCCATGCCGATGGCGAGCATCAGCGCCGAGCGTTCGGTGGCCACGGCTTCGCCGGTGAGCATGGTGAAAAAACCGATCGCCGGCAGCGAGGCAGCCGCGGCGATGGCGCGTGGATCGACGTAGAGCGGCAGCCGC
>DASRLC010000585.1:0-3144 GCA_035648655.1 Polyangia bacterium
GCCGCCGATGGGTCAGCCCTGGCCGGACGGCTTGGTCGCGGGCGGGACGGGAGCCTTGGGCGCGCTGGCGGCGGCCGCGGCGCGCGCGGCCTTCCCCTCTGGAGAGTTGCGGGCGCTGCGGTACTCGTGGCGTTTGCGGCGGTGGGTCGCTTCGGCGGCGGTGGTCGGTCGGTTGCGCTTGCTCATGGCAGGGACACTACCATCCATACCGGCAGGCGATCAGGGCGGTCAACACGATCCCGTCGGCCCGACTCAAGGATTGAAGTACGCGTCGTTGGCCATGGTGACGAAAGCGGCCTCCGACGTCGGCGAGGAATCGATTCGCCAGTCGGTCTCCTTGTTCATCTGGAACCAGACCAGCGCCTTGACCTCCGGAAACGTCGTCTTCAGCGACGGCAGAATTCCGGCGATCCACGCCGCCTTGTCGCCTCCCAGCTCCGCGCTGGCGGTCTCGGGGATCATGATCGGCTTCCCCGTCGCCGCGAGGCTGGCGTAGATCTGGCTCGCGATGGTGGGGAACGTCTGCCAGGTCGACGTCGACTGGACCGTTCCCCAGTTGTAGCCGTCGAATCCCATCCAGTCGACGTACGCGTCGCCTGGGTAATAGTTCTGCCACTGATTCCAGCTGTCGCTCGGGACGCTGGTGACGTTCGGGCAGAAGACCCAGAGCGCGTTGGTGGCGCCGGCCGCGACGAACAGATCGTGGACGTGCCGATAAGCCGAGATGAAGGTGGCGGTCGCGGCGAGGTTGGCGCCATTGTTCGCGCCGTCCCACGGGTACCAGTTCCCGTTCATCTCGTGCCCCCAGCGCAGAAAGAACTTCTGGCCGAAGGCCTTCACGGCCTGCGCGCGCGCCGTGATCAGCGAGTCGTAGGTGCCGCCGATGATGTCCGCGAGCGGGGCGCCGACGCTGTTCTCCCACGCTTCCCAGGTGACGAGCGGGATACGACCCCCAGCCGCCAGGCCCGAGAGCATGGTCGTCCAGTCGTCCGTCCACCCGACGAAGTTGTGGTTGATGGCGACCCGACGGCCGAGCTCGGTCTCGAACCCGGCCAGCGTTCCGGTCCCCACGAAGGCCCCCAGGAGCGCGCCTTGAGCCGGAACGAGCAACGCCGACGAACCGGTCGAGCCTCCGTGGCCGCCGGCGCCTGCCGTTTCCGTGGCCCCGCCGCCGTTTCCGGCGTGTCCGCCTGCTCCGGACTGACCGGCGACTCCCGATGTCCCGGCCACGCCCGACCCTCCTCGACCGCCGCTGGAGCCGCCGCTCCCAGTCGATCCGCCGAGCGCGGTCGACCCGCCCGAACCTCCCCGACCGCTGGTGGCGCCGGCGAAGCCGCCGCTCCCGGTCGATCCGCCAAGCGCGGTCGACCCGCCTGAACCTGAGCCCCCACTGCCGCCGGTCGATCCGCCGCTGCCGCTAGCGGACGATCCGCCTCGGGGAGCACGTCGCCAAAGGGATGATCGCGGTTCCCATCGGCCCCGACGTGCGGCTGGTCGTCGTCGGAACGCCAAAATACTTCGCCAGCCACCGGCCGCCGAAGAGGCCACAAGACCTGACACGCCTGTATCAACCTCCGGCTGCCCGGCGGGATCTATTCGTGGGAGTTCGAGAAGGCGTCCCGCGAGCTCAAGGTGCGGGTCGACGGGCAGCTCGTCGTCAATGGCGTCGACGAGGTGCTCAATGCCGCCCGCGCGGGCATCGGATTGGGATTCGTTCCCGAGGACCTCGCGCGACCCTACGTCGCGAGAGGGAGCTGAAGCGAGTTCTCGACGACTGGTGCCTGCCGTTCTCCGGCTTCCATCTCTACTATCCGAGTCGTCGCCACTCATCGCCGGCGTTCGCGCTGCTGGTCGATGCGCTTCGGTATCGCCGGAGTTAGCTCGGTCGAAGAGAGAGGCTCAAGCCTCCGTTTCCGTGGCTGGACCGAAGGCGCTGCTATCCCTCGGCCCTGGCTCGGGGGCGTCCTACGCTCTTGTCCGCGTCCTGGTTCACCCCGAACTCGGCCGCAGCGCCTGCGAGGGTCGCTGCGATGACGTCGTCGTGTTGGTGCCGAATCTGCGACGTCGGCTACTGGACCCAGTCGCTGTTGCCTGTGGCCGCCAGCCAGTTCTTCACCAACATGCCGAAGCTGGTCAGCGTGGTGAGGGAGCTGTCGGTGAAGATGTTGGGCGTCCAGGCATTGTCCGTTACCCAAGCCGTCCAGCTGGCACCGTCGGCGTCGACGGTGGTTTGCAGTGCCGTCCCCCACGAGGCCGGATCAGATGTCCCGTAGCCCCACTCGGTCATGAACACGGGCGCCTTGGTCACCGCGGTCGCGACCTGCGTTTGGAATGCGTTCCCGCTCGTCCAGTTGCTCGGGTAGATGTGGGCCGTGTACATCAAGTTCGTTCCGCTCGGCGGATCGCTGGTCGCGTCGCCGGCGTGCTGATCCCAGCTGTTCGAGGGGACGATGATGATGTTGTTGGGCGCGGCGGCGCGGATGACGTTGATCCAGCCTTGCACTGCCGGCTTGAGCGCGGCCCACGAAACTGTGCTGTCGATCGGTTCGTTGAACGGCTCATAGAACACGTTTGTGTAGCTCGCGAACCGCGGCGCGATGTCGGTCCAGAACGTGGTCGCGTCGGCGGCCGAGGTCCCGGTACTCGCGTTGTCGATCTGATGGAAGTCGATGATCACGTAAAGGTTCTTGCTGGTCGCGTAGTCGACCGCGGGCTGGAGGACCTTGGTGACGTAATCCGCGGCGCCAAGCGGCGTCGTCGGCGTGCAGCTGGCGGTCGGCCCAGTGCCGACCGGGTAGGGCAGCGGCGAGCAGGTCGGATAGCCGCCGTTGTAGTCGATCTTCGGGTACACAGGCAGGCGCACAACGTGCCCCTGCACGCCTGCCGCAACCACTTTGTCCACCCGCGTGGTGATGCCGCTCGCGCTCTGGTTGGCGTAGTAGTACAGCGCGCCGATGTCGATGAGCGACGATCCGCGCAGTACGATGGTCTTGCCGGTGGGATCCTCTAGCAGCCCGTTGACGAAGTCGTGTTTCTCACGCGGTGGCCTGAGCGCCGCGGAGTTCGGGTAGCCGCCGCGGCGTCGTGGGAAGTTCGGGGTTGTAGCGCGCTGGAAGGCGAAGTAACGCAGCCATAGTGTCCAGG
>DASRLC010000586.1:0-28181 GCA_035648655.1 Polyangia bacterium
GGAATGACCTGGGCGGACTTCGACTCGGACTTCGACTCGGACTTCGACTCGGACTTCGACTCGGGACCGGGCTCGACCTTCGTAGCGGGCGGTTCGGGCAGATGCCGGGGGGCCTCCGGGGCGGCCGGTCGCCGCTCGGGCGCGCGGGCGGGCGCCGCCCCAGCGACTTGGGATCTGCCGGACCGCGGGGGCTCTGCGGGCTCTCCCCCGTCTTCCGACTTTTCCGCCGCGGGTAAGGACTTGCTTCTCTTTTTGTGCGCGGGCCCCGCGAGAGGTTCGGGCGCTTCTCCCACCGAGTCGATCTGGCGGCGACGCGCGGCGCGGGCGCGTCGAACGAAAAGCAGTCCGAGCGCTCCGGTTACGCCCACTCCGCCCACGACGGCGGCCAATTGATAGATATCGGCGGCCGTAAACGGTAAAGACGGGTCCATTGCGGGTGGGAGGGTATCATTAAACGTAGGTAGATCGCCGCCCGATGGCGGGCTTGTGGCCGAAACCATACGTAATTTGCGGAGCCAGGTGGCCCATGACACGCTGGGGGCCTAGGCTGCGAGTCGCCTGTTTACAGGTGCGGCACGGAGGTGCTACTAAGATGACGCTGCCGTGACGATACATTCAACGTATCGTCGCGGGTCCCCCCAAAGACTGCGGAGGCGCGCGTGAAGATCAAGCGGATCGAGATCTGCGGATTCAAGTCGTTCGTGGACAAGACGTCGATCGCCTTTCCCGATCCGGTGACGTCCATCGTCGGCCCCAACGGCTGCGGAAAGTCCAATGTCGTGGACGCCATTCGTTGGGTCATGGGCGAGCAGTCGGCCAAGCACCTGCGCGGTCGGGCCATGGAGGACGTCATCTTCGCGGGCTCGGAGAGCCGCGGTCCGGCGGGACTGGCCGAGGTTTCGCTGACCTTCGACGCGCGGGGTTTGGCCACCGACGTCGCGCCCGGCGGCGTTCCGTGGGGGGCCGCGGGTCCCGAGGATATCGTCGTCACGCGGCGGCTCTACCGCGACGGCGAGAGCGAGTATCTATTGAATGGGGTGCCCTCGCGCTTGCGCGACGTGGTCGAGTTCTTCCTGGGGACCGGCGTCGGCTCGAAGGCCTACGCCATCATCGAGCAGGGCCGCATCGGCTTCATCGTTTCGTCGCGTCCCGAGGATCGGCGAGGCCTCATCGACGAGGCGGCCGGCATCACCCGATACAAATCCAAGAAGAAGGCCGCCGAGCGCCGGATGGAGTCGACGCGCCAGCACCTGCTCCGCGTGACCGACATCGTCGGTGAGATAGAGGGCCGGCTCCGCTCGCTGCGCCTGCAGGCACAAAAGGCCGAGCGCTACAAGCGCTACAAGGCCGAGCTGAAGGACCTGGACCTGTGGTCATCGGCGCAGCGCTACCTAGGCTACCTGGCCGAGGAGAAATCGGTGGCGGCCGAGATCGAGGATATCCGCGGGCGCCACGACAGCGGAGCGGTGGTGCTCGAGTCGGAAGAAGCGGCGGTCGAGGCCGAGCGGCTGGCGGGCGCCGAAGAGGCCACCGAGCTGGCGGCGGCCAAGGACGATCTGTTCGCGCTGTCCAACAAGGCGCAGCTCGGTATGCAGCGCGCGTCGCACCACGACACCGAGGCCGCCGACCTGATTTCGCGGGCGGCCGCGGGACGCAAAGAGTCCGAGGAGCTGCGCGCGCGGGCGCAGGCCCACGGCGCCAGCGTCGACGAGATCAACGGACGGCTGGCCGAGATCGACGGCGAGGCCGAGCAGCGCGAGCGCGCCTACGACGAAGAGGCGTTGGTTCAGGACGTGCGCCGCGCCGCTCTGTCCGAGGCGCGCCGTGATCTGGACGCCGCGCTGGCCGCCCAGGCACAGAGCGCGGCGCGCATCGCCCGCTTCGAGGCGGAGCGGACGGCGGCCTTGCAGCGCCGCGACGATCTGGGGGGCCGGTTGGCGGCGCTGGCCACTGAGGAAGAGGCGATCAACGAGCGCTCGACCGGCCTGTCCGGCGAGGACACCGGGATGCGCGAACGGCTGGCGGTGTTGCAGGAACGCGTCGCGGCGGCCCGGCAGCGCGCCGCCGAGGACGAGGCCCTCCTGGTCGCGCTGCGCACGGAGCTGTCGCGCGGCGAGCTCGAGCTCGAGACCTTGCGCGAAGAGGCCCACCGCCGTCGATCGCGGTTGGCGTCGCTCTCCGAGATTCAAGATCGCTACGAGCGCTTCCAAAAAGGCGTTCGTGCCATCATGCAGGAGCACCAAGAGGGACGCGGCGCGGCCGGCATCGAAGGGATCGTGGCCGACATCGTGCGGCCACCACCCGAGTTGGAGGTCGCTGTCGAGGCGGTGCTCGGCGAGCGGTTGGGCAACGTGATCGTCGAGTCCCACGAGGCGGGCGTGGAAGCCATTCAGTTTCTCAAACAGAAGAGCGAAGGGCGTTCTTCGTTCATTCCGCGCGCGCTGCGGGTACCCCGCGGCGAGGTGCTGTACGACGCCACTGGCGGTGCGGGCGGGGGTGGCATGGCTGGCATGGGTGGATTGCAAGGCGGTGGTGGCGGCGGCGAAGGCGCCGCGGCGGGCGGATTCATCCCCGACGCAGCGGCCATCGCGGAAGCCTGGCCACAGGGCGCGGGCGTGCGCGGCCCGATGCTCGACCTCATCGGCTTCGATCGCCAGTACGGCGAGGTGGCCACCTATCTGCTCGGCGACGTGTTGGTGGTGGAGGATCTCGAGCGCGCGCTGGCACTGTGGCGCGAGACGAAGACCAACAAGACCATCGTGACACTCGAGGGCGAGGTGATCGATCCGCACGGTGTGGTCACGGGCGGCTCGCGGGAGTCGGCGCTGGCGGGCGTCCTCGAGCAGAAGCGGGAGATCCGCGAGCTCGAGGCGGTGATGGAGCGGCTAGACGCGGACGTCGAGTCGTCCCTCGCCCGACACGTCGGCAAGAAGCAGGCCGCGGCGGATCTGTCGCGTGCCCGCGACGAGCTGGGCTTGACGCTGCGGCAGGACGAGATGGCGCTGCTCGGTCAGCAGAAGGATTTGGAGCGCCTGGTCGACGAAGCGCGCCGGCTCGACGCGCGGCGGTCCGCGCTGGCCTCGCAGACCAACGACCTTCGTCGGTCGTTGGAAGAGAGCGAGGCCCGGGTGGTGGCGGCCTCGGCCGGTCTCGAGACCGATGTGGCGGCCCTCGACGACGTCGAACGGCGGGCCGGCGAGCTGCGCCTGCAGACAGTGGCCTTGGCCGACGAGGTCGATCTAGCCAACGCCCAGCTCACGACGCTCAAGGTGGCGGCGACGCAGGCGGTCGAGCGGCGTCGGACCGCGCGCCAGACCTTGGAGCGCTTGCTGGTCGAGCGGGCCGATCAGGAGGCGCGCGCAGCGCGTCTCGAGTCGACGATGGCGGATGACCTGGCGCGCGCCGAGACGCTGCAGACGGAGTCGGTGGTGCTCCGTCAGGAGGCCGAGTTGGCGCAGGCCGAGGCCGAGGCGCGGGCGCGCGAGCACGGCGAGCGGCAGGGGGCACTCGAGGCCCGGCAGACGACGCTGGCCGGGCGCGAGGCGGTGTTGCGGACGGCGCGGGCCGAGGTGGCCCGCCTGGCGCAGACGCTATCGCGCCTCGAGATGCGTTGTCAGGAGGTGGCGCTTCGCCGCACCGGGATCGAAGAGCAGGTGACCGATCGCTATCGGGAGGTCGAGCTGGCGCGGGTGGTCTACGATTACCACCTGCGCGCGCTGTTCGGCGCGATCGAGGAGCAGCGTACCACCGAGCTGCGTGGCCTCATCGAGCGCATGGGTGAGATCAACCTGACCGCCATCGAGGAGTCCGAGGAGCTGCAGAAGAGGTTCGACTTCCTCACCACCCAGCGCAGCGATCTGGAGTCGGCCATCGGCCTTCTCGAGACGGCGATCGAGAAGATCAACCGCGCGTCCCGCAAGCGCTTCCGCGAGACCTTCGACGCGGTCAACCTGGAGTTCCAGGCGATCTTCCCGCGCCTGTTCGGCGGTGGGAAGGCCAGCCTGGTGCTCACCGACGACAACGATCTGCTCGAGACGGGCATCGAGATCGTGGCCAACCCGCCGGGCAAGAAGGTCAGCCAGAACATCGAGTTGCTGTCCGGTGGCGAAAAGGCGCTCACCGCGGTCTCGCTGCTGTTCGCCATCTTCCTGGTCAAGCCCTCGCCCTTCTGCGTGCTCGACGAGGTGGATGCGCCGCTCGACGAGGCCAACGTGGGTCGCTTCAATCAGGTGGTGCGCGAGATGACCGACCGCTCGCAGTTCATCATCATCACGCACAATCGCCGCACCATGGAGATCGCCGATCGGCTCTGCGGCATCACCATGGAAGAGCCGGGTGTCTCCAAGCTGGTGTCGGTCAACCTGCGGGGTGGCGGCGGCCGGGTGGGGCGCGCCCAGGTGATCACCGAATCGAGCGCGGCCCCGCCGTCCTGATCGATCACGCCGTTCCGACGACCTGCAACTTGGACCTTAGCTTGACTCGCGTCGTTTGACGCGTTAGAGCGCCTCACCTACAATTTCTGCGAGCACCAATGGCGACATACATCACCGACGAATGCATCAACTGCGGCGCCTGCGAGCCCGAGTGCCCGAACGAGGCGATCAGCGAAGGCGAAGACATCTACCTCATCGACCCGAAGCTCTGCACGGAGTGCGTCGGATTTCACGATCACGAGGCTTGCCAGGCGGTCTGTCCGGTCGAGTGTTGCCTGCCGGATCCGAACCGTCCCGAGACCGAGGACGCGCTCATCGTCCGCGCCAAATCGATCCACCCCGACAAAGAGTTCGGCGAGCCGTACCCCTCCCGCTTCCGCAAGAGCGGCTAGTTTTCTCCCGAATGGCGACACGGCTTATCGTCGCAATTGACGGGCCGGCGGGGGCGGGGAAGTCGACGGCGGCGCGGATGCTGGCGTCGGTCCTCGGGTACGCACTGCTCGATACCGGCGCCATCTACCGGGTGATGGCGCTGCGCGCCCGCGAGCGTGGGATCGCCTGGGACGACGGCCCGGGCGTGGCGGGCCTGGCGGCGGGCCTCGACATCGCCTTCAGGCTCGACGGTGACGTGAACCGGGTCTTCGCGAACGGGCAGGAGCTGGGGACCACCATCCGGACGCCCGAGATCTCGGACGGCGCCTCGCGGGTCTCCGCGCTGCCCGAGGTGCGCGACGCGCTCCTCGATCTCCAGCGCCGCATCGGCGCGGCGGGGGGCGTGGTGGTCGAAGGGCGGGACATCGGTACGGTGGTGTTCCCGCACGCGCAGGCCAAGTTCTTCCTGACCGCCTCGGCGGACGAGCGGGCGCGCCGGCGGGTGGCCGAGCTGCGCGCGGCCGGCCGCACCGCCGAGCTCGACACCACCCGCGCCGAGCTGGTGGCGCGCGACGAGCGCGACTCGACCCGGGCGGCCGCCCCGCTTCGCAAGGCGGACGACGCCCTGGAGATTGATTCCAGCGCCCTCAATCCCGCCGAGGTGGTCGCCCGGATGGCCACCGTGGTGGCCGACCGGACGCGTTGACATTCCCTAAGCGCGACGCTAAGTTTCGCCCCTTCATTTGAGGGATTGGGCGCCGAATGGTCGGCGTCCGCCACCAAACCCGAACCCCCGCAACGCGCGGGACAGCGCAGTAGTCGGCCCCGAACGAGGGCCCGGAAGGCAGAGGAACACCGCATGGTTTCAGCTATGACCGCGACCGAGAACAACCCGCACGAGGAGAGCTTTGCGGCGTTATTCGAAGAGGAATCGCTTAAGCACGTCGTCAAAGAGGGCGACATCGTCAGAGGCAAGGTCATCCACATCGGCAAGGACCACGTGGTCGTCGACATTGGATACAAGTCCGAAGGAACCATCGCGCTTTACGAGTTTCAGCAGGCCGACGGTACGATCGGCATCAAAGAAGGCGACGAGATCGATGTCTTTCTCGAGAGCCGCGAGGACGAGAACGGCCTCTGTGTGCTGTCGAAGGAGAAGGCCGACCGCCTGAAGGTTTGGGACGAGATCTCGGGCGCTTGCGAGCGCGACGAGCTCATCGAAGGGACGATCAGCGCGCGGGTCAAGGGCGGCCTTTCGGTCACCATCCGCGGCGGCGTCAAAGCTTTTCTCCCGGGCTCGCAGGTCGACCTGCGGCCGGTGCGCAACCTGGACGCCTTCATCGGCAAGTCGCACCGGTTCAAGGTCATCAAGTTCAACAAGAAGCGCGGCAACATCGTGCTGTCGCGGCGCGTGCTGCTCGAAAAGGAGCGCGCCGAGCTCAAGGGCATGACCCTCGAGAAGCTCAAGGAAGGCCAGATCGTCGAGGGCATCGTCAAGAACCTCACCGAGTACGGCGCCTTCATCGATCTCGGCGGCATCGACGGCCTGCTGCACATCACCGACATGTCCTGGGGGAGGGTCACGCACCCCTCCGAGCTTTTTCAAGTAGGCGATCATGTGCGCGTCAAGGTGCTCAAGTTCAACGTCGAGACCGAGCGGGTGTCGCTGGGACTCAAGCAGATCAGCGAGGATCCCTGGACCCACGCACAGACCAAGTACCCGCCGGGCACCGTCGTGCGCGGCAAGGTGGTCTCGCTCAAGGACTACGGCGCCTTCATCGAGCTGGAGGAGGGGATTGAAGGCCTGGTCCACATCTCGGAGATGTCCTGGACCCGCCGGGTCAAGCACCCATCTAAAGTGGTGGCGGTCGGCGACACCGTCGAGGCGGTCGTGCTCGACATCGACCCGCGCCAAAATCGGATCAGCCTCGGCATCAAGCAGCTCGAGCCGAACCCGTTCGCATCGCTCAAGGAGAAATACCCGCCGGGAACGGTCGTCAAGGGCGTCATCCGCAACATCGCCGACTTCGGCATCTTCGTGGAGATCGAAGAGGGCATCGACGGACTGGTGCACGTCTCGGATCTGTCCTGGACCCAGCGGGTCAAGCACCCGTCGGAGCTGTATCAGAAGGGCGAAGAGGTCGAGGCCGTGGTGCTCAACATCGACTTCGACGGCGAGAAGCCCAAGGTGTCGCTCGGCATCAAGCAGCTGGTCCCCGATCCGTGGGATCGGATCCCCTATGACTACCCCGTCGGCAAGATAGTCGAGTGCAAGGTGATCAAGGTGCTCGACTTCGGCGCCTTCGTCGAGATCGAGAAGGGCGTCGAAGGCCTCATCCATGTCTCGGAGTTCTCCGAGGAGCGGATCGAGGACGCCAAGCAGTTCGTCAAACCCGGCCAGATGCTCAAGGCCGAGATCATCGGGGTCGATACCGCCGAGCGAAAGATCGGCCTATCGTTCCGCAGCGCCACCCGCGCCGAAGAGCTGGCGGATGCGCAGGGCTTCTCCGGCGGCGCCCCAACGGCGACGCTGGGCGACGTCATGCGCGACAAGCTGGCGGCCCTTTCGGCCCAGGTGCCGGCCAGCCGGGACAAGACCGACGGGGGCGAGAGCGACGACGACGCCCCGGCCCGCTAGAGGTAGGGTGTGACGACGCCAGCCACGCGCACTCTGGCGTGGCTACGCCAGTTCGCGAAGCTCTGGGGCTTCGCGCTCTTCTGCGTCCTGGTGGTTTACCTCTTTCGGGAGGTCGTCCTTCCGTTCCTGTTCGCGATCTTGGTCGCCTACATCCTGGCGCCCATCGTCGATCGCTTCAGCCGGCTGCGCGTGGGGGGCAAGCCCTTCCCGCGCGCGGCTGCGGTGATCATCCTCTACATCAACATCATCGCGGTCCTGAGTCTGTTCATCGGCTACTTCGTCCCCAAGCTTTCGGGGGATTTCGCGCGCCTATTTCGAGAGGCGCCGCAGCTGTTCGCGCGGGTGAACCGCGAGTGGTTACCGAAGGCCGGGGCCTGGGTCGACACCCACTTCGGGCCGGAGGCGACCCAGGGCGA
This sequence comes from Polyangia bacterium, assembly GCA_035648655.1. Taxonomy (GTDB): domain Bacteria; phylum Myxococcota_A; class Polyangia; order Fen-1088; family Fen-1088; genus JADGRB01. Next base: position 7,860 of record DASRLC010000586.1, read on the forward strand.
GGGGGCCGACGACGCGACCACCCCGGCGGTGGTGACCCCGGAGGCGCCGCATTCGATCGTGCTCGAGCCGCTGCCGGGCGGTCGCTTCAAGATTGACCTCGAGTCGCTGGCCTTCGAGGTACGGCCCGCCAACGACGGCCGCTACCTGATCGCGCCGCCGCAGACCGAAGAAGAGAGCACCGGGCCGGGCGGCAAATGGGAGCGATCGATCAAGCAGTGGCTCTCCGAGCGCCTCAAGTCGACCGAGGGGGAGAGCCAGCGGGCCATCGAATACGGTCAGCTCTTCATCGGGGCGGTGGTGTCCGGTATCGGCCGCCTGTTCCTGGTCCTGATGGTGGCGGCCTTCATCTTGGTCGACCTGGTGCGAATCCAGGTCTTCCTTCGGTCGCTGGTCCCCGAGCAATATCAGGGCGACTACCAGCGGATCGCGGCCGGGATCGATCTTGGCCTAGCCGGCGTCATCCGCGGGCAGCTCCTCATCTGTTGTATCAACGGCGCCTTCACCTACCTCGGGCTCTTGCTGTTTCACGTCAAGTACCCGCTGCTGCTGGCTGGCATCGCCGCCACCATGAGCCTGATCCCAATCTTCGGATCGATCTTGTCGTCGGTGCCGATCGTCGCCATTGCGCTGATCTCGTCGGGGACCTTCGACGTCCGACAGGGGCTCTTGGTGCTGGCCTGGATCATCGGCATCCATCTGATGGAGGCCAACCTGCTCAATCCCAAGATCATGGGCGAAGCGGCCAAGATCCACCCGGTGGTGGTGGTCTTCTCGCTCATCGCGGGCGAGCACAGCTACGGTCTGGTCGGCGCGCTGTTCGCGGTCCCGGTGGCGTCGATCATCCAGACCATCTTCATGTACTACCGCCGCCGGCCCCGGACGTTGTCGGCGTCGGCGCCGATCGCCGCGGCGACGATGTAGCCCGCCCAGATCAGAGCTCGGAGACCTGCGGCGATCGATCGGGGCCGGCGATGAGCGCGGACCGATTCGGGACCTCGCGCCACCCAGGCCGCACCGTCACTTCGCGGTTGGCCTCCACGACGATGGCCCGAAGGATGTCGTGCTGCACGCGGCGCCGGGTGTGGTTGGTGTCGGTCCGTTCCAGGCAGACGGGGCAGTCGGCGATCCCTTCGACATAAAGATAGCGGATCGGGTAGTCGCACCCGGTGGCCACGAAGCAGCGCCCGTTGGTGGCGCAGATCGCGATCTGCATCGCCGCGGCGCCGTCGGCGACGAGCAGCCGATCGACGAGCGCCAAGCTGTTGCGCAGCGCCGCGCGCACCGCCGCCGGCGCCGGCGTGGGCTGATCCAGGATCCCGGCGTCGTGCAGGAAGGTCAGGAACAGGTGAAAGAGGTGCTCGCTGGGCGACTTGCCGCGAATGTTCCGGCGCAAGAAGTCCGGCACGCTCTCGAGGACGCGCTCCCGGATGGCTTCGAAGGCCGGCCCGTCGAGTTCGCCGACCGAGGCGAAGAGCCAGGAGCGAAACCGGAACGGATCGGCGTCTTCGGCGGCGGTGTTGCCATCGCGGCTGAGGCCGATGCGGCCGATCAGCGCGTCCGCCCGGGTGTCCTTGACCAGCCCGTAGAGATCGACCTCGGAGGTCTCGGCGCGCGGGCGCTTCTGAAGCAACACGTCGCCGCCTTGGACGAACCCCAGGCCATAGCCATCCGGGCCCGATCGCGGGCCGGGCTCGCCCTGCGCTTGCAGCGCGGGCCGGGCCGAAAACAGGGCACAAGCCAGGTTCTCTGGCTCGTTGCCGAAGTAGGCGACGAGGTGCCTCACGACGATGTTAGAAGTATACGGACCCTTCGATGAAAATCACGGAGATCTACAGCAGCATTCAAGGTGAGACGCAGTACGCGGGTCTGCTCTGTACGCTGGTTCGAACCACAGGGTGCGACCTGCGCTGCAACTACTGCGACAGCGCCTTCGCGTTTCACGGCGGTCGCGACCTGACGCTCGACGAGATCGTGGCCGAGGTCGATCGCCTGGGCGCGCCACTGGTGCTGCTGACGGGGGGCGAGCCGATGCTGCAGCGCGAGCTCCCCGCGCTGGCGGCCCGTCTCATCGCCACCGGATACAAAGTGATGATCGAGACCTCGGGGGCTCATCCGATGGAGATGTTGCCCCCGGAGGTCGTTCGGGTGGTCGACATCAAGACGCCCGCCTCAGGGGAGTCCCACCGCATGCGCTGGGAGCTGCTGAGCTCCCTCCGCCCAGCCGACGCGGTGAAGTTCGTTGTCGCCGATGAGCCCGACTACCAGTGGGCGCGGGCGGCAATCGAAAAGCACGATCTGGGGCGCCACACGGAGGTCTTGCTCTCGCCGGTACACGGCCGCCTGAACCCCCAGGATCTTGTTGCCTGGATGTTGCGCGACCGTGTGCCGGCGCGGCTCAACCTGCAGCTCCACAAGTACGTCTGGGATCCCGAGGCCCGGCGCGTATAGCTATGGAAAATCGATACTTACTCGCGAACTGTATGTAGCTGATGTAAGATATTTCAATTGACAGGCCGCGCCGCGTGCTGTTAGCTTGCGAACGCTTTTAGGCAGTAACTGTCCAAAAACGTTAAAGAAAACTCGTCGAGCAGACGAGCATTTGGAGAGTTTCGACTCCATGGACGACGATCACTTTGGAAGCTGCCTCCGCCGCGCCCGAGAAGATCGGTCACTGACCGTTGGAGATGTCTCTGCGTCGACGAAGGTGCCGCGCTCCTCGCTCGAGCTACTTGAAGCCGGAACGCTTCAGGGATTGCCGGCCCATGTGTTCGTCCGTGGCTTCATTCGATCGTATGCGCGCGCGGTCGGCATCGCCGACACCAAGCCGCTCGGTCTGTTCGATCGGGCGGTGAGCTCGGAGACCGAGGCGGCCCGCGCGCTGTCGTCGAGCCCGGTGGTCGATCCCAGTCTGGCGGGCGGGATCGTCGAAGACGACGAGGCGGGGCGCCGGCGCGGGCTGGGCTTGGCGGTCTTCGTGATCATTCTGGTTCTCATCGCCACGATCACGTTGTCGTTGCTCCTGCGCCGTCCGCCCCAATCGGGCGAGGGGCTCTCACGGGGGCACACGCCGGCGGCGAGGACCGTGGTGGCCGAGACCGCCCGGCACGCCGGCGACGGTCGCGAAGCGTCCTCCCCATTGTCGATGAATCTCGGCTGACGCCGGCTAAGATTGAGGCCAAACCCGTGGCCTCTTTTTCTACACCGGCGATCGTGTTGCGAGCCGTCAACACCGGTGAGGCCGACCGCGTCGTGACGCTATTCGGACGTGACAGCGGACGCCTGTCGGCGCTGGCGCGCGGCGCGCGCAAGAGCCAGAAAAGATTCGCCGGAGGCCTGGGCTTGTGCGCCGCCGGCGTGGCGACTCTGCGCGAGCGCGCCAACTCCGAGCTGCTGACGCTGGAGGGTTTCGACGCCACCGCCGGGCATGCGGCGTTGGGGGCGGATGTGGGGCGGATGGCGCATGCGGCATACGCCGCCGAGTTGGTGGGTAAGCTGTGCGCCCCGCGGCAGGTCGAGCCGGCGATCTACGACTGGCTGCTCGAGCTCCTGACGCACCTCGAGCTCGAGGGGGCGAGCGCGGAGAGGCTGCGCGTCTTCGAGCTGGGGCTTCTGGGCGGCCTCGGCTTCGGTCCGGCGATCGCCGCCTGCGCGGTCTGCGCCGGCGCCAGCTACGTGGGGCGCGACGCCTCGACCGTCGCCTTTCGTTGGGACCCCGATCGCGGCGGCGCCGTCTGTGTGGCGTGCGCGCGCGGCGGCCGCCCGATCACCGCCGCCGCCCGCGCGGCGCTTTTGCACCTGAAGGCGGTGCCGCTCCGCGCGGCCGCCCGGGAGAGCCTGCCCCCGGACGCCAACCGCGACTGCCGGGAGGCGCTGGCCGAGATCATCAACCATCACATCGGGGGTCCGCTCAAATCCGTCGAATTCATTGCCAAGTTGAGCGCAGCCAATTCGGCGGGGCGCCCGTGAGTCGACCGCCGCTGCTCGGCATCCGCCACGTCGCGCTGTGGGTCGACGATCTGGCGGCGGCCGAGCGATTCTGGGTCGAGGTTCTGGGCTACGCCGTCGAGTGGCGGCCCGATCCCGACAACGTCTACCTCTGCGGCGGGCGCGACAACCTGGCGCTGCACCGCCGCGCGGGCGGGGTGGCCAGCGCCGCCGGGCCCTCGATCCTCGATCACATCGGGCTGGCGGTCCCCGAGCCGGCCGACGTCGATGCCTGGGCCGCGCACCTCGCGGCGCACCACGTGCCGGTCGAAGCGGCGCCCAAGACCCACCGCGACGGCTCGCGCTCACTCTACTTTCGTGGGCCCGAGAATCTGCTGATCCAGATCATCCGGCACGCGCCCATTTCGTCGTAACCTCTCGCCGAACGGCGGGGAGACGGCGGGTTCGTCGCCGGGCCTATGATCGATTAGAGTTCCGCGCCATGCCCGCCTCCTCCTTGGAACAGATCGTCAGCCTCGCGAAGCGACGTGGCTTCGTCTTCCCGTCGTCCGCTATCTACGGCGGCCTCGGCAGCACCTGGGACTACGGTCCCCTCGGCGTCGAGCTGAAGAACAACGTCAAGCGCGCCTGGTGGCGCGCGGTGGTCTACGACCGCGACGACATGGAGGGACTCGACGCCGCGATCCTGATGAACCGGCTTGTCTGGAGATACTCGGGCCATGAGAGGACCTTCTCGGATCCGATGACCGACTGCCGGAAATGCAAGGCGCGGCACCGGGCCGACCAGCTCTACAAGGCCTCCACCGGCGACGAGTACACCAACGTCGACATTTTCAACGCGGCCGCTCAAGCGAAGAAATTGAAGTGTCCCAAGTGCGGGGAGACCGACCTGACCGACGCGCGTCCCTTCAATCTCATGTTCAAGACCACCGTCGGCCCGGTCGACACCGGCGACGACTCGGGGCTGGCCTACCTTCGCCCCGAGACGGCGCAGGGGATCTTCGTGAACTTCGGCAACGTGCTGGACACTATGCGCCGCAAGCTGCCCTTCGGCGTCGCGCAGATCGGCAAGGCCTTCCGCAACGAGATCACGCCGGGTAACTTCACCTTCCGCACGCGCGAGTTCGAGCAGATGGAGATCGAGTACTTCGTCAAGCCAGGCGAGGACGAGGCCGCCCACCAGGCCTGGATCGACGCGCGCACCAAGTGGTACACCGATCTCGGGCTGCGGCCGGAGAACCTACGCCAGCGCGAACAGACTGAGGACGAGCTGGCCCACTACGCCAAGCGCTGCGTCGATCTGGAATATCGTTTCCCGATGGGGTGGAGTGAGCTGGAAGGGATCGCCAACCGCACCGACTTCGATCTGAAGGCCCACAGCCGGAGTCCGGAGAACCCGGATGCGGTCGGCGAGCTGCGCTACTTCGATCAGGAGAAGAAGCAGCACATCGTGCCCTATGTGATCGAGCCGTCGGCCGGCGCCGATCGCGCCACGCTGGCGTTCCTCTGCGACGCCTACGACGAGTCGCTGGTCAAGGAGCCGCCGGCCGAGGAGAGCGCCAAGCTGCGCGATCTGGTGCAGAGCTTCGCCAAGTCGGTCGAGAAGCGCGACGCTAAGGCGCTCGAACCGGCCGTCAAAGAGCGGCTGCTGGCGGCGGCCGAGCGGATCGCCGCCGGGCTGCCGGGCACGCTGCCCGATCTGCTCGGGCTCGCCGAGGACGCCGACGCCAACCGGATCGAGGTCTTCAAGAAGGTCCGCGGCGCCGCAGAAAAACTCGGCGAGGAGCACACCCGCACGGTGCTGCGCTTGCACCCGCGGCTGGCCCCCATCACGGTGGCGGTCTTCCCGCTCAAGAAGAACGAGCCGCGGCTGGTGGAGACGGCGCGGGCCATCAAGCGCGATCTGCAGGCCGCCGGCCTGCGGGCCGTCTACGACGACACCGGCGCCATCGGCAAGCTGTACCGCCGCCAGGACGAGGTCGGCACCCCGTTCTGCATCACCGTCGACTTCCAGAGCCTCGACGACCAGACGGTCACCGTGCGTGATCGCGATACCATGGCCCAGGAGCGGGTGCGAACCGGCGATCTCGCCGCGGGGTTACGCGCCAAACTCGGCTAGGCCGCTAACGAAGGGCCGTGTGACGCTCGGGATGCCGCCTTGCTGGGGAAGGGATTGTGCCTCGGTACGATTTCAGAAAGCTCACGGGAGGATCCGAAACCGTTCGCGGCCATTCGCGCGGTAGGTCTCGAAGCCCCGCCGGTCGAGCGTTAGAACGTCGCGCGCGTTGCGCTCTTCCGCGACGGTGACGAGGAGCGCATCTACGAGATCCATCGGCACGTCGTGGTATTTGTCCATCAGCGCGACGGCCCGCTGTGCGCGCTCGCGGGTGGTCGGCACGAGCTCGGTTGCGGCCCCATACACCAGCCCCGCCGCTGCTGTCGCCCCGCCGCGCACGCGCCGAAGAAGGTGAGCGCTCTCCACCAAAACTCCTTCGACGGAGACGAGCCGTGGGGCTCGAAGCCCGTTCCAGACTTCGACGCACCGCCCGTGATCGGGATCATCCGCGCGGAGGACAGCAACGACGAACCCCGTATCGAGAAGGAAGGTTCCGCGGCCTTCAGCCACGGCGGTCGGGATTCCAGGTCTCGAGAACGTTCCTCGCGTCGCGGCCGTCCGGGGCGGGTCCCCGGAGAACGCCGATCCATTCGCGGGTCATCTCGGCCGCCGTCGGCTCATCGGCCAGGGGGCCGACCTCGCGCTCGAGCGCGGCGCGGACCAGCTCCGACGGCGTGACGCCAATCGCGCGCGCGCGCGCCTTCAGCCTGCGGAGCGCCGGGGGTGGAAGCCGCACCGTCAGAGTCGCTTGCAACGACTTCATGTCTTACGTGTAATACATCCTGACTCCCGAATCAAGTCCCGTCCCGACAGGTGGGGGCGAAGGGGCCGGTAGATCCGGCGATCGCCGCAGACATTTCGCCCGGATCCGGGCACGAAGGACCTTCCCTCGCGACGCGGCTCAGGGTAAATAGGCGCCCATGCCCAGCGTCACCAAGAGTCGCACCCAGACGTCGAAGTCGAGCTCCAAGTCCAAAAAGAGCGCCAAGCCCGTCAAGAACGGCCACGGCAACGGCATCCGCGCAGCGGCCGCCAAGCTGCTGAAGGTTGCCGTCAAGAAGGTCAAGTCGGTCGAGAAGACTGCGGCCAAGGCGGTGTCGAAGGCCGTATCGAAGGGCGGGTCGAAGACCTCCGCCAAGCGCGTGTATTTCTTCGGTGGGACCAAGGCCGACGGCAACAAGGAGATGAAGAATCTCCTGGGCGGCAAGGGCGCCAACCTGGCCGAGATGGCCAACATCGGGCTGCCGGTGCCTCCGGGCTTCACGATCACGACCGAGGTCTGCACCGAGTTCTACGCCGGCGGGAAGAAGCTTCCCAAGGGGCTCGACGCCGACATTCGCAGCATGGTGGCGCGGATGGAGAAGCTGGTGGGCGCCAAGTTCGGCGACCATGAGAATCCGCTGCTGGTTTCGGTCCGCTCGGGTGCGCGTGCCTCGATGCCGGGCATGATGGATACGATCCTCAACCTCGGCCTCAACGACGTGACGGTGGCCGCCCTGGCCAAGAAGTCCGGCAACGAGCGCTTCGCCTTCGACAGCTACCGCCGCTTCATCGCCATGTACGGCGACGTCGTCCTCGGCCTCAAGCCCGAGAAGAAAGAGGATCACGATCCGTTCGACGAAATCCTCGATCACAAGAAGAAGGTGGAGGGGGTGAAGCTCGACTCCGACCTGTCGGCCGAGGCGCTCAAGGAGCTGGTGGTCGAGTTCAAGAACGAGATCAAGAAGCGCGTCGGCGTCGACTTTCCGACCGATCCCTACGCCCAGCTCGAAGGCGCTATCAAGGCGGTCTTTCAGTCCTGGCAAAACGATCGCGCCAACCTCTACCGTCGACTCAACAACATTCCGGTGGAGTGGGGGACCGCGGTCAACATCCAGGCGATGGTGTTCGGTAACAAGGGGGGCGACTCGGCCACCGGCGTCTGCTTCACGCGCGATCCGGCCAGCGGCGAGAACCTGTTCTACGGCGAGTTCCTGGTGAACGCGCAGGGCGAGGACGTCGTGGCCGGTATCCGCACGCCGCAGAAGATCGAGGAGCTCGGCAAGGTCCTGCCGGTCGCCTACAAGCAGTTGCTCGACATCCGCAAGAAGCTCGAGAAGCACTACAAGGACATGCAGGACATCGAGTTCACCATCGAGAACGGCAAGCTCTACATGTTGCAGTGCCGCAGCGGCAAGCGAACCGGGTTCGCCGGCGTGCGCATCGCCGTCGAGATGGTGGAAGAGAAACTGATCCCCAAGGAAGAAGCGCTGCGCCGGGTGGATCCCGAGGCGCTCAACCAGCTTCTGCGGCCGGTCTTCCTGCCCTCGGCCAAGAAGGCCGCCATCGAGGAGGGCCGCCTGCTGGCCAAGGGTCTGCCGGCCGGCCCGGGTGCCGCCACCGGCAAGGTCGTCTTTTTCGCCGACGAGGCGGAGGCGCTGGCCGCCAAGGGGGAGACCAACCTGATCCTCTGCCGCCACGAGACCAGCCCGGAGGACATCCGGGGCATGAACGCCTCGCTCGGCTTCATGACCGCCTTCGGCGGCATGACCAGCCACGCGGCCCTGGTCGCGCGGCAGATGGGCAAGGTCTGCATCGTCGGCTGCGACGCGCTGTCGTTCGACTACCACGCGCGGGTCATGAAGGTCACCACCGCCAAGGGGCCGATGACCATCAAGGAAGGCGACTGGATCTCGATCGACGGCTTCGCGGGTGAGGTGATCGCCGGCCGCATCGAGACGACCCCGTCGGAGGTCATCCGGGTGCTCATCGAGAAGAACCTCGAGGCCTCGGAGGCGCCGGCTTTTCAGCGTTACGCCAAGCTGATGAGTTGGGCCGATGCGGCCCGCAAGCTGCGCGTGCGCGCCAACGCCGATCAGCCCGACCAGGCGACCGCTTCGGTGGCCTTCGGCGCCGAGGGGATCGGCCTGTGCCGAACCGAGCACATGTTCTTCGGCGAAGACAAGATCGGCCCCATGCGCGAAATGATCGTCGCCGAGAACGAGAAGGATCGCCGGGCAGCCCTCGCCAAGCTCTTGCCGCTGCAGCGCGCGGATTTCCACGGCATCTTCGCGGCGATGGCCGGGCGACCGGTCACCATCCGGACGCTCGATCCCCCGCTGCACGAGTTCCTGCCGCACGACGAGGCGGGCGTGCGCGATCTGGCCGCGTCGACCGGCAAGACCGTCGCGCAGATCCACGCGCGCATCGAGGAGCTCAAGGAGTCCAATCCGATGCTGGGCCACCGCGGCTGCCGCCTGGGGATCACCTACCCGGAGATCACCGAGATGCAGGCGCGCGCCGTCTTCGAGGCGGCCTGTGATCTGGCAGCCGAGGGCAAGCAGGTCTTCCCGGAGATCATGATCCCGCTGGTCGGCATCAAGAAGGAGCTCGACCTGCAGGCCGACCTGGTCCGCAAGACGGCATCGGCGGTGTTCGCCGAGAAGGGGCGCAAGCTCTCTTACACGGTGGGGACCATGATCGAGGTCCCGCGGGCGGCCATGACCGCCGGGGAGATCGCCCAGACGGCGGAGTTCTTCTCCTTCGGCACCAACGATCTGACACAGACCACCTTCGGTCTGTCGCGCGACGACGTGCCGCGCGTCCTGGCGGCCTACCTTCAGCACGACATCTACTCGGTCGATCCGTTCGTCAGCATCGACCGCAAGGGTGTGGGCGGCCTCATGAAGCTGGCGGTCGCGGCCGGCCGGGCCGAGAAGCCGAAGCTCAAGATCGGCATCTGTGGCGAGCACGGCGGGGACCCCTCGTCGGTCGAGTTCTGCCATGAGCTCGGCCTCGATTACGTCTCTTGCTCGCCTTATCGCCTTCCGATCGCGCGCCTCGCCGCGGCCCAAGCGGCGCTCAAGACAACCTAGCGGACCCCCGGCTGGGTCGAAGAACAGGCATGGACTGCGCCACGGCGCCTTCTCCCGCGGCTCCGCGACGTCGGGGGAAGGCTGCGCGTGCGCTGGTCCTGTCGCTGGGCGGGCTGTGCGCGGCCGCGGCCTGCTCGCTCAACCAGGAGGGGGTCAACCCACCGAACGACACGTTCTTCTACCCGTCGACCGCGGTCGCCGATCCGTCCTCCGCCTGGCTATACGTCGCCAACTCGAACGCCGACCTTCGGTACAACGACGGCACGTTGGTCGCGGTGGATCTGGTGAGCGCGGCCGCCGATCGGGCAAACGGGGGTGGCGTGCTTCCAGCGGCCGGCGGGCCCGTGTCGGGGGCCAGCGGTCCGACGCAGACCTGGGGGCTCTGTCCGCAGGAAGACTACGTGAACCCGCTGTCGCGCAGCGATCCGCAGATCTGTTGCTGGGATCTGCTCGACGCCAACATCCTCAACTGCGACGAACGGCGCTACGTGCAGTCGAAATCCACCGTCCGGATCGGCAGCTTCGCGGCCGGGATGATCTGGCAGCCGTACTGCCCAGATCCTTGCAACGCCAACTGTGTTCCGCCGACCGGGCTGGCCGGGCGGATCTTCATGGGGATCCGAGGGGACACCTCGCTCACCTGGGCCGACGTCACGGACACCAGCACGCCGTCATTTTTATGTGGCCAGACCTCGAACGACAGCTTGGCCGAGTGCCAGGGCGTTGCGCATCGGATCCTCACGGCGGTGGGCCAGGTGCTGAATACCGAGATGAACGATCACAGCGCGCCGGCTGTTAATCTGCCGGACGAGCCGTATGCGTTGCAGATCGACAGCGCCCACGGTCTGCTTTACGTCGGACACCTGGCCGGCGGCACCGCCACCGTCGATACCGGGGGCGTTTCACTGTTCGACGTCTCACAGACTGGCGGGGGGACGCCCCGCGATCCCGCGTTCGTCGCACCGTTCCCGAGCCCGTTTTCACCGAACAACGCCGGGGCGTTCGGTATCACGGCGCTGGAGCCGCATCCGCCGCTCGGCCAACCGCTCGGGGCGCCGAACGTGATGTTTGCGAGCTCGCGCTATCTTCCGCTCGTCGCCTCGATCGGGACCTTCGGGACGCTCCCCCCCGACCCGCAGGGCTGTCCCATCTCGAACAGCGACGTGGTGGTCGAGCCGGCGGGCGATAGCTTGAACCCAGGCCTGGTCGGCTCGGAGATGCGCGGGGTGGCGTTCGTCGACCCGCCTGCGCCGCCGTCCGTTCCCAACATGACGCCCCCGCCGCCCACGGCCGCCAGCCGCGTCTACGCCCTCGAGCGGGTTCCCCCCGATCTGGTCGGGTTCGACATCGCGACCAACCAGGCCGGGACCACCACCGCGATTCCGACCGATTTCAGCGAGACCTGCTCGAGCCCAACGTTCCTTTACCAGCACGACGCCGGCGAGGGACCGCGGCTTTACGTCAACTGCTTCGACACCGGCGAGATCTACGTCTTCGATCCGGCGGTGCCGACCCTCATCACGACCTTCCAGATCGGCCGCGGGCCGGCCGGCCTGGTGTTCGATGACCAGCGCAAGCAGGCGTACGTGATCGGGTTCTCGGACAACAACCTCTCGGTCGTCGATCTGGCGCCGGGCAGCCAGACCCAGTACCACGTCATTCAGCGGATCGGCTTTCCGAGCGTGATGCCACGATGAGGCGCATCCGTGTCATCGCCATGATGGCGGCGATGGCCGCGGCCGGCGCCGGGTGCAGCCCCGCGTCCAACCTGCTGCCGGTGGACGACTTCAACCGCCCGACCGACGTGGCTTTCATGTGCTTTGGCGCCTTCCCGGAGGGCTCGTCGGTCGGCGGCACCGTCGATGCCGGGAGCGGCTTGTCGGTATCCGGGCGGCCCATGCGGGCTTGCCACCCGCAGGCGCAGTTCGATCCGCCGGCCAGCACCACCAGCCGGACCTTCGCCTTCATGCCCGACAGCGCCAGCGGCGGTCTGACCATGCTCGACGCCGACAACTGGAAGCTGATCGATCTCGAACAGGCGACCGGCGGTTACGGGCAGCTGCCGCTGGGTGAGTTGCCGTCGCAGATTTCGGTCAGCGACGACGGATGCCGGCTGATCTCCGCCAACCGCGGCTCCTGCGATCTGACGCTGGTCGATCCGTCGATCATCGTGGCGCCGGTCATCCACGACGAGGACGATTCGAACGTCAGCCTGCCGCCGCTGCCGCGCACCGCCTCCGAAACCATTCAACCTATCAAAGGCGACGGGACGCTCTTGACCGCGGCCCCCTACGAGGCGGTCTTCTTGCCCCAGGACACCAGCGCCCTGCAAGGCGCCGACGCCCTATGTAGCCCGCCCGGGATGTTGTCGCAGGCCGGACCGGTGGGGTGGAACACGCCGGCCGGGACTCAGGTTCCGTGGTACGCGCTGGTCACTTACCCGAGCTGCGATCTGATCGTGCTCGTCGAGCTTCCCTCGGGACGGATCGTCCAGTCGGTGCGCGCGGTGGGAGATAGCGTGAGCAACACCGTCACCTTCCAGGACGCCGGCACGTCGCCGGTCTGCGCGAGCGTCGATTGCCCGGGACAGACCGTGCGCGTCTCGGACGCGGCGGTGACCGGCTTCGATGCCGCGACCAGCGCGGGTGTCGACGCCGCAGCCAGCGACGGCGACGCCGGCCCGGTCGCTCCGACGCCAGACGCGGCCGGCGCTGCCGCGGTCGACGCGGCCAGCCTGGTCGCCGACGCCGGCTCGGGCGCCACCGGTTCGGGTGGCGCGGCCGGTGCTGGTGGCGCCGGCGGTTCTGGCGGCGCGGCGGGCGCGGGCCCCTCGGCGTCGGGCGCGCTGCCGGGCAATCAGTACCAAGATCAGCCGCATGTCGGCAGCCCGGTCGGGCCCAGCGGGATCGCGATCGTCCCGGATGGAACGCGGGTCTACGTGTCGCTCTCGAACGCCTCGTACGTCGGATCATTCGGTCTGTCGGCGGCTGGTCTGGCGCTGCCTGGGAATGCCATCTACCTGCACGAAGGGGCGGTGGGATCGAACCGCATCCGACTCAGCGTCCAGCCCTACGCTTCGACCACCACCGCCACCTCTGCCGAGTTCGTGGGTTCCGACACGGGTAGCAAGGTCCCCGAGCTCAGGTACCTCTACGTCATCGCGAAGGACGGAACCTTGCGGGTGGTTCAGACCTTCTTGCCTGGCCAGGAGCAAGAGTGTGAGACCAACGCCGATCCGCTGCACCTGGCGCCCGGCATCTCGGCCACCACCCCTTGCATCGCGGTCGATCCCGCGAAGAACCCCCGCCGGCCATTCGCCGTCGGGCCGGGGTTGCACTTCCCGACCGCCCCCGTCGACGTCACGGCGGTCGACATTCGGGCCAACGCCGCCGATCCGAAGCCTTTCAGCGAGCAGAGCATCTACGGTGCGCACGCCTGGGTTCTGACCACGTCGGGGGTGGTTTATCTGGTCAATATCGACCCGTACCCGCGCATGTACTACGCGCCGACGGTCGAAAACAATTTCATGATCGGGGCTTTGCCCAACGTTACGGAGCAGACGCCCTTCGAGAACACGCTGCGCGATCGCAACGAGATCACCTACTCGCTGACGCTCGATCCCTCCTCGGGGCCGCCCCGGCTGGACGTTCTGCCCAACATCGCCGCGACCGGTCCCTATATCGAGCCGTTCTGGACCAAGGGCACCGACCTCAACGCCACCCAGCAGACCAACAACTACGTCGAGACCGATGTCCTGTTCCCGAAAGAACCAGATCCGTCCAGCGTCGACGATCCCATCGATCGGCGCGCGGTGACGCCGCAGACCTGGACGGTGACCTGGGAGGGCCCACTGACCGGAACCCGCTACACCGGGCAGGTGACCCCGGAGGGCATGGGCGCGCCGCCACCCGCCGAGCCCACCGACGCGCACCACACCGTGTTCAAGGATGGCGGCGGCAATTTCTGCGGCGTCGGCGTGTTGCCCGGCGATCTGTTGACGCTGACGGGTTGCACCGTGGACGCTCAATGCGGGCTCGGCGAAGGGTGTCTGGTCGATACCACGGTGGCGACGGGCGCCGGCGGCGTGCCGGTGACCGGTCTGTGCGTCGATCCGAACCGGGTCGACGCGCAGAGCGCGGCCTGCGCCAGCTTCCTAGCCAGCGTCCGACGCTACGAGGTCGTGGCGGCCTATCCGTCGGAGTTGGTCATCCACCCCCACCTGGACGAGCTGGCCCGCTCCAGCCTCACGCCCTGCCAGCCGGCCGATCCGGATCTCCCGGTCAGCAACGACTGCATCGATCCCAATGATCCGACCACCGACAAGTTCACCTGTGAGTCGGTCTATCCGGGCGTGGGCAACGGTCCGCGCTGCCTCATGAAGGGTTGCCAAAACGATTTCGACTGCCGCGTCGGACGCACCTGCGTCGACTTCACGAACGCGAATGCGAACGTCGCCACCAGCTGCAAAGACGGGCATTGCTTCTGCGCCGACGCGCCCCCGCTCACGACGGCTGGCGCGGGCTGCTTCGATCAACTGGTGGCCTACCAGGTCAACGTCGGGAACGGCTATCTGGTGGCGGGCTCTCAGACCGGCCTCATCACCACGGCGTCCCCCAATGCCGACGGCTCCTGCTCGCTCACCCCGACGCCCGATCCGCGGTTCACCTTCCGCATCCCGATGGACGCGCCACACTGCCGGAACATCCCCGACAACTCGTTCGACACCCGCATCGACCCGGACGTCATCGGAGATACCACCGCCAGCACCCAATGGGCGACTTACGAGACCGAATGGATCTCCCGGTTGGTCGGGCTTCCCGAGAGCGATTTCGATCCCTGCTTGTATCTGGGCGGACCGGCGGGTACCGAAACGCAGGTCGACCCCACGGTCGCGACGCCCGATCCCACCAGCACGCTCCTGCCGAACGTGCCCAGGCACGTGCGGGCGCTCTTCCGGAACTCCCAGATCACCTTCGTGCTCGCCAACATCGATCTGCAGCCGACCGGGCAGCTCCTCACCGGCTTCGACGTGCACGGAGGCTTCCAGGCGCAGGTGATCCAGGATCCGACCACCGTCGAGGTGTCGATGCCGGCGCGGATCGTGGTCGGTCCGCTCGATACCCAGGCGCAGACCGGCGTCATGCCGACCGGCTTCGCAGAGCAGCCGTACCTGTTCGTGGTCGATCAGCGGCGCCTGGGGCGAGAGCAGGGTGGGGGCCCGACGCGCGGTCAGCTGCTGCGGATTCATCCGCTCGGCTTCACCTCGTCGGTCGGCCCCGCCGTCGGACTGCAGCCGATCTTTCAAGACTACACCGCCAGCGGCGGCCTCTTCCCGATTCAGTAGTCGCTCGCCCGCGGGGTATCTAAGGAACCGCTCTCGCGGTCTTTTCCTTGGGTAGTCGCCGGTCTTCTGGCCGAAACTTGACGGCCCGCGGGTATGGATAGAAACTACATGTAGGTAATGAGCGTACGACCATTGGGCGCAGCGGTAACCGTTCTGACGGTTTTTGCTACGAAAGGAGACGGCGCATGAGCGTGCGTTACACTGCGGAAGCAATCATGGACGCACCTGCCCTGCGCGACGTCGATCGACAGGGTGGCGGCGCGCCCGGGCCTCTCAACGTGGAACGGTGGCGCGAGAAGATCGAGGTGCGCCTCGACAACCGGCAGGTTTTCTTCCTGTTCTTCGGCAGCGCGCTGGTGGCCTGCATGCTGTTCGTGCTGGGGGTGATGGTCGGCAAGCGGATCGAGTCGCGCGGCCAGGCCGACGCGCCCGTGATGGCCGACCCGCTGGCCGCGCTCGATCGCGCGCGCCAGCCGCCGCCCGGCGTGGCGGCGCCCGACCAGCCGCTCACCTTCCAACGCTCGCTGGTCTCGGCGTCCAGCGGCTCCAAGGCCAAGGGCGCCGTGCATGCGTCCTCGCCGGCGGGCCTGCCGCGCCCGATCGCGCCGCGCGCCGCGCCGCCGCTTCCTAAGCCGCTGTTGGCCCGAAGGGCGTCCGCCGAGGCCAAGCCGTCGTTGGTCCGCTCGACGACCTCCGAAACCAAACTTGCGGCCTCGAAGACCACGGTCGCGGATCCGGCCAAGGCCAAGGGGAAGTTCACGCTGCACCTGAGCACCTTCGGCAACCCCGAAGAGGCGCAGGCCTTCGCGCAGAAATATCCGGGCGCCTTCGTCGTGACCGCCGAGGTCCCCGGCAAAGGGACGGCCTATCGCGTGCGCTACGGAAATTACGCGTCGTTTAAAGACGCCTCTGCCGCCAAGGACAGCTTCGAGAAGCAGCACAACACGATCGCGCTGGTCGCCGCCCGCTGAACGTCGATTCGATCGACGGTACCCCTGCTGTGGAGAGCGAGCGCAGCCCGGCGTTGCCGGGCGTAGCGGGGGGGGGCCGGGGGGGCGCGAGCGGCAGCGAGCCATACCCCCGTCAGAACATCAGGCCGACGTTGACGTGGAGCACGCCGATCCGCGTGTCGCCCGGACCGGGATCGAGCGGCCAGCCCCAGCCCACGCTCACGTCGCCGATCGGCAACCGGATGATGAGCGGCGCGACGCCCACGCCGTGGCGGAACTGCGAAGCGCCGAGCCCGTTCAGCGAGTCGGCCACCACGCCGTTGTCCATGAACACCGACCCGTACCAGGGCGGCAGGATCGGGAACATGAGATCGATGTTCTGCAGGATGCGGAGGTTGCCGCCGATCGGCCGGTACTCGACGGCGTAGAGGCCGCCGGCGCGCGCGCTGCTGGGATCGACGGGGACCAGCGGGAACTGGACCGTCTCGACGCGCGCGCGATCGAGCTGGTAGCCGCGGATGGTGGTGTCGCCGCCCGCGAAGTAGCGCTCGACCTTGGGCAAGAGCGACGCGCCGTTGAGCGGGAAACCCTGATCGAAGCGGAAGCCGTGGCGGATGAAGATGTGGCGGCCGAGCGGGATCACCGACAGCGAGTGCACGCCCACCTTGAGGAAGGTGTCGTCGCCGATGGCGAAGGGGAACGGGCGCAGCGGGATCGAGAGCGCCGGCAGCGCCAGCTCGGCGATGGCGTCCAGTCGGAAGCCGCGCGTCGGCAGCAGGCGGTTGTCCATTCGCAGCCACTCGACGGTGGCCGAGAGGCTGCCGACGGTGGTGCCGAGCGTGACCGACTGCGTGCCCTCGTCGGGGCCGGCCTGCCGCACCAGCGGCTCGGTGTGGGTGGTGTTCCGCAGATTGTAGTGGATCCCCGCATCGACGCCCGGGTACATCTCGCGCGAAAAGCCGATCGAGCCGCCGCCCGAGTGAATGTCCCCCAAGCGGATGGTCTCTTGCTGCAGGTAGGTGACCGAGGCGTCCAGTCGGAACAGCGATCCCAAGAAGCGCCGGTCGGCGAACCCCATCCCCGCGCGCAGGATCGCGGTGCCGTAGGTGAGCTGGCTGTTGAGGTTCCAGCCGTGTCCGAACCAGTCGCGGTTCTCGTACCCGGCGCGGGCGTAGACGCCCAGCGGGAAGGTCTGGTTGGGCGGCTTCTGATCGGTCGAGGCGCCGGCCCCCAGGTGGATGACGCTGTACTGTTCATAGCGCTCCTCGACCTCGACCACCATGGGGACGGTCGCCCGCCGTTCGTCCTTGCCGGGGAAGGTGATCGGCGAGGCATTGTTGAAGAGCTGCAGAAAGCCGATGTCGCGCTGGCTGCGCTCCACCGCTGTCGTCCCCAGGAGATCGCCGGGGCGCAGACGAATCTGTTCGAGGATGGTCTGCCGCTTGGTCACGAAGTTGCCGCGCACGAAGATCGGTCCAACCCGCATGCGCGGACCCAGCTTGACGATCCAGGTCAGCGTGACGTCGTTGCCGACGCGGTTGACGTCGGGCTCGACGGTGGCGGTCGGATAGCCCGCGTCGCCGAATAGCCGGGCCAGTCGTTTGGCGTCCGAATGGACGGCGGGCGGCGCGTAGGGCGAGCCCGGCCGCAGCGAGAGGCTGTGGAGCAGGAAACGCGGGTCGTAGGGGAGCGGGCTGCCGTCGTCGCTGCGGAAAGCTTCCCCGACCAATTTCAAGCGCGGGCCTTCGTCAATCGTGAAGCGGACATAGAGGGCGCTCGCGTCGCGCGAGGTGGTCTCGGCGGCCGCCAGCGTCGCGCCGAGCTCCCCGAGGGCGTCGCGGGAGGTGGCCGCGTCGGCCCGCACCTTGGCTTCTATGAAGCCCTGCGCCCGGTAGTGCTCGAGGAGTCGTTCGGTATCCTGCTCCATCTCCTTGCCGCTCACGAAGCCGCCCGACCCGAGCCCCAGCCAGGGGTACTTGCGCACCGAGACCACGCCGGCGAGATCGCGCGATGACAGCGCCCGGTTGCCGACGAACTCGACGGCCCGCACCTTGAGCGTGGGGCCCTCGTCGACGGAGAAGACGATGCGTTCCGCGTCCGCCGAGAGGCGCTCGCGGCGCCAGTCGACGCGCGCGAAGAAGTGGCCCTGCTGCTGGTAGTAGCGCTGGATGGCGTCGGCGCTGGCGCCGACCTCGAAGTCGTCGAAGGAGCCGCGCGAGATCAAGGTGAGCTGGTCGCGCAGAGACGAATCGGATTGGCTGGCGTTGCCCTCGAAGGCCACCTCGATCCGTTTGCGTTCGTTGATCGAGATGTTGATGCGAACGTTCTTGGCGACGCGGTCGACGCTCTTTTGCAGGCTGAAGTCGCTGGTCACGCGGGCGCCCACGTAGCCGAGCGCGCGGTACTTCTTGACCAGCGTCTCGAGATCCTCGCGGAGCTGCTTCTGCGTGAAGGGCTCCGGGCTGGACCAGAGCGTCAACCAGTCGGCGTGCCGGAAGATCGGATCGATCTCCTCGGAGGGCAGCACGTGGTTGCCGGTGAAGGTGAGCGGTCCCAGGGGATAGGGCGGCCCGAGCTTGACGTTGACGAACAGATCGACCGAACCGCGGGCGGAGGGGCCCGGCACGGCCTCGAGCCCCACGGTGGCCTCGAAGTACCCGCGGCTGCGCAGGAAGTCGATCACCAGCTCGCGCTCGCGTTCGAGTACCACGTTGCGCTCCGGGCCGGCGGGCGGCAGCGGCCGCCCGGGGCGGATGGTGATGCGGCGCTGGATCTCGTCCTGCTGGATCCGGCGGTTGCCGCTCACGAAGACGTACCGAAGTCGCTCGTACGGCAGCAGCGTCACGACCAGCGTCACGCCGCCGCCCGCAGGCCGGGTGGTGATGGCGGCCCGGTAGCCTACGGCGTCCAGGCTCTGCGCGAGCCTCGGGATGGTGCCCAGCGGCTGGCCGATCTCGTCGCTGGGGCCGGCGGCGACGAAAGGGTCGCCGATGGCGGCCACCGATTGCAGCAGCGCCTGTAGCTGGTCGTCGGGATCGAGGCGCGAGCCGCCCAGCTCGTAGCCGACGATCGGGATGCGCGCGGCCTCGGCCGGCGCCTGGGCCTGGGCGCGCGCGAGGGAAGGGGCCACCGGCGAGAACAACCCCAGCCCCCACAGCGCGGCCAGCCCCGACGCCAAGCGGGCTGGTCTCACGGGGTGCGCGCCGTCCGGTTCACCGGCTTCTTATCGCGTAATCCAGGCGCAGCTCTAAGTTGTAATTGAGGGGGAGCGTCTCGGGCACCCCTTGCTCGGAGGACAGCCGCACCTGCTCGAAGCCGAACCCGGCGCTCAGATAGTCGAGGATCCAGGCGTCGGCCTGGGTGTTCCAGTGGCTCTGATTCTGGAAGCCCTGCAGGTAGTCGGTCTGGACGCTCCAGTAGCGGCTGACCCGCTTGCGCAGGCGCCCCTCGACCCCGTCGGAGCCGACCGTCAGCCGCAGGTTGAAACCGGTCACGCGCTGGAAGTTGCTGTCGATGTAGGGCTCCATCAGGTTGGCGACCGTGTCGCGGGTGGCCTGCCCGGCGATGTCGGCCCCGGTGCTCAGGTTGGCGCCCACCGTCGCGTTCTGGGTGCCGAACTTGGCGGCGTCCGAGGCCGAGGTCCGGCCAGTGAGCAGCAGAAAGGCGGTCTGGTTGCGATCGAGCCCGTCGTCGCTGGAGAGATCGATCTGCGCCTCGCGCAGCGGGCCGCTGATTCGCATGTGGACGTTGTGGTCGACGCCGTTCGAGTCGGTGACCAGGTTCTGCGCCTGAATGTCGAGATCGGGCGTGTCGCCGTCGGCCACCGACTTGGTCGCGATGAAGGTGACGTGGTTGACGTTGGGGACCAGATCGAAGTCGCCCCGCATGAACGGGATGTCGAAGCGGCCGTCGGTGGGGCGGACGTCGCCGGCCAGTTGGGGGACCGACAGGGTACCGCCCACGTGCAGCACGACGTCGACGTGGATCTCGGGCGCGATGTTGTTCTGCACGACGAACCCATCGCCCACCGTGCGGACCGACAGATCGAGCTTCAATTTTTCGAGCAGCGGTTTGCCCTCGTAAAACGGCTGGACCGTCGAGTCGTCGACGCG
>DASRLC010000587.1:0-35508 GCA_035648655.1 Polyangia bacterium
GGGTATGCCGACGTGTCGCAGACCGCCGTGCTGGCCGAGGGGATTGTACGCTTTCGGCGGGGGCGGCGGCTCGAGCCGCTGGTCTCGCTGGGCGCCGGCGCGCTTCGGCTAACGGCCGACGGCCACGAAACGGCGCCCTACCAGGGATTGAGCGGCTCACGCTGGGCGGCGGCCGGCGACCTCGGCGTGGGCGTACGTATTCCGCTCCGTCGACGAAGATTCGAGATCGGCATCGAGGCCCACGCGCTGCTGGCCCAGCCGTACCCGACGGTTCGCTTCTTCGACACCCAGGTCACGCAGGCCGGGCGGCCGTCTCTGATTGGTAGCCTGACGCTGCTGGGCGGGATCTAAGATGCGATACGACATGCGTCCCACCCCGCGTCCGATCGTCTGGGCCGCGCTGATCGCGGGGGTCGGCGTCGGCCTCGCCTGCACGCCGGGGCCGATCGACGTCGCCACGTTGTCTTCGGGCGGTCTGACGAGCGGCCTGGTCGGACATTGGAAGTTCGACGAAGGCGCCGGCGTGATCGCCAACGACAGCTCTGGCAACGGGCGCACCGGGGCCATCGCGGGTCCGAGCTGGAGTTGGATCCCGGGACGTTTCGGCTCGGCGCTGCATTTCACCGGGAACGACCAAGTGACCGTGCCCGGGCTGCCGCAGGCCACCGAGAGCTATAGCGTGTCGGCCTGGGTCTACATCGCGTCGAGCGAGGTGACCGGCGCTTCGTCGATCGCCAACGTGCTCAACACCGAGATCCCGAGCGGCGGCTGGGCGCTGTACGCCGCGCTCTACCCCGCGGGCTACACCGGTTATGCCTTTCGCTATTGGGTCGGACCGCCGCAGGAGTACGACATCAGCCCGCCCGCCCCCTGCAACTGCATCGTGCTCGACGCCTGGGTCCACCTGGGGGTCGTGCTCGACGCCACGTCGTCGACCCTGAGCCTGTACGTGAACGGCACGCTGGAGCCCGCGGCCACCACCACCGCGGGGATCGGCCCCGGCGCGACCACCCTCGACATCGCCCGCGCGCAGGCGCCGGGGTACATGATGACCGGCGCGCTCGACGACATCGCGATCTACGACCGGGCGCTGGTCTCCGAGGAGATCGCGCAGCTCGCGCAAGCGCCCGCGCCCGACCCGCAGTGACGCGTGGGCGCCGCCCGCGAGATAGCGAGAGGTGAGCCGCCGGTCAGATCCCGGCGAGCGCCGGGAAACCCGCGAAGAACTGGCGCAGTTTCTCTTTGCGCGCGTCGGGCACGTAGTCGAAGTTGGTGCCGCGATCGACCACCTCCCAGAAATCCTTGGACGTGATGGAGAGCATCTCGTCGCGGATCGAGCGCAGGCGTTCGGCCGATTCGTTGGCCATGTCGTCGAAGATGGCCTGCGCGCGCGCCGCCTCGCCGCTGGCGAGGTAGTACGACGCCAGCTTGGCCTGCGCCTTGCGCACACCGCGTAGCGCCCGCTCTTCGGCCTGGGTCTCGGGCTCCTTGTCGATCTCCAGGAAGATGGCCAGCAGCCGATCGTGGCAGGCCGCCCGACGGGCGCTCGCGACCTCGCACAGCGCGCAGAGATCGTAGGAGACCGTCTCGGTCACGAAGCCCATGCCGCTGCCGTGCGCGAGGCGGGCGTAATATTTGAAGTGGCCGGCGATCTCGACGACCGTCGCCTCCGTCCAGCCGTCGGGCGAGGCGGGCGCGGCCAGCAGCGCCTCAGCCAGCTGCCGATACTGATTGAGGACGTTGTAAGCGGTCCGCACGTCGCGCGCGTTCAGCGCGGCGCGCAGGTAGGTATTCATGAACTTCACCGTCAACGCCAACACCTCGCGGTTCGAAGCCGCCAGCGCCGCCTCGGCCACGTAGCGGGTGTCGATCGCCACCACGTGCGCCATCTCGGGCATGCTGTCGAGCGCCGCCCCGAACACCTCGCGGATCTGGCGCAACCCCTTCCACTCCAGCCAGGTGCAGTTGCGCGCCAGGTCCTCCAGCGAGTCGGCGGCCAGCGCGACGAAATCGGGGTCCGTGCGCAGCGGGGCGCCGATCAAGAACCACTCCGGCTCGAGCGCGGCCTTGCGTTCCTGGTAGTCGACCAACAGCCGCCGCAACGCCGCCGAGGCGTCGGAGGCGATCACCTTGTCCTTCTGTCCGAGCGCGTTCACGGCGATGTCGGCCAGATGGGCCAGGCCGCTCACCGCCTGCGCCTGGCGTTCGGTCAAGGTGCCGGCCCGGCGGCGGGCGTCGCGGGCGGTGGCGCGCTCGAGGGTCTGTACGCCGATGCGGGCGATGACCTTCTCGGGATCGAGGAAGTCGAACACGTAGGCGAAGTAGGGGACCAGGATCAGCAGGCTACCGGACGACATGAAGACCGTCGCCGTGATGGTGACCTGCGGAACGTAATCGGTGCGCACGATGAAGCTGACCCACACGGATTCGACGCAGGCGACGACGAAGAAGCCCATCACGCCCAGGTTGATCTTGTCGCGGAAGAACAGATCGGCGACCCGCGAGGTGTAACGGGTGGCCGCCAGTTGCACGACGATCGAGACCACCGTGATGGCGATGCCGAGCACGGCCGCGATGACCTGCGACAGGCTCCCCAGCGCGTTCTGCATGGTGAGAGCGTCGAAGTCGAAGAGCTGACCGAAGGGACCTTCCTTGTGGTGCGCGGTGGCGACATCGACCACGAAGTAGTCGACCAGCCAGAGCGCGGCGAACACCGAGACAGCCAGGCCAGCCAGCGCGGCCAGGGTGATGAGCGACCGGCGGCGCTGGCGCTGGCGCGGTGCGTGGGGCGGCATGGGGCGGCATGTTACCCTAGAGCCATGTCGGTAGGACCCCGCTCGGCCGCCGTCCACTCCGACGCCGGCGCGCTGCTGCTGGCGATCGATGTCGGCAACACAAACATCTCGTTCGGGCTGTTCGAGGGCGATCGTGGTGGCCCCCGGACCCTGCGCGCCGACTGGCGCCTCGAGACGCGCTCGGGCCGGACGGCCGACGAATACGCCGCGCTGCTGGGCGAGCTGTTTCGCCAGGCCGGCCTGGGCTTCGCGCGTGTCAAGGCGGTCGTCGTCTCGTCGGTGGTCCCGCCGGTGCTGGCGCCTCTCGATCGCTTCTGCCGCCAGTACCTGGGCCTCGAACCACTGGTGGTCGGGCCGGGCACCAAGACCGGCGTGCCGATCCTTTACGAGAACCCGCGCGAGGTAGGCGCCGATCGGATCGTCAACGCAGTGGCCGCCTTCGAGCGCTGGCCCGGAGGAGCCATCGTGGTCGACTTCGGCACGGCCACCACCTTCGACGTGATCACCCCGCGCGGGGAATACGCCGGCGGCGTCATCGCGCCCGGTCTGTCGAT
Source organism: Polyangia bacterium (assembly GCA_035648655.1). Taxonomy (GTDB): domain Bacteria; phylum Myxococcota_A; class Polyangia; order Fen-1088; family Fen-1088; genus JADGRB01. Next base: position 3,350 of record DASRLC010000587.1, read on the forward strand.
CGCGGCCGACGGCCTCTACCAAGCGACCGCCAAGCTGCCCCGGGTCGAGATCGCGCGCCCCGCCTCGGTGATCGGCCGCAATACCGTCGCCAGCATGCAGGCCGGACTGGTGTTCGGCTACGCCGGCCTGGTCGACGCCATCGTCGAGCGCATCCGCGGCGAGATCGACTTTTCGCCCCACGTGGTCGGCACCGGCGGCCTGGCGCGGCTCATCGCGCGCGAGACCCGTACCATCGAAGACTGCGACGACATGTTGACTCTGCAGGGTTTGGCGATCATCTACGATCGCAATCGATGAGCACCACAGCCGCACCCCGCGCATCGCTTCTAGGGCTCCCCGGGCGGATCGGCCAGGCGTGCACCGCGCCGCGCGCGGCGATGGCCCGAATCGACGCCCAGGGGGGCGGCCTGCGCGACGCCCTGTGGTTGGTGGTGTTCGGTGTGCTGGCCTTCCGGCTGCCCGAGCTCATCCGGATGTTGCTGGCGATGGGCGGTCCAACCTCCGGGGCGGGACTGCGGCTGGTGGGGCTCTTTTCGGACGAGGCGCGCGAGGCGGCCTGGGTGGTGTTGCCGGCCGCGGTGATCGTCACGGTATCGGCGGGGGCGCGCCGGGACGCGACCCGAGATCTGGATCTGGGCGCCGCCTGCTACGCGCCCTACTTCGCGCTGCGTGGTTTGAGCCAGGCGTTGAACGGTTTGGTCGGCGCGAGTCTCCTGCCCAATACCGCCGTCGAGGTCATCGCCGGGGCCGGCGCGGCGCTGGTGTTGGTGGCCGCCATCCGCACCGCGCGTGGCCGGGCGCCGGCGGACTCCGAAACGCCGCCGCCGTCGGCCGGCTGGGCGCCCGATGGGCGCGCCCGCCGGGCCGGCCTGGCCGTGGTGGTGCTGGGTCTCGTCGCCGCAACCTCCAACGCCGTTTGGTCGGCGCGCCACCTGGATGCCCTGCGCCCGATGCAGCGGGGTGAGGCGGCCCCCGAGTTTGCGCTCCCGCGCATCGACGGCACGGCCGGCCCGCTCGCGCTCGAAGGCCTGCGGGGCAAGGTGGTGGTGCTCGATTTCTGGGCGACCTGGTGCCCCCCCTGCATCGCCATGCTGCCGGTGCTCGACGCGGCCTACCGGAGCTGGCAGCCGCGTGGGGTGGACTTCGTGGGCATCAACTCGGACGGCGGCGGCGCGACGCTGGACGAGATCAAGTCGTTCCTGATCGAGCACCCCATCCCCTATCCGGTGGTCGTCGATGAAGGCGCGGTCGGGGGGCTGTACAAGGTCGAAGCGCTACCGACGCTGGTCGTCCTCGGGCGCGATGGGCGCATTCGCAAGAGCTTCGTGGGCTACACCACCCGGCGCGCCATCGACGGCGCGCTCCAGGATGCCTTAGCCGAGCCACGCGATTGAGAAGAGGACCCTGGAGGGTCCCTTTTCGCGACGAGCACCGCCGGGCCAAGCCCGTCGTCGCCAACGCGCCACTGAGCCGCGCTCACTCCTCGGGGCGGCCGGCCTTCTCTTCGGTGAAGTAGGCGCTGCGGTGGCGCGCGTTCGGCAGGTGGCTGTCCCAGCAGCCGGCCGAGCAGAACACCAGCTTCACGCGGCCGGAGTTGCAGGTGCTGACCGAGCACTTGATGAGCTTGCCACCTACGGCGATTGGCTTGCGGCACATCGAACAGACGAAGGTCGGGGCCGGCGACATATGACGCTAACGTACCGAAGGTACGGCGGCGTTGCTATAAAATCTGCGCGGCGTGCGTCTCCCGGGCTACGTATTGACCGAGCTGCTCGTCGCCGGCGCGCTCACCGCCGGCGTCGGCGCGGGTGCCGTATACGGCGTGCGCCACCTGCGGGCCACGCTGGCCGCCCGTTCGAACGCCGCCGCCTCCGCCGCCTCGGCGCTCCCGGCGCGCGACGATCTGTCGAACCTCCCCGACCTGCGCGTCGCGCTCGAGTCGTCGGGCACCTTCCTGGGCATGTCCGACGAGCTGCTGCTCGAACGCGTGCGCACCCAACCGATCGTCCGCTTCAAGTTCAACCACGGCGGTTCGTCGATTTCGTTCCGGGTCGAGTTCGCCGACGGCTCGCGCGCGGCCTGGAAGCCGACGCAAACCAACACCCAGACCATCCCGCGCAAGGAGATCGCCGCCTACCGCCTGAACCGGCTGCTCGGCCTCAACGCGGTTCCGCCCGCGGCGCCCCGCGCGGTGTCCCGTGACGAGCTGTTCACGCACTTGCATCCGGACAGCCTGGAATTTCTCCCGCGCATCAAGGCCGAGACGATCTTCGGTCCCAACGGCCAAACCCTGGGCACCGCGTCCTACTGGATCCCGGTCATCAAGGATTCGGGCTTCGACAAACCCGAGGGGGAAAAACAGGTCCAGGACTGGCTCTCGCAAGGGGAGCCGATTCCGTCCGCGCAGCAGTCGATGGCGCGCCAGATCTCCGACCTGATCGTCTTCGATTTCCTGACCTCCAACCCCGACCGCTACTCGGGTGGCAACATGAAGATGTCACCAGACGGCACCGAGCTGTTCTACATGGACAACACCATGTCGTTCTTCGTCGATCCCGAGGGCCCGGCCAAGAACCGCGAGGTTCTCTTCCGGATGCAGCGCTTCTCGCGCTCGCTCTACGAAGCGCTCGATCGGGTGACGGCCCCGACGCTGGAGCGCGCGCTGGCTCAGGAGGCCGGCGCCCCCTACGACATCCTGACGCCGGCCGAAATCGCCGGCGTCGTCGGACGCCGGGTGGTGATCCGCCAGTACATCGACGCGCTCATCGCCCAGTTCGGCGCCAGCAAGGTCCTGATCTTTCCTTGAAGCGCCGAACGCCCAGCGCTCAGGTCACCCCAATGGTCTCGGCGCGCCCGTGCTAGTGTTACGGGCCTTTTCCGGAGCAGAGCGTCAGTTCAATGAACGTGCATTTCGTATCGCTGGGTTGTCCCAAGAACCGCGTCGACACCGAGGTCATGCTCGGCCACACCGCGGAGGCCGGCCACCAACTGGTTGCGGCCCCCGAGAGCGCCGAGGTCATCGTCATCAACACCTGCGGGTTCATCGGCGAAGCCAAGCAGGAATCGATCGACGCCATCTTGGAGATGGCCCGCCATAAGCAAGCCGGCACCTGCAAGCGTCTGGTGGTGGCTGGCTGCCTCTCACAGCGCTATCCGAAAGAGCTGGCCTCGGAGATGCCGGAGGTCGATCAGTTCCTCGGCACGGACGAAGTGGGCGCCATCGCCAAGGCCATCTCGGGGACGCTGGAACGCCTGAGCGTGGTCGACACGCCCGCCTACCTCTACGACGACGCGGCGCCGCGCCGCCGCTCGCAGGCCGCCCACAGCGCCTACGTGAAGATCGCCGAGGGTTGTGACCGCCCCTGCGCCTTCTGCATCATTCCCAAGTTGCGCGGACCGCAGCGCAGCCGCACGCCCGAGTCCGTGCTGCGCGAGGTGCGCGAGCTGGTGGTCGGCGGCACCCGCGAGATCTGCCTGGTGGCCCAGGACCTGACCACCTATGGGACCGATTTACCGGACGCGGATTCGCCGACGGCGCCCCGTTTGGCCACGCTGCTGCGCCAACTGGCCGCCGTCGACGGGCTCGGCTGGATTCGGCTGCACTACGCCTACCCGAGCGCCTGTACCGACGAGCTGCTCGACGCGATCGGCGGCGAGCCGCGGGTCGCGAAGTACCTCGACGTCCCGATCCAGCACGTCGACACCGGCGTCCTCAAGGCGATGCGCCGCGGATATGGCGAGCGCCAGGTGCGCGATCTGGTGGCGCGCTTTCGAAAGCACGTCCCGAACGGCACCTTCCGCACCACCTTCATCGCCGGCCATCCCGGCGAGACCGACGCCGCCTTCCAGAGCCTGTGCGACTTCGTGCGCGAGGCCGAGCTCGATCACGTCGGGATCTTCAACTTCTCGCGCGAAGAGGGGACCGTTGCGGCCATGCTGCCCAGACGCGTGCCACAGAAGGAGATCGACGCCCGCCGGCGCGAGCTGCTGCGCATCCAGCGCGAGGTCTCGAAGAAGAAGTTGCGCGCCATGCGCGATCGGACCTTGCGCGTCCTCGTCGAGGGCCAGTCCGACGAGTCGGAGTATCTGCTGATGGGCCGCCACGAAGGCCAGGCGCCCGAGATCGACGGACAGGTCTATCTCTCGCTCTCCCCCGACGCCGTCGCGCCGATCGCGGGCACGTTCGTCGAGGCACGGGTCACCCACTCGGCCGAGTACGATCTGGCCGCCGAAATCGTCAACTAGGCAACCGGGATCCACGGCGCATGGACGCGGCCGCGCGCGAGCGCTATCGAAAACGGCTGGCCGAGCTGAAGTCCGAGATCCTGAGCGGGGGGGACATCGAGATCGAGCCCGCACGCCAGGATCCCACCGCCATCACCGTCGACGACGACGCCCAGCCGTTGGTCGAGATGTCGCAGGCCATCGCGTCGAGCCGCAACCGCAACCGCGCCCAAGTTCTGGGCCGCGTCGTCGCCGCGTTGGGACGCCTCACCGACCCCGACGACGCCTTCGGCCTTTGCATCGAGTGCGAGGAGCCCATCCCCGCCAAGCGCCTCGACCTGATGCCGTACGTCGAGCTGTGCGTGGAATGCCAACAGACCAAAGACGGCCCCAAAGGTCCCACCAGCCGCCGCCACCTGCAGGACTTCAAATAGGCATAAAAAAACGGGGGAGGCCTCTGGGACCTCCCCCGCGTTTCTATCTAGCTAGGGAACCTCTAGAAATCGTCGTCGCCGCCGCCCATACCGCCCATGCCACCCATCCCGCCGCCACCGCCGCCGTGACCACCACCGGCGCCCGCGCCGGCCTTCTTCTTGGGGCGCTCGGCGATGAGCGCCTCGGTGGTCAGCATGAGCGAGGCCACCGAGGCCGCGTTCTGCAGCGCCGCGCGCACGACCTTGGTCGGGTCGATGACGCCGGCCTTCACCAGGTCCTCGTAGACCTCGGTCGCCGCGTTGAAGCCGAACGAACCTTTGCCGTTCTTGACCTTGTCGATGACGATCGATCCGTCGACGCCGGCGTTGACCGCGATCTGGCGCAGCGGTTCCTCGACGGCGCGGCGGATGATGTTGACGCCGTACTGGCGATCGTCGCTGAACTTGAGGCCGTCGAGCGAGGACAGTGCGCGGATGAGCGCGACGCCTCCCCCGGGGACGATCCCCTCTTCCACCGCGGCGCGGGTCGCGTGGAGCGCGTCCTCGACCCGGGCCTTCTTCTCCTTCATCTCCGACTCGGTGGCCGCGCCGACCTTGACCACCGCGACGCCGCCGACCAGCTTGGCCAGCCGCTCCTGCAGTTTCTCGCGGTCGTAGTCCGAGGTGGTGTCTTCGATCTGGACGCGGATCTGCTTGACCCGACCCTCGATGTCGACCTTCTTGCCGGCCCCCTCGACGATGGTGGTGTTGTCCTTGTCGACCGTGATCCGCTTGGCGCGGCCCAGATCCTTGAGCGTCACGCTCTCGAGCTTGAGCCCGAGATCCTCGGTGATGGCCTGTCCGCCCGTGAGGACGGCGATGTCCTTGAGCATCTCCTTGCGGCGATCGCCGAAGCCCGGCGCCTTGACCGCGCAGACGTTGAGCGTCCCGCGCAGCTTGTTGACGACCAGGGTCGCCAGCGCCTCACCGTCGATGTCCTCGGCGATGATGACCAAGGGACGACCGCCCTTGGCCACTTGCTCGAGCAGCGGCAGGAGGTCCTTCATGTTGGAGAGCTTCTTCTCGTGAACGAGAATGAACGCGTCCTCGAGGACCGCTTCCATGCGCTCCGCATCGGTCACGAAGTAGGGCGACAGATAGCCGCGGTCGAACTGCATCCCCTCGACCACGTCGAGCGTGGTCTCCATCGACTTGGCCTCTTCGACGGTGATGACGCCTTCCTTGCCGACCTTCTCCATGGCCTCGGCCAGGATGTCGCCGATGACCGTCTCGCCGTTGGCGCTGATGGTGCCGACCTGGGCGATCTCGGTCTTGCCCTTGGTGGGCTTGGCCTGATCCTTGAGGTTCTGGACGATCTTGGCGACCGCCGCGTCGATGCCGCGCTTGATGTCCATCGGGTTGTGCCCGGCGGCTACCAGCTTCGAGCCCTCGGTGTAGATCGCCTGGGCCAGCACGGTCGCCGTGGTGGTGCCGTCGCCCGCGATGTCGGAGGTCTTGGAGGCGACCTCTTTGACCATCTGAGCGCCCATGTTGGCGAGCTTGTCTTCCAGCTCGATCTCCTTGGCGACGGTCACGCCGTCCTTGGTCACCGTCGGTGAGCCCCACGACTTCTCGATGATGACGTTACGGCCGCGTGGCCCGAGGGTCACCTTGACCGTGTTGGCGAGGATGTTGAGCCCGGTCGCGATGCTGTGACGGGCGCTCTGCGAAAAAACGATCTCTTTGGCTGCCATGACTTCTGTCTCCAGTTCTATTGCGGTGCGTGTTTGAAAGGTTTCAGTCGATGACCGCGAGGATGTCGTCCTCACGGAGGATCAAATGATCGGTGCCGTCGATCTTGATCTCGTTGCCCGAGTACTTGGAGAAGAGGATCTTCTCGCCGGCCTTCACCTCGAGCTTGCGCAGCGAGCCGTCCTCTTGGATCTTGCCGTTACCGACGGCCACGATGATGGCTTCCATCGGCTTCTCTTTGGCCGTGTCCGGGATGAAAAGCCCACCGGCGGTCTTCGACTGCTCTTCGATACGCTTGACGAGGATACGGTCATACAGCGGTCTGATCTTCATATCGATTCTCCTTCTCGAGTCGTGGTCGTCGTCCCGGGCCGCCCGAATCAGGCAGCCTCGGACTTCTTGGTTTCGGTGCTCGACTTGTTGGTCGAGCTGGAAGCCGTGGCGGCTTCTTTACTGGTGGAATCCTTCGAAGCCCCCTGGTCCTTGGCGCCGTTGGGCTTGGGACCGGCGTAGAGATCGGAGTACCAGCCGCCACCTTTGAGCTTGAACGAGGTGTGGCTGATCAACTTCTCGACCTTCTTGGCCTTGCACTTGGGGCAGGTCTTGATGGGCTTGTCGCTCATCTTCTGCCACTCCTCGAACTGGTGTCCGCAGGCGGCGCAGGCGTATTCGTAGATCGGCATGCCCAGAAAGACTTAAACACGGTCGCCCGCCTGTCAAGCAGGCGAGCCCAGAGAGTGCCAACAGGTCGCTAACTATGACATGAATATCAACTACTTACGGCGAAAATAAACTGACGGTCGTAGACCTGGCCGGGTCGACGTCAGGGGGGCGTTCAGGAACACCACCAGGTCGGCGATCTGGTCGTCGGTTGGCCTCGACGGCCAGGATGTCTGGTCGCGCCGGCGTACCGGTGATGGGCGGCGCTACCCCGGCGGGCAGACGCGGCGCAATCGCGCCAGAATCTCGTCGATCCGCTCGCCGTGCAGCTTGGCGGCGGCGCGCCCCACGCAAACCCGCGCGCTGACCTCGAGGATGGTCTCCACCTCGCGCAGGTTGTGCTGGCGCAGCGTCTCGCCCGACGACACCAGATCGACGATCCGATCGGACAGGCCGACCAGCGGCGCGATCTCGATCGATCCATAGAGCTTGATGATCTCGGCGACGGTTCCGCGCGCCTGCAGGTGGCGGCGGGTGATCTCGGGGAACTTGGTGGCGTAGCGCAGGTGAACCTGCGCGCGCTCGTCGACCGGGTGATCCTCGGGCTCGGCGACCACCATCCGGCAGCGGCCGATGCCGAGATCGAGCGGCTCGTAGAGGTCACGATCTTGCTCCTCCAGCACGTCGCGTCCCGAAATGCCGAAGTCGGCCGCCCCGTGCTCGACGTAGGCCGGCACATCGACGTCGCGCACGATGAGGACGCGCAGGTTGTGCTCGGGGATCGGGATGATGAGCCGGCGGCCGGCGCGCGCGCGATCGGCGGCGGCCAGATCGATCCCGGCCCGCGCGAACAGCGGCAGCGCGTCGTCGAGGATCCGCCCGCGGGGGAGGGCCAACGTGAGCGTCCGCGATTCGATTCGGGCAGTCGGAACGGTCTTCTTCTTCACAGCGACCCTCGGGCGCGGCGAACATCGGCGCCCAGCGCGCGCAACTTCTTGTCGAGCCGGTCGTAGCCACGATCGAGGTGGTAGATGCGCAAGATGTCGGTCTTCCCTTCGGCGATGAGCGCGGCGAGCACCAGACAGGCCGACGCGCGCAGGTCGGTGGCCATCACGGTCGCGCCGGTCAGCTTGGTCGGCCCGCGTACGACCGCCGTCCGCCCATCGACAACGATGTCGGCCCCCATGCGCTGCAGCTCCGGCACGTGCATGTAGCGGTTCTCGAAGATCGTCTCGGCCAGCACCGATTGGCCGCGCGCGCGGGTCATGAGCACCATGAACTGCGCCTGCATGTCGGTGGGGAACCCCGGAAAAGGCTGGGTCGAGATGTCGGCCGGTTTGAGATCGCCTTTGCTGCGCACGCGGATGCCGTCGCCCTCGGCGGTGACCTCGACGCCGGTGGCGCGCAGCTTGGCGATGACCGCCTCCAGGTGCTCGGGCAGGCAGTCGCGCACCAGCACATCGCCGCGCGTGATGGCCGCCGCCACCAGCAACGTACCCGCCTCGATCCGATCGGGGATGATGGCGTGCTCGACCGGCTGCAGCTCGTCGACGCCTTCGATGGTGACCAGCGAGGTCCCCGCCCCCCGCACCCGCGCGCCCATCTTGTTGAGCACGCGCCCCAGCTCCTCGACCTCCGGCTCGCGGGCGGCGTTCTCCAGCGTGGTGCGCCCACGCGCCAGCGCCGCCGCCATCATGAGGTTCTCGGTGCCGGTGACGGTCACCATGTCGAACACGATGGTCGCGCCGCGCAACCGCCGCGCCTTGGCGTTGACATAGCCGTGCTCGAGCTCGATGCGGGCCCCCATCGCGGCGAGCCCCTTGAGGTGCTGATCGATCGGACGCGCGCCGATCGCGCACCCGCCCGGCAGCGACACCCGCGCCTGACCGTGGCGCGCCACCAGCGGCCCCAGAACCAAGACCGAGGCGCGCATGGTCTTGACCAGGTCGTAGGGCGCCTCGAATTCGTTGACGCCCGCGGTGTCGACGTGCGCGACGCCCTTGCTCACCTCGGAGAAATCGGCGCCCAAGCGGCCGAGCAGCTTGCCCATGGTGCCGACGTCACCCAGGCCGGGGACGTTGCGGTAGATCGACTTGCCGCTGGCCAACAGCGACGAGGCCAGGATCGGCAGTGCGGCATTCTTCGACCCAGAAACACGCACCTCGCCCGCGAGGCGCGCGCCGCCGCGGATGACGATTTTCTGCAAGGGGAGGTCGAAGCGGCGGGCTAGGCCGCGCCGCCAGCCTCGGCCGCGGGCGCCGCGATGCCGGCGTGCTCGGCGCACAGACCGCCTTTGGCGCGGGGCTTGAGGCAGGCTTCCTTGCTGCAGATCTTGTATCGGTGGTCGGCACCAACCGTTCCGCGCCGCCAGCCCATGAAGTGCTTGCGGCAGTAGCCCTTGGCCCGCACCGGCTGCTTGCACTTGTCCGCGCGACAGGTTGGCCCTGTGTAGGCCTCCGCCGCTTTGGCCGGCTTGGCCGCCTTGGCCGGCTTGGCCACTTTGGCCGGGGCGGCCGGGTTGGTCCCAGTCTTCTTCGTCTCGGTCTTGCTTTCGTCAGCCATGGCAGCGGGACACAATAGGCGGTCGCAACCGAGAGTCAAGCGGCGCCCCGATCGCCGCCGCCGGTGACCACCGGCCGCGCGGTCCGTGGTAAAGAAAAAACGCCATGAAGATCGAGCTGGCCAATCGCATCCGGGAGCTGCCGCCCTACCTCTTCGCGCGCATCGACGCGCTCAAGAACGAGGAGCGCAAAAAAGGAAAAGACCTGATCGACCTCGGAATTGGCGATCCGGATCTGCCGACCCATCCGCACATCGTCGCGGCGCTGTCGGAGGCGGCCCGTAATCCGGGCACCCACCGCTATCCGTCGTACGTGGGGATGGAGGACTTTCGCAAGGCGGCGGCCGGTTTCATGAAGACCCGTTTCGGCCTGACGTTCGACCCGCAGAAGGAAGTCATCTGCGTGATCGGCTCGAAGGAGGCCATCGCGCACTTCCCGTTCGCCTTCGTCAACCCGGGCGACATCGTGCTGTGCCCCGATCCGGGCTACCCGGTCTACGCGACGCTCACCCGCTTCGCCGGCGGCGAGCCGTACTTCTTGCCGCTGCGGCGCGAGAGCGGCTTCCTGCCCGATCTCGACGCCATCCCGGCCGACGTCGCGCGGCGCGCGAAGATCCTCTGGATCAACTATCCGAACAACCCGACCGCCGCGGTGGCCGCGCCCGGCTTCTACGAGAAGGTCGTGGCCTTCGCCCAGAAGAACGACGTCATCGTAGCCAGCGATCTGGCCTACAGCGAGATGTATTACGAGTCCCCGCCGGCGTCGTTCCTGGAGACGCCGGGCGCGCGCGAGGTGGGGATCGAGTTTCACTCGCTCTCGAAGACCTACAACATGACCGGCTGGCGGGTCGGCTGGGCTTGCGGCAACCCCACGCTGGTGGGCGGCCTGGGCCAGGTGAAGACCAACGTCGACTCGGGCGCCTTCGACGCCGTCCAGCGCGCCGCCATCGCCGCGCTGACCGGCGATCAGTCCCCGGTCGCGAAGCAGCGCGAGATCTACCGCGAGCGCCGCGACGTCCTGTGCGGCGGCCTCGTCAAAGCCGGGTTCGACGTGCTGACGCCGAAGGCCAGCTTCTACACGCTGGTCGCCAACCCCAAGGGGCTGACCTCGATCGAGTTCGCTTCGCGCCTCCTGACCGAGGCGGGCGTGGTCGCCACGCCGGCCACCGGCTTCGGCGCCGCGGGCGAGGGCTTCGTGCGCCTGACGGTCTGCGCCGACAAGGCCCGGTTGGCCGAGGCGGTCGATCGCCTCGCCAAGCTGAAGCTCTGAGGTACGATCGGCCCATGGCCGAAGCAACCGCCTGCCCGGGATCGCCGCGGTGACGGCGCCGATCGCGATCTCGCTGGGCGATCCGGCCGGCATCGGCCCGGAGATCGTGGCGCGCGCGCTGGCGGAACGGCCGGACGCCAACGTGATCGTCTTCGGCGATCGCGGCGTGCTGGCCCGGGCCGCCCGGGCGGTGGGCGTGGCCGCGCCGCCGGCCGAGTCAATTCGCGCGGTCACCGCGCTCGCCGACGACGAGATCGCGTCCGGCCGGCCCAACGACGCCTCGGGCCGCGCGCAGCTGGCCTATCTGACCGCCGCCACCGACGCCGCGCTGGCCGGCGAGGTCTCGGCGCTGGTCACGGCGCCGATCTCGAAAGAGTGGATTGCGCGCGCCGGCTTCGCCTTCCCCGGCCACACCGAATATCTGGCATCGCGCGCCGGCGTCCGTGAGTTCGCGATGATGCTGGCCGGTCCGGCGCTGCGCGTGACCGTGGCGACTACCCACGTCCCGCTGCGCGACGTGCCGCGCCTGCTGACTGCCGAGGGGATCGCCTCGACGATCTGGCTGACGGCCGACGGGCTGGCGCGCTGTTTCGGGTTCGCCGCCCCGCGCGTGGCGGTGGCCGGGCTCAACCCCCACGCCGGCGAGGCCGGCCGCTTCGGCGACGAAGAGGAGCGCCTGGTTCGCCCCGCGATCGAGATCGCGCGCGCGCGGATCGCGGCCGCCGGTCTGGCCGCCACGGTGAGCGGCCCGCTGGTCCCCGACTCGGTCTTCCGCCAGGCCGCGCGCGGCGAGTTCGACGCGGTGGTCGCCCTCTACCACGACCAGGGCCTCATCCCGCTCAAGCTGCTGCACTTCGACGACGGCGTGAACCTGACGCTGGGGCTTCCGTTCGTCCGCACCTCGCCCGATCACGGCACCGCCTACGACATCGCCGGCACCGGGAGGGCCCGCGCCGACAGCTTTTTGGCCGCCTTGGATCTGGCGGGCCGGATGTCACGCCGAGCGCTTTAGAACCCAAATCGGGAAAAACCGTATCGCCTTTTGCATTGAACAGGCATCGCTGTGACCGACGCACTGGCCCCTGCCCCCAGCGAGTTCCTGGTCTGCGCCGGTGGCAACGGCAAGCCGCTTCCAGGTCCAATTTCGCGGGGCGGTTTGGCTCTCGCGGAAGCGGGGCGGTTTGGCTCTCGCGGAAGCCGATAGCTGACCTCCATCGGTCTCCGTTCCCAACCGTGAGCGAGCACCTAACCAACGTCTACCAGGAAGGCGAGCTCCTTTTCCGAGGCAACTATTAGATCTTCCTGACCTGTCCCGCCCAGGGCATCTATCATGCCTTCGTCGGATACCAGAATCTCCTGCCGTTTCCCCAAGCTGCGTTCGCTACGCTCGCCATGCCCCTCCCCGCGGGGTTGCAGGGAATGTTTCAGGCGGGCTGCTCGAACTTGCAGGTGGGCATCGCCCTTAGCGTCGCGGGGGGGAGCCCGTACCGCTCGACAACTTCCGTACGAACCCAGTCGTTGCACCTCCGACTGCCAATATCTTGGGAACGGAACGGTTGGCATAACGCGATGTCCTTCGGGCTGCCGGGCCGGCACGCGAAATTGGACCTGCCATAGCGAGTGTTTTTGCCCATCCTGCCCCGCTCCAAAGGATTCTGGCTCGGATACCGCCGACGCGAATCATTCGTCCAGCGATGGTGCCAGCGGGGCAGACACCCGCCCCGCGGCCGATCGATAGCCGCCGACTGCTTTCGCAGGCGGTGATATCAGCCTGAAAGCGGACGGCGCGCGCGGGCGGCCTAAGGCTGGCCTAAGGCGCCGCGATCAGGCGGATGGCTTTTTCGGGGCAGGCGGTCACGCACAGGCCACAGGACCGGCAGGCGTCGGCGCGCGGCGTGTAGGCGCTCTGGCGGCGGTGGGCCAGGCTCTTGAGGCGCCCGAGGATCGACAGGCGCGCGAAGTCGGCGTCGGCGATGCGACGCACCTCGAAGACGTGGTAGGGGCAAACGGCGACGCACTCTCGCTTCCCCTCGCAGCGGGCGCGATCGACGACCGGGCGTAGCTTTCCCGGCTCGCCCCGGCACTGGTCGGCCAGCGAATCCGAGATCTCGGACTGCTTCAGCTCACTCAAGACCCGACGATTATACGGCCGCCCGCCAGCGTACCCAGCCGGCTCCAAGCCCAAGCCGACCGCCGCCGCTGGTACGGCCGACCCAGGGCGTTTCCGGTCGCGGAAGCCGTGATAGAGTGGTGGTGCTGGAAATCCGACTTGGCAGCGTGAACGGTCTTGTGGGGTGGCCTTTCGGGGAACAGCCGCGGCAATGAAAAAGATCGTCATCAAGGGGGCGCGCGAGCACAACCTCAAGAACATCGACGTCGAGATCCCGCGCGACAAGCTGGTGGTGATCACCGGCCTGTCGGGATCGGGCAAGTCGTCGCTGGCGTTCGACACGATCTACGCCGAGGGGCAGCGCCGCTACGTCGAGTCGCTGTCGGCCTACGCGCGGCAGTTCCTCGACCAGATGCACAAGCCCGACGTCGACTCGATCGAGGGGCTCTCGCCGGCCATCTCGATCGAACAGAAGACCGGCTCGCGCAACCCGCGCTCGACGGTCGGCACCGCCACCGAGATCTACGACTACCTGCGGCTGCTCTGGGCGCGCATCGGCACCGTGTATTGCTGGAGTTGCGGCGAGCCGATCGCGTCGCAGACCATCCAGCAGATGGTCGATCGCGTGCTCGAGCTGCCCGAGGGGGAGCGGTTCTCGGTGCTGGCGCCGGTGGTCCGCGCAAAGAAAGGCGAGTTCACCGAGCTTTTGGCCAAGCTGCGCCAAGACGGCTTCGTGCGCGCCAACATCGACGGCGAGCTCCACGAGCTGGCCGAGCCGCCGCCGCTGGCCAAGAACAAAGTCCACACCATCGAGGTGTTCGTCGATCGCCTGGTCAAAAAGGATGGCATCCGCCAGCGGCTGACCGATTCGATCGAGCTGGCGGCCAAGCTGGCGGGGGGGGTGGTCAAGGTCTCGCCGCTGGGCGGCGACGACCTGTTGTTCTCCGAGAAGTTCGCCTGCACCACCTGCGGCATCAGCTACCCGGAGATCGCGCCCCGGCTGTTCTCGTTCAACAACCCGGCCGGCGCCTGTCCGGCCTGCGACGGCATCGGCGCCAAGATGTTCTTCAACCCCGACCTCATCGTCCCCGACGAAGAGCTGTCGATCAAAGAAGGGGCCATCGAGCCCTGGGAGCGGCGGAACAACGTCTTCTTCCGGCAGATCCTCGACGCGGTCTCGACCCGCTTCGAGATCGATCAGTACACCCCCTGGAACAAGCTGCCCAGCAGTGCGCGCGCGTTGCTGCTCAACGGATCGGCGGGCGAGGAGGTCGAGTTCGCCTTCGAGAAGAGCGGGCGCAAGCACAGCTTCAAGCGCGGGTTCGAGGGGGTGCTGGCCAACCTGCAGCGGCGGTTCGACGAATACGAACGGCGTCGGCGCGAGCAGGGCCGCACCAGCGAAGAGGACTTCGAGGCCATCTACGACGAGTTCCACCGTTACATGTCGCAGACCGTCTGCGAGGAGTGCGGCGGCGCGCGGCTGCGCAAGGAGGCGCGCTTCGTCAAGGTCGGCGGCAAGAGCATCACCGAGATGACCGCGCTCACGATCCGGGAGGCCCACGATTTTCTGCGCGGCCTGTCGCTCACGGCGCGCCAGAAAGAGGTGGCCGGGCGAATCCTGCGCGAGTCGGGCGACCGGCTGTCGTTCCTGAACAACGTCGGCGTCGACTATCTGTCGCTCGATCGCACGGCGGCCACGCTCTCGGGCGGCGAGTCCCAGCGCATCCGGCTGGCGACCCAGATTGGCAGCTCCCTGGTCGGCGTCCTTTACATCCTCGACGAGCCGTCGATCGGCCTGCACCAGCGGGACAACGCGCGGCTGTTGGAGGCGCTGATCCGCCTGCGCGACCTTGGCAACAGCGTCATCGTGGTGGAGCACGACGAGGAGACCATCCGCGCCGCCGATCACGTGATCGACATGGGCCCGCGCGCGGGGGTGCTGGGCGGGCGAATCGTGGCGGCCGGCGCCCCCGAGGACATCGAAGGCAACACCCACTCGATCACCGGCGCCTATCTCTCGGGGCGCAAAGCCATCGAGGTGCCACGACAACGCCGCCAGTCGGGCAACCGCAACTTCACCATCAAGCACGCCACCGGCCACAACCTGCGCGATCTGACGGTGGCCTTTCCGATCGGCGTCTTCACCTGCGTGACCGGCGTGTCGGGCTCGGGCAAATCGACGCTGGTGATCGACACGTTGTTGCGCGCGCTGGCGCAACGGCTGCACCGATCGCGCACGCCGCCCGAGCCACACGCCAGCCTGGAAGGTCTGCAGCACGTCGACAAGGTGATCGACATCGATCAGGCGCCGATCGGGCGCACGCCGCGCTCGAACCCGTCGACCTACACCGGCGTCTTCACGCACATCCGCGATCTGTTCGCCAACCTGCCCGAGTCCAAGGCGCGCGGGTACAAGCCGGGGCGCTACTCGTTCAACGTCAAAGGCGGCCGCTGCGAGGCCTGCCAGGGGGACGGCATCATCCGCATCGAGATGCACTTCCTGCCCGACGTCTACATCGCCTGTGAGGCCTGCGGCGGGCGCCGTTACAACCGCGAGACACTCGAGGTGCGCTACCGCCAGGCTTCGATCGCCGATGTGCTCGACATGACCGTCACCCAGGCCTGCGAGTTCCTGGAGAACATCCCCAAGATCCGACAGAAGCTGGAGACCTTGCGCGAGGTCGGCCTCGGCTACATCAAGCTCGGGCAATCGGCGACGACGCTGTCGGGCGGGGAGGCGCAGCGGATCAAACTCTCCAAAGAGCTGGCCAAGAAATCCTCCGGCCGCACGGTCTACATCCTCGACGAGCCGACCACCGGCCTGCACTTCGCCGACATCGCGCAGCTCCTGTCGGTGCTCAACCGGTTGGTCGACGCCGGCAACACGGTGATCGTCATCGAACATAACTTGGACGTCATCAAGACCGCCGACTGGGTGATCGATCTCGGTCCCGAAGGGGGACCCGGCGGCGGTCACATCGTCGCGCAGGGAACCCCCGACGACGTGGCGCGCGTGGCCGCCAGCTACACCGGACAGTTCCTGCGCAAGGTGCTCTGAGCCGCCCCGCGCCTCCGCCGAGTCTGGACATGGACAGCGCGCCTGGGCGCGTCCAGACTTCGGCCCATGATCCCAACCCTTCGCAACGCGCTCCCTCTGTTCGTCCTGTTGGCGATCCCCGCCGCCGCGACTGCCGCGCAGGCCGGCGACGCCGCCGCCCTTTTGCCGGTGGGGGCGGCCGCCCCCGACGTGACCGGCAAGGACGCGGCCGGCGCGCCGGTCAAGCTCTCGGCGCAGAAGGGCAAATTCTCGGTGGTCTACTTCTATCCGAAGGACGAGACGGCCGGATGTACCAAGGAGGCCTGCGCGTTCCGCGATTCGTCCGACAAGTTCGCGCGCGCGGGCGTCACGATCTTCGCGGTGTCGCGCGATCCGGACGCCAGCCACGCCGCCTTCCGCGAGCACTACAAGCTCCCGTTTCCGATGGTCGCCGATCCGGCGGGTTCCGTGCAGCACGCCTACCACGTGCCGTCGGTGAAGCCCGGCGTCGATCTGACGGCGCGCGTGACCTTCCTGGTCGGCCCCGACGGCAAGATCGCGCGCGTGTGGCCCAAGGTCGATCCGGTGGTCAGCGCCAGCCAGGTGCTCGACGCGGTGGCCGAGCTGCAGAACAAGCACAAACAGTAAGCGTTCGTCTGGCCGTCAAGGTGCCGGCGGTGGGGCCGTCAGGACCGCCCATTGTCGATCTCGCGCGCGGGTGACCCAGCCCGCGCCCCGCAAGGTCGAAGCGATCTCCGCGTCGGCTGGCAAAAAGGCGCAGCGAATTTTCCACCGCGCAAACAGTGGTTGGTAGGGCTTTCGTCGGTACTGGACGTCGATGGCCTCGTGCATGAACGCCGGAGGGAATGGATCGTGGCGGCTGTCGATGAAGACCTTCTGCTCGGGCGCGAACCAGATCAGGAAGCCCCCTTCGTCGTAGCGGTTGTAAAGAGGTCCCCCACAGGTCTGCACGGCCCGCAGAGCGCTGTCGCCGATGGGGCGCCAACCGACGTCCTCGGGGGCCCGCGTCCAGACGAAGACCACGATCGCCGCCGCCGCCACCCCGGCGCCGGCGAGCAGGCTCAGGTTGAACAGCGGATGGTCCGCGTCGGGCTCGTCGGCGGGACGGCGTCTCGGAAGCCGGAAACGAAACGAGGCGCCGAGCAAGCGGCTGGCGGCCGGCGCGGCCAGCATCAGAAATGGAGAGATATTGCGGAGCGATCGAAACGCCAGCGGAAAGAGCGCCCAGGCCGCCGCGACCACCACCCAGTCCCGCCAAGTGTCGGCCGGCCCGTCGACCAACGTGCGCCGCCGTTTGAAACAGACCAGCACGAAGGCGACCGCGACGATCCAGAACACCGCGCCCAACCCGCCACTCGGCAGCGTGGTCTCCCACTCGCTGATCCAGGCGATCTGATCGTGCGCCGCAAACCCCCAGCCGTAGCGAAACAGACCGAGTCCCAGCGGCGTCGCGCAAGTGGCGAGCCCCGATAGCGCAGCGATCGCCGCCAACCACCGTAGGCGGCGCCGATCCTCGACGCCCCGATGGCGCAGTCGGCGCAGGATGGCCGCCGCCAGTGCCGCGCCCAGCACCAGGCCACCGGCCAGCACGCCGGCGTGCAGGTTGGCCCAGGCCAGAAATAGAAATGGTATTGCCCAGAATCGATCGCGTTCGAGCAGCCAGACCAGCACGACCAACGCGAGCAAGGTGACGATCTGTGGCCGCAACGCCCAAGCGCAGGACGCCGGCGCGAGGACGATCACCAACAGGATGAACCGCGTGACGCGGCAGCCGACCGTCATCCGATAGACCAGCGCGACCGTTCCGACCACCACGGCCGCCGCCATCGAATTGCAGAGCGGCAATCCGCCCACGCGATAACAGGCGTAGAGCAGAGCTTGCCAGAGCCATTCGTGATCGTGATAGGGCAACCCCGCCGCGGTGAACGAGTAGCTGTCGATGAGCGGCGCGTGCCCCGTGCGCCAGATGTCGGCGCCGGCCCGCAGATGCCAGAAGGTGTCGCTCTGCGCGGGAATCAGCAGCGCGCGGAAGGCCACCGCCACGAAGAGCAGCCCGATGGCGAGCACTTCGAAGGACAGTCCGAGCCGGCGGCTGGGTGCCCCCTCGGCGTGCGCGCCCACCCGCATTCAGCCGGCTCCCGGCGCGGCCAGCACCGCCCATTGGTCGTCGCGAAACCGAACTTGCCAGCCGTCGGCCAGCAGGCGCGGGACGATCTTCGACGCGCTCGACAGAAAGGCGCAGCGGATCCCGTAGCGTTCGAAGGTCGGGCGGTACGGCTGCCCGCGTTCGATGCCCATGTCCTCCGCCAGCAGCGAGACGGGATAGGGATCCTGGCGGTTGTCGATGAAGACCGGCTGCTCCGGCACGAACCAGATCAGGTAGCCGCCTTCGTAGTAATGGTTGTAGAGCCGGCCTGGGCAGCCCCGAAGCGCGCGCTGGGCCTCGGCCGTGATGGGATGCCACTGCAGCCGCTGGGCGTCGTTTTTCCAGCAGAGCGCGACGATCGCCAGCGCGGACGCCGCAACCCCCGCCAAGAGAACCAGGTTGACGCCGGGATGATCTGGGCTGGCGATCGCCGGGCCCGCGGTCTTCGCGCGCGTCTCGAAGCGAAAGCGAAAAATCGGCCCCAAGAGCCGGCTGGCGGCCGGGGTCGCCACGGTCAGGAACGGTCCGATGTTTCGCAGCGATCGAAAGGCGAGCACCAGGACCGCCACCGCGGACGCCACGATGACTTGAGTGGCCCAGTCCGCCGCGGCGAGCTGACGCCGCCGCCAAACCAGCAGGGCCAGGAAACCGAGCGCGAGCAACCAGAATGTCACCTCGAACGGCCCGGTCGGCCAGGGGGGCCCCCACTCGAGGATGTGCTCGGCGCGCAGCCGGGCGGTCGACTCCAGCACGAAGCGATAGATCCCGAAGCCGAGCGGCGTGGCGGCCGCCGCCAACGCCGCCATCGGCAGCCCAACCGCGAGCGTCAGCAGGCGCCGGCGATCCGCCGCCGCGCGCGTGGCCGAGAACCGCAGGGCGGCGCAGCCGGTCGCGGCCGCCAGCACCAGGCCGCCCAGCACCACCCCCGCGTGCGCGTTGGCCCAGATCAAGAACAGGACCGGGATGAAGCGGTGGCGTTCCCGCGCCAACAACCAGACCAGCACCATCAACAGCGACAGTGAAACGATCTGCGGCCGCAGCACCCACAACAGCGACGACACCGTGAGCGGCACCGCCATCAGCGCGAGGCGCGTCGGCAGCGGTCCCACCATCAGCCGATAGGAGAGCAGCACGGCGACGGACACCAGCAGCGCCGCGCCGAGCTCGAGCCCCGGCATGCCGCCCAGCCGGTAGCAGAGGTACATGCCCGCCTGCGACAGCCACTCATGATCGGGCCACGGCTTTCCCGCCACGGTGTGGGAGTAGCTGTCGATCTGGGGAACGTGCCGCGTCCGCCAGATGTCGGCGCCGGCCCTCAGGTGCCAGAAGGTGTCGCTGTGCGCCGGCATGAGCAGCGCCAAGATTCCCCATCCGGCCAGCAGGATCCCGAGGACCATCCGATCGAATTTCACGGCGCCTCCAGCACGGTCCAGCGATCGTCGCCAAACCTTGGGCGCCACCCGTCGGCGCGCAGCCGCGACGCCATCGCCGATGACGATGGCAGAAAAGCACAGCCGATCCGGTAACGCTCGAACAGGCTGCGGTAGGGGGCGCCCCGCTCGATCGCCAGGTCCTGCTGCAAGAACGACGGCGGATAGGGATCCTGCCGGCCATCGATGAAGACCGGTTTGTCCGGCGCGAACCAGACCAGCGTCCCCCCGTCGTCATACTGGTTGTAAAGCCGCCCGGGACAGGCGCGCAGCGCCGCCAGCGCGCCGTCGCCGATCGGCCGCCAACCGAGCCGCTCGGCGGCGCTCTTCCAAATGAGTGGGACGATCGCCAGCGCGGTCAAGCCGGCCGCGACCAACAACGACCGATTGGCGTCCGGATGATCGGGGCTGGCGGCGCGCAGCCCGCGGCCAAAGCGAAGGCGGAATTGGGGACCCAGGCAGCGGCTGGCGGCCGGCGTCGCCAGCGTCAGGAATGGCCCCACGTTGCGCAGCGAGCGCATCGCGAACGGCAGCAGCGCCCACGCCGCCGCCACCACCACCCAATCGGTCCAATCTCCACCCGCCAGCGCGTGCCGCCGGACCAGGCAAAGCCCAACCAACGCCAGCGCGGCGGCCCAGAACGCGGCGCCGACGACGGTGTCGGGCCGCGGCGCGTACCACTCGCTGATCTGGGCGCCGATCGAACGGGCCGTCGAGGCGACCACGAAGTGAAAGATTCCCCAGCCGAGCGGCGTGGCCGTCACCGCCAAACCCGAGGCCGGCAACACCAGCGCCAGCGCCGCCGCCCGCCGCTGATCGCCGGCGCCGCCCACGATCGACGCCCGCCCGATGGCCGCCGCGGTGGCCACCAGCAACACCCACCCGCCGAGCGCGACGCCCCCGTGCGCGTTGGCCCAAACCAAAAACAGCGGCGGGATCACGACGAAACGATCGCGCGCCAACAACCAGACCAGCACGACCAGCAGCAGCAACGACAGGATCTGAGGCCGCAGCGTCCAGACGCAGGATGAGATCGCCAGGCCGATCGCCAGCAACGCGAAGCGTGTCAGCCGCGGACCGACCATCAGCCGGTAGATCGTCGCCGCGGTGGCCAGGAGCAGCGCCGCGGCGCCGAGCTCGAGCCCCGGCATGCCGCCCGCCCGGTAAACGCCGTACATGAGCGCTTGCGCCAGCCACTCGTGATCCGGCCAGGGCGCGCCCGCCGCGGTGTACGAATAGCTGTCGACCCTCGGGACCCGGCCGGTGGCCCAGATGTCGGCGCCCGCGCGCAGGTGCCAGAAGGTGTCGTTTTGCGCCGGCGTCAGCGCGGCCACCACGGCGATCCCCACGAAGAGCAGGCCGACGGCCATGCGATCGAACGTCAGCCCACGCGCGCCGCCCGCCTCCACCTTCGAGGGGGCCAGGGCCGGGCCCCGCGTCATGCGGTCATCGATTGGACGAGTCGGCGCTCGCGCAGGCGCCAGATGCGTCCATCGAGCAAGAAGTGGTGCAGGTTCACGAAGCTGGTGATGGCGGCGGCCACCAACAGCTCGCTGCCACCGCCGGCGCCGCCCCAGATCTTGAAAAGCCCCGGGTTGATCACCAACCCCAGCACCAGCACGACCAGCGCGTAGGCGCCGAAATGCCTGGTGCCGCCATCTCCTTTGCCGTTACAGGCGTGCCAGCTGGTCAGCCCCAGGTACTGCAGGGCGTGAAAGACCGGCACCAGCGTGATGTTGAAGAACGGCTGATAGAGCCCAATGGTGAACCACAAGATCTGCGCCGACAGGACCGCGTAGGTCGGCCATGGCAACGGCGTGCCGCGCCGGCGCCGGGCGCGCGCGACGTACACGACGCCGAGCAGGCTGACCGCCAAAACCGCCAGCCCGACGGTCGCCACCCAGCTCGGCAGTGGCGGCCCGGTGTAGGCGCCCCGCACCGCCTGGTACGCGGGGTTGCGGGCGCTGGTCGACAGCCGGAACAGGCCCAACAACGAAAGAATCCACGACACATAGAGCGGCAGCGAGATGAGCCGCTTTTCTCGCGGCTCGAGCCGCACCCCTTGCCGCAGCGGATAGAGCATCGCCAACCCCAGCGACTGCCCCGAATAGTGATATCCCGACCAGGCCACGTAGAGGCCGAAGTAGGCGATTCCGACGGTGGTCGGATGGCGAACCGCGACGACGGCCGTTGCGATCAGGATCGGGGGCGCCGCCAGCGTGACCCAGGGGTGGGCCCGCAGCACCGCCAGCGAGGTGTACGCCCGCCGATAGGTGGCGGCGTAGTGCGGCCCCACGAAGAGCAGCACCAACGAGATCGTCAGCGTGGCGGACACCGCGGCGGCGGCGCCGCCGATACGCTGCAACGCCAGCAGTCCGCCCGCCACCAACAGCGTCGCGCCCGGCCCGAAGCAGAAGAAGTCCGCCGCCGGCCCGAGCAAGAAACGATCGAAGCGAACGCCGGCGACGGCCCCGGCGGCGCGCGCGCCGGGGGTGGCGGAGGCGTCGCCGCCAGCGTCGAGGGATACCGTTCGAGCGGTCGAGGCGATAGGAATGGCCCTATAATATCTGCAGAAAGCGCGAGAATCTTGAAACCGACCTGGCGGCTCGGAGCCGCGGCGCTGGTGATCGCGTGCTGGCTCTCGGCGGCAGGCGCGCCGTTGGTGGACGCCGTGCGCGGCCTGCGCCAGCCGGCCGACTTCGTGCGCGACTACGTGGCGGCGCGGGCGCGCCTCGAAGACGGGCGCGGGCCGCCGCTGGACGGCGAGGCGGGGAATCGGCGGGCCCTCGCCTACGGCGCGCCGGCGGTCGGCCTTTACGGCGGGCCCTACTTCATCCACCCGCCGCCGGCGACCACCGCCGTCTTGCCGCTGGCCCGCCTGCCGTGGCGGGCCGCCGCGCTGGCCTGGGCCGGTCTGTCGTTGATCGCGCTCGGCTGGCTGGCGCGCTCGTTGGTCGGAATCTGGAGGCCGGATCGGCCACCGGCGGCCATTCCGGCGGCGCTGCTGACGTTGGCGCTGGCGCTCTGGCCACCCACCCTGCACTGCCTCGAAAAAGGGCAGTGGTCGATCTGGTTGGCCGCTCTGCTGGCGGCCGGGCTGCGCTCGTTCGAGGCTGGACGCCCGCAGCGCGCCGGCATTGCCTTCGGGGTCGCGGCCGCGCTCAAGGCGACCCCGGTCGTGCTGCTGGGTTTCCTGCTGCTGCGGCGGCGCCGGGCGGCGGTGGCGTTGCTGCTGACCGCCGGCCTGGCGGCGCTGATCGCGCTGGTCGTCGTCGGGCCGGACGCGTGGAGGGCTTTTCTGGCCGAGAGCCCGCACAACGCGGCGGTCTGGGCACCCTGGATCGCCAACACCGCCTCGCTCGACGGCGTCTACGCCCGTCTGCTGACCAGTAACCCCTTCTCGCGGGCGCTGTTGGTGGCGCCGCGCCTGGCCGCAACCGCCTTCGGACTGACGGAGCTCGCTCTGCTGGCCGCGGCGATCGGCGCTACGCTGCCGATCCGGCGACATCGGGCCGGGACGCCGGCATCCGAGTCGCGCCTGCTCGCCGCTTGGCTCACCCTGCCGGTTCTGCTCAACCCGCTCGGCTGGAGCCACGTCGTGCTGATGCTGCTGGCCCCGCTGGCGGTCTTGGCGCGCGACGGCGGAACGCGCCACCGGACGATCGCGATCGTCCTGCTGGCGCTCCTGAGCATCCCGCGGCAACGGCTGGCCGCCTGGGCCGGCCCGCTCCCGGTCGGCCCGGCGGGGACGGTGCTGCTGGGTCTGCACGCGTTGGTCGGGGTGGCCCTATTCGTGACGCTCTGCTGGCCCAGCCAAACGCCGACAGACGACGGTGTGGGCGATGTGGGTAACGCCTCTCGGCAGCGCGACGCGGCGGCGGCATTCAGTTCCGGAGCCCAATCGGCCGAGATATAATCAACCCGTGCGAGTTGCATCTTGGCTTCGCCGCAGCTCCGATCGGCGCCAGCGCGGCGGCTACGCGGTCGAGTTCTCGCTGGTGATTCCGCTCTTGCTGATCCTCTTGTTCGGGGCGATCGACGGCGGCCGGTTCGTCGTCACGCGCTGCATGTTGAACTACGCCGTCATCGTGGGCAGCCGGATGGCATCGATGCCGCAAACGCCGGCCTTGCTCAACGTTCAAAACGCGGTCGTGGCGGCGGCGCCATTTTTGGGGCTCACGACTGGGTCGGTCACCGTGACGATCACCAATGGCGCGTCCACAAAGGGCTTCACGACCCGCGCCGCCGGTGACACGGCGACCGTCAGCGCGACCTATAACTACAGCGCATTTTTGACGTTTTTCTCCAAGTTCGCCTCGCGGACCTTCACCTCGACCAGCGCGATCACGGTCGAATGAGCCCGGCCATCAAAATATCGTCCGTCGATCGCCGGCAACGCGGCAGCGTGGCGATCGTGATGGCGGCGTCGATGACGTTTCTCTTCGCGCTGGGCGCGCTGGCGGTCGACGCGGGCTTCATGTACACGCGCGAGCGATCGCTTCAGGCGGTGACCGACGCGGCGGCGTTGGCGGGTGGCAAGGGTCTGAGCGACGGCACCTCGACCGCCAAGGCCACCGGCATGGCGACCAAGAACGGCTACACGGATGGCGTGGCCGGCAACACTGTGAGCGTCACCTCGCCGGCCGCGAAGCAGATCCAGGTCACCATCAGCAGCGCGCAGGCCCCGATCTTCGGACACATCTTCGGGCTCGGCTCCAAGACGATGACGGCCACCTCGATCGCTGCCCAAGCCGGGTCGGATCCCGCCATCTGGGCGGGGGGGGGCTGCGGCGCATCGACCGGCCTGGCCCTCGGTGGCGGTCCTTTCACAATCACCGGCGACCTCGAGAGCAACGGTCCGCTCAGCGACTACACCGGCGGCGGCGACACAGATATTGGCTCGGTCACCAACAGCAGCCTGTGCCCCCCGCCTACGCCCTGGCGAGGGCCTGTCGGCCAACCCACCGGCGGCCTCGGCCAAGGTCCGCCGACCCCCGATCCGTGGGGTTACAACATCATGAGCTTCCCGGCCTGCAGCTTCGGCACCGATCTCACGACGCCCGTCGGGACGTACAACGTTCCCGACCCCCTCGGCGTCGTGGCGCCCGGCGTCTACTGCGCAAACGGAAACATCAATCTCAGCTCGGGCTCTGCCATCCTCGCGCTCGGCGTCACCCTGCTTGCGACGGGCGACATCGACATCGGCAGTCCAGCAATCACCAATATGATCCCCTATCCCGGTACCAACAATCTCATCGCCTTCAGCACCGCAGCAGACAGTTGCGTGAGTGGCCATCCGGCCATCAACGTTGGCAACTCCAACGTGACCCTCAACGGCTCTCTTTATGCTCCCGCCGGCTGCATCAACATGGGTGGACCCGATTTCACCATCGACGGATCTCTGGTGGGCAACGAGGTCAACGTCTCGGGGCCGGACTGGACGATCAACGCAGGTGGCGGCGGGGGCGGCGGGGCCGTAACGCTGTATCAGTAGCTCGACGACGCCTCATTGGCCCGCGACGTAGAGCGACTGGCTGAACTCGACGTACCCGGCGGTCTTGGTCGAGGCGTGCATTCCGGCGCGCAGGAATCCGACCAGCGGACGGAAGTCGACCTGGACCTTCACGTTCCAGGTCGGGGTGACCGGCGCCGTCCCACAGGTCGCCGTCACGGTGGTATTGGGACCCTGGCGCATGCCGACCTGATTCATGTAGGCGACCCCGGCGCTGGTGGCGGGCGTCGTGACGACCGCGATGGCGGCTGTCGCGGCGGCACTGCCGCAGGCGCCCACGGCGGAGCCGACGTTCTGACCGGCGATCTGCCGGGCGACCACGCGGGTGGCCTCGACGGTGCTCACGGCCACGTAGAAGTAGTACCCGTAGTCGAGAATCCCGAAGATGAGCGGGATCAACAACACCAGCGAAAGAGCGAACTCGATCGCCGCGGCCCCGCGCTGTTGTGCTCGCTTGCGCTTCGGTCGCCCGAACGTCAGGCGCATGGCTTGCCCCCTACGGGTGCTCTCGTCAGTTTCCGCCCGGAACCGAAGGGGGCGGGGTGTAGGACTCGGTGCCGCCGCGCGCTTGGCCGATCATGACCATCTGCCCCTGCCCGGTGTCGGCTTGGCCGCCGCTGGTCTTTCGGTAGTTCTTGGAGATGGAGGCCGCCTCTTGCGCGTCGAGACCCCCGAGCGCCCGCTGCGTGGCGTCGGAATCGGCCGGTTGGTGGCGGACGTGCTGCGCCGTGAACCAGGCGTTGTAGGCCATGCCGTAGTTCGGGTTGAGGTGCTCGTGGCTGCAGCCGCCCCCGAGGGCCGCCCCGGCCACCCAGGCCAGCGCCAGCAGCCACCGGCCGCGCCGCCTGGACTGTGCCTCCACCGGCTCGGTCGTTCCGGTCGCCAGCGTCGGGCCGTCGGCTTGGGTCGGTTTGGTCGATGTCGTCATGGTGTGGCCTCTGGTTTTTCGGTCAGTGGAACGAAAATCGGAGACGCCGGCACCGGATCGGCAGGCGCCGCCGCGGGCAGGTCGGGGGTCGATGTCGATATCGACGTCGATGTCGGCGCCGAATCGACCGCCGGCTTCGGCGGCGCAGCGGCTTCGGGGGGAACCGGACGGCCCAAGACCACCGCGGCGTGGACCAGGTTGGAGCGCGCGCGGTCGGCGGTCGGATCGATGCGCACCGACTGCAGGTACAGGTCGTAGGCGTTGCTCATGTCGCCGCGACGCTCGTAGGCGAAACCCAGGTTGTTCTTGGCCTCGGCCTCGGTCCCACCCATCGTGAATTCGCGCGCGGCGCGCGGCAGATCGCCCAGCGCCGCGTACGCGAACCCCATGTTGGTGCGCACGCGCCGCGACAGCGGGGCCAGCGTCGCCGCCTTCTCGTATTCTTTGATGGCGTCGCTGAAGTGCTGGCGCAGGAATAGCGAGAAGCCCAGGTTGTTGAGGTAGGCCGGGTTGTTCGGCGAAAGCCGCACCGCCTCGCGGTGCTCGGCCTCCGCGGCCGGGCTCATCTCGACGTCGTATAGAATGCCGAGCGCCGCGTGCGCCTCGGCCGAATTTGGCGTGGCCCGCAGCGCGGCGCGCAGATCGGCCTCGGCGTCCGGGAAGAGTCCCCGTTCGCGGTACACGATCCCGCGCAGCGTGAGCACATCGGGATCGTCGGGGTGCTGCCGGTGGATGTCGTCGAGCAGCTCGAAGGCGCGGCCCCAATCGCCGCGCTGGGTGAGTTCGCGGGCCAGATTGAGGCGGGCCACGTCGGTCGGGGTGCGTTTGGCGGACTCGCTGGTCGCGCAGGCCTGCAGCGCCGCCAGCACCAACGCCGCCAGCGCGCACCAAGCGCCGCGCCTCACTTGCCCCCCATCGAGCTCATGACCATCAGGGCGGCCGGGCCGAGCACCACCGCCATGAGCGACGGCAGGATCAGCAGAATCAGCGGCACCGTCATCTTGACCGAGATCATGGCGGCCTTCTCCTCGGCCACCTGCATGCGCTTGGTCCGCATGCCTTCCGAGTGGACCCGCAGCGCGCGCGACACGCTGGTGCCGAAGAGCTCGGTCTGGATGATCATGGCCGACAGCGACTTCAGATCGGCCACCCCGGTGCGGTTCGAAAGTCGGTGAAAGGCGTCGGAGCGGCGGACGCCGGCCTGGATCTCGAACATCGTCTGCTTGAGCTCTTGCGCCAAGATGGGGGCGACCAGCTCCATCTCTTGCGAGACCCGCGCCATCGCCGAATCGAGCGAGAGGCCGGCCTCGACGCAGGTGACCAGCAGATCCATCGCGTCGGGCAGCGGCTGTTCGATGGCCAGCTTGCGCTTGCTGGTCTTGTTGTAGAGCCAGATGTTCGGCAGGAAGAACGCGACCGCGATGAAGATCAGCGCCACACAGAAGTTCATCGGGAACTCCATGGGCTTGTCGGAGCTGCCATTGATGAACCAGAGCAGCAGGAAGGCCACCGGCACCAAGAGCAACTTGACGCCCAGGTAGACCTCGACCGCGTTGTCGCTTCGGTAGCCGGCATGCACCAGCGTCAGGTTGATCCGCGACAGCTCGTCGCCTTGTGAGGGCTTGGCGAGGCGCGCCAGCGGCCGCAGGATGTTGGCGATCCGGGCCAGCGTCTTGTCGGGCGTCTTCTGATCGATGGCGACCAGATCCATCCCATGCGTGGTGCGCTCGAGCCGGTCGATCACGACATCGTGACGCCCGCCCATCGATCGCGCCCCGATGACGAGCAGCACGATGAAGACCAGCCCGGCTGCCGCCGCGATGATGAGCTCGATGCTGACGCCCGCGAAGAGATCTCCCATCAGATGGTCACCTTGTTCATCTCGCGCATCCACAAGAAGCCCAGCGTCCACATGACGAGGGCCCCGCCCAGGATCATGTGGCCGCCGTCGCTCGTGAAGAGCGGCATCACGTAGGCGCGATTCGCGAACAGCATGAAGAGCAGCGAGAGAAATGGCAGCGCGCCGACGATGTAGCTCGACATGCGGCCCTCCGCGGTGAGGCCGGCCAGCTTTCCCTGAAAGCGGTAACGCGAGCGCACGGTATCCGCGATCTTCTCGATGATCTCGACCAGATTGCCGCCGGTCTCCTTCTGTACGATGACCGAGAGCGCGAAGATCTTGAGGTCTTGGTTCTCGGGCGCCCGGCGGGTCATGTCGGAGACCGCCTTTTCGAAGGGGAGCCCCAGCTCCTGCGACTCGAAGGCACGCCCGAACTCGACCGAGACGGGCGCCGGCATCTCGGTGGCCACCATCTTGAACGCGCTGGACAGCGCGTGTCCGGCGCGCAACGAACGGGCCATCATCTCCAGCGCCTCCGGAAGCTGCTCGGACAGCTTGCGCGTCCGCCGCGAGCGCATGAACAGCACGAAGGCGAATGGCAGCCAGCCGAAGAGCACCACCAGGAGCACGGACAGCCAGCCGCCGTCGCTGAGCAGACCGAGGACCAGCCCCACGAAGGCGCCGCCGGCGCAGTAGCCGAGCAGGCGCGCGACCGTCATCTCGAGCTCGGTTTGCTCGAGGATGTTCTCGATCCGCGCCGTGATCTTGATCGATCGCAAGATCGCGTCGAACGTCGCGTTGGAGGAGAGCTTGCCCTTGCGCAGCAGACCGGTGATGGCCCCCTTGCCCTCCGAGGTTCCCAGCGACGACAGGCGCCGCTTGAGCTCGTCCTTCCGCCGGTCGGTCAGGAAGCGCAGCGTGTAGAAAAGCGCCTCCATCACCGCCACCGCCGTGAACGCCAGGACCCCGATGAGGATGATCTGCATGACCCGTTCGCTACAGGTACGGCTTGATGATCTCGGCCGGATCGATTCCGTAGCGCTCGATGCGATCGAGGGCCCGCGGCCGGATGCCCGTGAAGCGAAACTGCCCGATGATCTTCCCGGCGGCGTCCGTGCCGGTCTGTTCGAACTTGAAGATCTCCTGCATCGTGATGACGCCCGACTGCATGTCGGTGATCTCCGAGATGCTCGTGATGCGCCGCTTGCCATCGGTGCCGCGCGTGAGCTGGATGATGGTGTTGACCGAGCGGGCGATGGTCTGCCGGATCAGCGTCTCGGACATGTTGATGCCGCCCATGCCGACCATCGCCTCGATGCGCGACAGCGCGTCGCGCGGGGTGTTGGCGTGCACGGTGGTCATCGACCCCTCGTGGCCGGTGTTCATGGCCTGGAGCATGTCGAGCACCTCGCCGCCACGGCACTCGCCGATGACGATGCGGTCGGGGCGCATACGCAGCGCGTTCTTCACCAGGTCGCGCGCCAGCACCTCGCCCTTGCCTTCGATGTTGGGCGGGCGGGTTTCGAGCCGCACGACGTGCCGCTGCTGCAGCTGCAGCTCGGCCGCGTCCTCGATCGTGACGACGCGCTCGCCCTCGGGGATGAACGACGACAGCGCATTGAGCATGGTGGTCTTACCGGTGCCGGTACCGCCGCTGATGAGGCAGTTGAGCTTGGCCTTCACGCAGGCGGCCAGGAACGCCAGCATCTCGGGCGTCGCGCTGTTGATGGCGACCATGTCTTTCACGCGCAGCGGCGAGCCACCGAAGCGGCGGATCGAGAGCACCGGACCGTCGATCGCCAGGGGCGGGATGATCGCGTTGACGCGCGCGCCGTCGGGGAGGCGGGCGTCGGCCATCGGCGATGACTCGTCGATCCGGCGACCCACGCGCGAGACGATGCGCACGATGATCTGCTGCAGGTGCGCGTTGTCGCGGAAGCGGACATTGGTCAGCTCCAGCTTGCCGAAGCGCTCGACGTAAACGGTGTTGAACCCGTTGACCATGATGTCGGAGATGGTGGTGTCGGCCAGCAGCGGCTCGAGCGGCCCGAGGCCGGTCACCTCATCCAGCAGCTCCTCGACCATCTGCTCGCGCTCGACGCGGTTGAGCGGCAGATCGCTGGTGGCCAGGATCTGATTCATGATGAGCCGCAGCTCGTCGCGCAGCTGCTCGCGGGGCAGTCGCTCGATGGTCGCCAGGTCCAGCTTCTCGACCAGCTTCTGGTGCAGCTCGTGTTTGAGCTCGTGGTAGGCGTCGGGGTTGGCGTTGGGGATGGTGGCCGGCCGCGCCGAGGGGGTCCGCGGAACGGTCGCCGAAAAGGAGCCGGTGGCCGGCTCGTTCTTCATCAGGCGATCACGTAGTCCCATCGGCGACCTTCTTTCCGAACAGCGTCCCGAGCAAGCTCTGCCGCCGCAGGCGCGGCGCCCGCTCCGGCAGCAGATGCGGGATGAGTCCCTCGATGTCCTGGGTGATGCGGGCCCGCGGCGCCACCTCGGTCAGCAGGACACCGCGGTTGATGGCGTCGATGAGCAGCAAGAAGTCGTTGCTGATGGTGTGCGTGAGTGGCTGCCCCAGCGTCTCCGCCACCACCTCGACGGTGATCTTGGAGGCCTTCTGGTAACGGTTGAGCAGCAACTTGATGCGCCCCTGATCGTACTGCAGCCGCCCGAACAGCTCGAGGCAGCGCTGGCCGTTGCGCACCGCGGGCACGTCCTGCGTGAGCGTCATGAAGACGTGCTGGCTGCCGTCCAGCGCGGCCAACGAGATCTCGTCGAATCCGCGCACGCCGTCGACGATCACGAAGTCGTAGTTGCGGCGAAGAAATTCCAGCAACGCCGCCACGTCGGGGGCCTTGATCTGCTCGGCCTCTTCGACCTTGCTGCTCTGCGCGAGCACGTTGACGCCCGAGCGGTGCTTGGTCACCGACGAGGCCAGCAGATCGCGATCGAGCCGGCTCATGTTGGCGAGCACGTCGGTGATCGAGTAGCTGCCCGGGATGTCCAGGAAGGCCAGCACGTCGCCCAAATACAGATCGAGATCGACCAGGCAGACGCGCAGCGATCGGCGCTGCATGGCCCCGGCCAGGTTGGTGGCGATGGCGGTGGCGCCCACGCCCCCCTTGGCGCCGAAGATGGTGACCACCTGCCCGAGCTCGCCGGTGCCGAAGGTGACCTTGGCGTGGGTGCGCACCGCCACCCGCAGCTCCTCGTGATCGCTCTCGAGCACGAACTCCCGCGCCCCGGCCCGCATCGAGCGCAGGATCAGCTCGGGGTCCTTGGCCTCGGACACGACGATCACGACGCCGCCGGCCGCCGAGATGTTGTGGATGAGGCCGAAGCGCGCCGGGGTATCCGAGCGGACCGATACGATGGCCGCGCCCGGGTTCAGGCTGCGGTATTCGTCGGCGATCTGTTCGGCGGGCGTCTTGGAGCGAACGACGTTGGCCACGTCTTTGAGCGCCAGGCGCAGATCGGCCTGTTGCGCGTCGTCCATTCCAAGAAGCATGACGGTTGGTCTCGACATGATGTCTCAAGCCTAACGGATGAATCCCAGCTCGCCGGTGGGCCCGCGATCCTTCATGGCAGTTTTGTGACCGCCGGCCCGCCCCGGCCCGTCGGCCGCGGCCTCCTTCATGGCGTCGGCGCTGTCGGACGACCGGCCGCCGCCGCCGTCGTTGCCGAGCAAGAAGAGCTGGATGTCGTTCGGATCGTTGAGCTCGTTCTCGGTCGGCAGGTGGGGCGCGTCGTGCGGCGCCACCGGCTTGGCCAGGTGCGCGGTCACCACCACCAAAAGCTCGGTCTCGTTGCGCTGATAGCTGACCGAGCGAAACAGCGCGCCCAGGATCGGGATGTCGCCCAGGAGCGGGATCTTGCTGATCGACGACTGCACCTTGTCGGAGAGCAGGCCGGCGATCGCGAAGCTCTGCCCGTCGGCCAGACGAACCGTGGTCTCACTTTGCCGCGAGGTGAGGCCGGGGATCGAGATGCCACCGATGGTGACCGAGCGGGTCGGATCGACGTCGCTGACCTCGGTCGACAGCTTCAGGTGTAGCGCGCCGTCGGCGATCACGGTGGGGGTGAAGTTCAAGATGATGCCGAACTTCTTCCACAGCACCGAGATGGCGCCCAGGCTGCTCGACATCGGGATCGGGAACTCGCCGCCGACCAGGAACTTCGCCTCTTGGCCCGACAGCGCGACCAGCGTCGGCTCGGCCAGCATCTTGGCCAGGCCGCTCTGTTCCAACACGTTCAAGAT
>DASRLC010000588.1:0-4111 GCA_035648655.1 Polyangia bacterium
CCTCCCTGCCGCCGCCGCCGCCGAGCGCACCGACCGGCGAGGCGCGGCTTCGCAAGTCGTTTCCGCCCGTGGTGTTGCCGCCGCCGCCAGTTTCGCTGGCGCCGGTTCCGTTGGTCCCGGCTCCGCCGCCGCCCCCGCAGCCGCGCCTGCAGCCAACGGCGGTTCGGCCGGCATATCAGCCGCCACCCACCGCCGCGCCCTTTGGCACCGGCAACTTCGCCGACGAGGTCTCGCGTTCGCGCCCCAAGCGCGGCGGGCTCTACGCCGCACTCGCGGTGCTGGTCGTGGCCGGCGCCGCCGGGGGATTCTGGTACCGCAGCACGACCAATCGGCCTGGGCGGATCGAGCTATCCACCGTTCCGGCCGACGCCGTGGTGCTGATCGACAACGCCAAGGTGGGCGACCACTCGCCGATCTCGCTCGAGCGGCCGCCGGGGCCCTATACGTTGTCGGTGACGCGCGACGGATACGTGCGGAGCGATCAGAACATCGAGCTCAAGGCGGGTGAGCCATTGCCGCTCTCGGTGACGCTCGAGCCTTCGCCCGACACCGGCTTCGAGCTCACCAGCGAACCGCCGGGCGGCCTGGTTTGGCTGGACGGTGCGCCCATCAAGGGGGCCTCGGGCCAGCAGGCGCGAACCGATTTCCGTGCCTTCCGGATCGCGCCGGGACACCACGTCCTCGAGATCAAAGGCGAGAACCGCTTCAAGCCCTGGCGGCAGGAGGTGGAGGTCGATCCGGGATCGATTAGGAAGGTCCACGCCATGTTGATCCCGGCCGGCGGCGAGTCGTCCAGCTCGAAGCCGGCGGCGCATCCCGAGGTGGCGGCGGCCACCCCACCGCCGGAGCCAGGCGCTCCGCCACCGCCTCCATCTACGCGGCCATCCGC
Organism: Polyangia bacterium; assembly: GCA_035648655.1. Lineage (GTDB taxonomy): Bacteria > Myxococcota_A > Polyangia > Fen-1088 > Fen-1088 > JADGRB01. The sequence continues at coordinate 890 of DASRLC010000588.1, forward strand.
GCCCGAGGCCAGCGCCGTTTCCCCGGCGCACCACGCGGGCGGCGGGAGCTCGTCCGCTGGGCGTCACAAGAAGCCGCACGAGGCGGCGGCCGCCGCCGACGGCGCGCAGGCCAGCGCCGACGACGGCGACAAGGAGAGCGCGGCGCCGGCGGCCACGGGCGGCGACTGCACCATGACCGTGAACTCGACGCCTTGGTCCGAGGTCTGGATCGACGGCAAGAACACCACCAAGCACACCCCCTTCGTCGACTACAAGATTCCGTGCGGCAAGCACCGGCTGGCCTTCAAGCGCTCCGACATGCAGATCGACTACAGCGAGAACATCACGATTCACCCCGGTGAGAAGTTCAAGCAACGCTACACGCTCCCGACCGATGAATAATGTTCCCAACCCCTCCCGCGATGGGCTCGGACCAGCAAAGCTCGGCCTCCCCCGACGCGATCGAATCGGGCGCTGAAGTGCGTGGTGCTTCCGGTTCCCCCGACGCGGTCGAGTCGGGCGCTGCTTTCGGTAAGCCGCCGTCGCGGACGGAGGCGCTGGAGGCGACCTGGCGGGAGTTCTACCGGCGCGCGGGCGAGGCGCCCCGACATGCCGGCGGCGATTTTCTGCACCAGGATCTGATCGCGGCGCTGGGGCGGATGATCCCGGCCGACGCTTCGGTGCTCGAGGTCGGGTGCGGCGAGGGGGAGCTGTTGGCGGCGCTGTCGAGCGGTCGTCGCAAAGGAATCGACTATCTGCCGGAGGTGATCGAGCGGGCCCGCGCGCGCCACCCCGAGATCGCGTTCGAGGTCGGCGACGCCACCGCCGTGACCGTCGAGATCGGGCCCAGCCTCGATCGGTTCGACGCCGTGATCTGCGATCGGCTTTGTCACAGCGTGCTCGACGTCAAGGCGTTGCTGGTGGGGCTCAAGCGGCAGCTCGCGCCGGGCGGTCGCATCTACCTCACGACCTTCAATACGCTCTGGGAGGTGCCGGTGCGGCTGGCCGAGATCGCCGGGCTCAAGCGACCGGCGCCGACCGCCAACTGGCTCTCGGACGCCGACTTTCGCAACCTCTACGACATCACGGGGCTGGAGGTCGTCCGCTACGAGGATCGCCTGCTGTTGCCGATCGGCGTGCCGGCGGTGTCGACGGCGCTCAACCGATACTTGGTGCGCGCGCCAGGCCTGCAGCACGCTTCGCTGTATCGCATCTACGTCCTGCGCGATCGAACGCCGACGCCGGCGGCCCGCCGCGCCAGCGTCAGCGTGATCGTTCCGACCCGCAACGAAGCCGGCAACGTGGCGGCCGCGGTCGAGCGCACGCCGGTGCTGGGCTCATCGACCGAGCTGATCTTCGTCGAGGGGCACTCGACCGACGACACCTGGGCCACCATCCAGCGCACCGTGCGGACCTACGACGGTCCGCTCAAGCTGCGGGCGTTTCAGCAGACCGGCAAGGGGAAGGGCGACGCGGTTCGCCTGGGATTCGCCCACGCCACCGGCGACATCCTCATGATCCTGGACGCCGATCTGACCGTCCCGCCCGAGGAGCTCCCGTCGTTCTACGAGGTGCTTGCCGGCGGGCACGCCGACTACGTGCAGGGGACGCGCCTGGTGTATCCGATGGAGGCCGGCGCCATGCGCTTCTTCAACAAGCTCGGCAACATGGCCTTCTCCGAGCTGTTCACCTATCTGCTGCAGCAGCCGATCCGGGACACGCTGTGTGGGACCAAGGTGCTGTGGCGCAAGGACTACCAGCGGATCGCGGCGGCGCGCAGTTACTTCGGCGACTTCGATCCGTTCGGCGACTTCGATCTGATCTTCGGGGCCGCGCGCCTGAATCTCAAGATCGCCGAGATCCCCGTGCGCTACCGCGACCGCACCTACGGCGAGACCAACATCTCGCGCTGGAAGCACGGCCTGCTCCTGCTCCGCATGTCGGCGATCGCGGCGCGCAAGATCAAGTTCGTGTAGTCGGCCATGCCGTTCTCCCCAGAACAGCGCGCGCGCACCCTGGAGCGCTTCGAGGCGCACCGGCGCGCGTGGGATCGAAACCCAGCGCTGCGCGTCCTGTACGCCGAGTGGTACGGGCGGATCGCCGGCCAACTGCCAGCACCGTCTCTCGGGCCGCGCGTCGAGCTCGGGTCTGGACCGGGGTTCGCACGGCAATTCATCCCCGACCTGGAGCTCACCGATCTGGTGCGAGCCCCCTGGCACGACCGCGAGCTCGACGCCGAGGCGCTGCCGTATGGCGATGCCAGCCTGGGCGCCGTCGTGCTGTTCGACGTGCTCCACCACCTGCCGTCTCCACGCCGTTTCTTCGCCGAAGCGATCCGCGTCCTACGGCCGGGCGGCCGCCTCGTCATGTGCGAGCCCTACATTGGCCCGATGTCGTACCCGGTCTACAAGCTATTCCATGAGGAGCCGGTCGACCTGGGTGTCGATCCTCTGGCCGACCAGGTCGGCCCCGACGCGCGCGATCCTTTCGACTCGAATCAGGCCATTCCGACCCTGCTCTTCGGTCGGGCGCGCTCGGCCTTCGAGCGTGACTTCCCCGCGCTCGCGATTCGCAAGGTCGAGCATCTGGCCGGTCCCAGCTACGCCGCTTCGGGGGGCTTTTCGCGTGGGCCGATGCTGCCGATGCTGCTCTGGGCGGCGCTGAACCGGTTGGAGACCCGTTTGTCAGGCTCGCTTCGGCGCTGGGCCGCGTTCCGGATGCTGGTGACGTTGGAGATCGGCGGGCGACGCGGTTAGACGGGCTTCGTCCAGGCGCTGCATTGATAGAGCGCAGCCCGGAGCGGCGCGGCCGGGGGGAACGCGACCCGGCGCACCGGCGTGAGGGAGCCTGCGAGCGCGCTGGCGATCCGGGCGGGCGCGCTCACGTGGTGGTCGTCGATGTTGGCGAAGCCCAGCGCGGCGAAGGCGCGGGTCATGAGCGGGCTGACCATGGGGTAGCCAGCTATCAGCGTTCCGCCGGGAACCAGGGTGCGGGCCAGGGTTCGCGCCGCGCCCGCGGCGTCGTCGATGTGCTCGAGCACCGAGAAGCAGACGATGGCGTCGTAGTGATCGGGGGGGAGATCGCCGTCGCGCAGGAGATCGGCGCGGCGGAATTCGGCGCGGCAACCGGGGGCCACCAGCGCCTCGAGGCCGCGCGCCAGCGTCAGGTCGGTGCCGGTGTACTCGGGGTAGTGCCTGGTGAGCGTGGGAACCAGAACGCCGCTGCCGACGCCGATCTCGAGG
>DASRLC010000589.1:0-2197 GCA_035648655.1 Polyangia bacterium
ATCATCGCTTCTGATCAGTATCGACGACGCCGAACAAGTGGACATCGCAAGAGCCGCCGCAAGGAGAGGCAGGCGCTGGAACAGCATCCGCACAGAGTAGATTAGACGATGACGGCGACGTGGGAAGTTTGCAGACGTACGGCATTGGGCGCGGAATCGGTCACCTCGACCGCCTGAGCAGGCGCTCGTCGACCGACCATATGCCGCCGCCAGACCAGAGAAGGAACACGAGACAGAACGCCATCGCGAGATCGGTGCGCGCCTCATGCATAGTTGACCAAAAGCCCTTTTGTACCAGCATCGGAACCTTGGTTCGGGCGATGGCGACGGCGATGTCGATAAGCAGCGCGATGGCAGCGAGACGCGTGAGGAAGCCGAAGGCGATGAGAGTCCCGGCCACGATCTCGACAACGCCGACGAAAGGAGCGGTGAAGGCCGGAGACGGTATGCCGATCTTTATGAACCTCCCGACGCCGAGTGTACCTGGGAAGAGAAACTTTTGGATGCCTTCGGACAAAAAGACCCACCCCACGATTACCCGGACGAAGAGTGCCGGTCCAGGTGCGCTCGTATCTAGAAGCCTGAAAAATGGTCGTCTTTGCATCGGTTCACGCGTGAGACTCGCCACATCCTTGGACATCACACTCCTTGCGGCGTGAAGCCGCTGGCTTCCTGTGACCCGTCAACTCTAGCAGTTCGCTGGTCCTGGGTATGGATCTACCACTCGCATCTGTATTACGATTATCGTATATGAGATTCGTTCAATGCTTCCGGCTGCCGACCGCGAGATCCGACTTGGACTCTGGAAGGTTCACATCCTTCACCACTCCCGGGCGCGTGAGGTGTGGGGCACCTGGTTGCTCGAGGAGCTGGCCGAGCACGGCCATCGGCTAAGCCCGGGAACGCTGTATCCCGCGCTCGCCCGAATGGAGGCGAATGGCTGGCTCCGCCGTAGCGGAAAGGCAGCCCATGCGCGGGCTCGTCAGACCTTTCGGATCACGACCGAAGGACGTCGCCTGCTGAAAGCTTTGCGCCGCGACGTGACCGAGCTCTATGAAGAGACTGTCCTCGGGCGCGACGTTGGCCATCGAATGAAGGCGCCTCCAAGATCGGCGAGATGACGGACCGCCAGAGAGGTCGCGCCGCCGCCGGAACACACGTCGGCGCAACCTCGCCAACCCGTCCGGGGAAGATTGTGAGATCGGGGAACTCTCCACGCGCCGAGGCGACGCTTCGGGGCGGAGGACGACGCGGCTACTACCGCGCGGTTCTCGGGCCGGCGCTGTTGCTCGGGGCGTTCTTCGTCGGTCGCACGGCGCGGGCTGGTCCGCCCTTTCTGACCGACGACCCGGAGCCGGTCGAGCTTGGCCACTGGGAGTTCTACCTCGCGTCTCAATGGACAGCGGAGGATCATTCGGCGACCGGTTCCACACCGCACGTGGAGGTTAACTACGGTGCGCTGCCCGAACTACAACTCCACGTCATCGTACCCGCCACCTTGGCCTGGCAGAGCGGCCAACCGGTCCAGTATGGCCTCGGCGACATTGAGCTCGGAGCCAAGTACCGCTTCGTCGAAGAAGGAGAGCGGCGTCCGCAGATCGGGACCTTCCCGCTGGTGCTGGTGCCGACCGGTTCGAAAGAACGCGGTCTCGGAGCGGGAACGACACAGGTCTTTTTGCCGATCTGGATCCAAAAGAGCTTCGGGCCGTGGATGACATACGGAGGTGCGGGCCTGCACATCGCTTCCGGAGACAACGACATCGTCGCCGGCTGGCTCCTCCAGCGCAAGCTGCCCGGCATGATCGCCCTCGCGGCGGAGGCCTTCTTCACGTTCCCGCTGAACGAAAATCCGGTGGAGCTCCAGGTGAACCTGGGGCTCGTCGTCGACTTCAGCGACAGACACCACCTGCTGGCATCTGCGGGACCGGCATTCGGAGGTGAGGCTCGGGGGCAAGGATACCTGGCGTACCAACTCACGATCTGAGGTGGGAAGTGAGCACCAGCTGGCGCTATGACGACAGGTAACGAAACGGCGCCAGGGGAGACACCGACGACGAATACCTCGTTGGCGGAGTTGGCACGCCTCTTCGTCAGACTCGGCGCGACCGCATTCGGCGGGCCGGCGGCGCACATCGCGATGATGAGGGACGAGGTGGTGCGTCGTCGCAAGTGGCTGACCGAGGAGGGCTTCCTGGAC
>DASRLC010000590.1:0-3101 GCA_035648655.1 Polyangia bacterium
CTCCTCTCTCGGCATTCGAGATCCCCCCGCTCGAGCCGACGCCGCTGGCGACCGCCCGCCCATTGGCAGGCTGACAGGTTTCCACCCCGTCCACGCACGGGATCGATCATCGTGCAACGTGGAGTCCGTGCAGCGTTTACGATCGCCAAGGCGAAGGAGAAGGCCGAGACCGCCGGCAAGACGTTCGATCGCGCCGCGTTCATCGAGATCATGAAGAAGCAGGAGCGAGGATCGAATCGCCCATGATCGACAGTCGGATGTCGGGGTGCCGCGGGAAGGTTCGCGGCAGCTGTCAGCGCCCGCCATTGGCGAAGACGCATCGGACGAGCGCTCGTGCAAGTGGCCTTCTGCGTTACGATTGGCGCATCTGGCGGAGGTCGAATGGCTGATCCGGAACTGCGAGATGGGGAAGACAAACTCCTCGGTCAAGTTAAGATCTTTTACCGCGATGCTGGCGTCCTCAACGGCGAGAACGCGCTGGAGCTACCGGACCACTGCGCCGACGCTGCGACGTGTTGGGAGGGTCTGGGTGAGCGGCGCTACGGTTCATGCACCATCGCGCTCCCATGGATCGGACCGAAGTACGAGGAAGCCCGCGTCCTTGTTGTCGCTGAGAATCTGAACAGCGGAAGCGATCTATGGGCGCTGGCCGGAGGAAAGGGCAAGGGCTACGTCCTCGACGCCATGTGCGAACTGGAGGTCCGTCCGCGCGTGCGGTTTGGAAACGCGCCGAAGGACTATGCAGGGACCTTGTTGTGGCACTGCATCGGGACGTACGCAGCGGTCATCCTCCGGGAGTTAGGCGTGCCGCCCTTCGCCGAGATGCAACTTACGAATGGTGAGGTCCCCGTCAAGGCGATAACCATCGATGCGTATCGGTACCTCGCCTATCTCAACCATGTGAAATGCTCGCCGAACGACGGGGCACGCAGCCAACCCTCTCTCGCCATGTGGAACCGCTGTGGCAAGCGCTTCCTCGCTGGTGAAATCAACATTCTAGAGCCGGCCGTTATCCTTGCCCTCGGGTCAGGCAACAACGGTCCGCGCCTGGCTGCGATCCTCCGTAGCCGATGGACCCATGTGACGAGCCGACGCGGAAATTACGTCACCTTGCATCGATTTTTCCGCGAAGGAGAGCATCTGGACCTCGTGGTGGTGCCTCACCCGTCATATTTTCGCGTCTCGTGGAAGACTGTCGTTTCGGGTCTCGTCGATTGCCTCCATCACGACCCCGACGACAGAGCCTATCCCGAACGATAGGCGGCGGCGGCCGCGCGCAATTCAGCTGTGGCCCGCGCGACCAGTTCCGGCGGCTCGCGTACGACCGCCAGCGGCCCCCAGGAGAGGACCCACGACAGGATTTCGTTCAGGTCGTCGACCTCGAACGAGATTCGCACGCCGCCGCCCGGGCGGCGGGTGAGCTTCTGCGAGCGGTGCCAGGCACGCGCGGTGACGGCTTCGGCGGCCTCGGGCCGGAAGTCGACGACGACGCGCCGGCGCGGGCCGCCGCGAGTGACGCCAAAGGCGCCCTCGAAGTAGTCCTCGACGCCGAACGTCTTCGGGACCTCGAAGGTCCGGCCGCGAAGGCATTCGGCCTTCTGGAACCGCTCGACGGCGTAAACGGTGGGCGAGAAGGGCGGCGTCTTGCGATCCGCGGCCTCGGGCTCGGGGCGGTCAGCGACGACGTAGATGCCGTTACGGTAGAGCGCCAAGGCGTAGGGCGCCATCTCCCCTCCCCGCACCGCCGGGGCGCCTGAAGCGCGGTAGGAATAGCGCACTACCCGCCGGTACATGATGCCGGTCAGGAGCCCGTCGAGTACATCGGCCTTGCGGCGGTAATCCTTGGTCCCGCGGTCCGGCAGGAACACGAAGCGACCGCCCAGCATTTGCAAGTCCTTCTGTTCCGCTTCTGGGAGCGCACCTGCGAGCTTGTCATAGATGCTTTCCACGTCCTCGAAGAACGCGGTCCCGCGCAGGACGTCGAACACGCGCCGTACAGCGAGGAGCGTGAATCGCTCGCGCACCCCAAGCTGAATCGTGCCGGGCCGGATGTCAGCGATCCGGACCCGTGCGCGCCCGGTATCGTCGATCGTTCGGTCGAGTACGTATCCCGCCTCTTCGACAGCCACCAGGTCCCGCCGAACCTGTCGTTCCGTGATCTCGAAGCGTGCGGCGATCTCGGCCATCGTGAGCCCCACGTGCCGGCGCAGAGCATCGAGCAGGCGGACAACGCGAGCTGCTTGCTTATACGTGCCTTCCTTACGACCACTGCCGACTTTCACACGTGCACGTCCGACCGACAGACGGCCGCTCAATAGAGGTCCATCCTCACGCCGGGAGTTCATCTGTGATCTTTTTAAAGCTAGCGATTAGACGCACCAGCAGGCGCCCGAGCTCATCCAAGGAGTCGGGCGTATCGCCGCTCTCAAAAAACAATGACAGTCCTTTCTCGCCCTTCGTTGACTCTTCCGTTGTCATTTTTGGGACATTGATTTCGCCTGTTGGGGGCAATTTGTCTCGGACCTGTTCCACCAGCAACGTGAGATGATCTTTGTCCCTGGGCTCCGCCCAGACATAGGGACGAAGACGACCCTTATCACACCAGATGCCAGCGTAAAGGCTACGAACCAAAACTGAATCTGATTTCAAGGCGCCGCCGAAGAAAACATCATCCTTCGAGGCCTTAAACTTCGGGCCCTTTCTTGGCCCTTTCTCGAAAACGATGCCGCTTGTGCTGCGTTCGAGCCAATTACCAAGATGAGTTTTTAAAGCGTCAAATGCGTCCTGAATGTCGAAGTACTTGAAAACGTTCTTTGCAAGGAAGTCGTCCTCGGTGGTCGTCATTGCTTTCTCTCGCCTTCTCTGTAGGTCACGTACCTTTCCAATTCTGCGACATCAGATGGGCGCCGGTGGGTGCCGCCGCCGACCCAAAGTGCTTCTCGAACGCGATCGAGATCGAACCTTAGAGGGTGTCCTACAGGAGGATCGCGTGAAATCAACACGGAGCGAGGCGCCGGAGCATAAGGCGAGTCATACAAAGCTTGATGTCACTTTCACTCGACGCAATCGTTCGCTCGAATTCCTTTGCCAGAAGTCTGAAC
>DASRLC010000591.1:0-4001 GCA_035648655.1 Polyangia bacterium
GGCGCCTCGACCACCGGCCCCGCCGGCGCCTCCTTGAGCGCCACCACCACCGGCGCTGTCGACACCGCCGTCCCCCCGCGCCGGCGATCCGGCGGCTCCGGCAGCTCCGGCAGCTCCCCCGGTGGTCCCCCCCGTCGCGGACCCGCCGCCGGTGGGCGTCGCTCCGCCCGTTCCCGTGGCGTCGACAGGTTCGCGGGAGCCGTCCGTTCCCGGCGCGCCCGCCGGACCGGCGTCTCCCCGACGCGCGTCGGCTGCGGCGTCCGTGCCGACGGTCGGTCGGTCGGCGCTGTTGGCGCACGCGACAGCGCCCAGCACCATCGCCGCGGTCCAGGCGGGCGGCATCCACCAACGGCCCCGAGCTGCGCCCATCGGCCGACTCGGGCTCACGGCCGCAGATATTTCGAAAGGCCGATGTTCTGGGTGGTGATTGCGCTGGTCACGAAACCCGCAATCTTGATCGCTCCCGCGGCGTTGGTGTGGGTCTTGTCTGTGCCGAGCGCGTGATATTGCTGCCAGCCGTTCGATCCGAGCTGGTTGTACCAGGTGGTGGTGATCGCCGTCAGGTCGATGTAGGCCACGTTCTGCGCCGTCGCCACCGCCTGCATATCCGCCGAGTGGAGGCTGGATTGGTCGGTGAGCGTCCCTCCGCTGAAGGTCGCCCGCGCCGGCGGCGAGACCAGGACCGGCGTCGCTCCCTTGGCCTTGGCGTCCTTCACCATCTGCGTGATGTTGGATTGAAAGGTCGCCGACGTCGTGCTTCCGTCGTTGTGTCCGAACTGGATCAGAACCCAGTCGCCCGTCACCATCGCGGCCTTGACGGCTCCCCACTCCAACGAGTTGTTGAGGAAGCTCCCCGAGCTCTCACCGCTGTCGGCATAGTTGGCAATGCCGGCGGGGGGAGCAAAATATTCCGGCAACATCTGTCCCCAGCCGGCGTAGTCGGTGTCGCTCTGATCGCATGCGGTCGAGTCGCTCGCGACGTAGATCATGACGGGCTTGGTGGCCGAGTTGACCAGTGCATAGCCAACCGCCGACACCTCCGGCGCCGAGCCCGTCGGTCCCGAGAAGTAGAGGTCGAGCCCCGGATAGCCGGCGGACACGTTCTCCGTCGGCTGGCCCTCCTTCGCGCGGACGTTCACCACGAATGAATAGCTGACCGATTCGCCGGCGGAGGTCGAAACCGGCGCCAGGAGAATGCGGTTCGTCTCGGCATTTATCTGGGTCTGGCCCGCGCTCGAACCGCCCATCGTCACGGTCACGGCGTAGTTCCCAGCTTCCATAGTCCCCTGCGAGGTCGCGACGTCCGTGTTGTCGAAGGTGTTGCCACCGAAGAGACACTCGATGCAGGCGGGGCCATTGCCCCCGCCGGGGCAGACCTTTGCGCCGCCGGGAGAGGTCGTCTGCCCGACCGACATGCAGACCGCGCGATTCGAGGTCGTGGGGGTCGGATATCCCGACGGAGCGCTCCCGGCGGCGCCGGTGGTTCCGGCGGAGCCCCCCGTGCCGCTGGTGCCTCCGCTGTTCGTTCCCGCCGCGCCGCCTCGACCGCCCGTGCCGCTGCCGCCCGTGGAGCCCCCCGAACCGGTCGTACCTCCGGATCCGGTCGATCCGGCCGAGCCACCCATTCCTCCAACGCCAGTCGCTCCGCCCGTTCCCACCACGCCGGCGGAGCCGCCACCCGTTCCGCCGGCCGCTCTGTTTCCTCCGGTCGCGCCGGTTCCACCGGTCGCGTCGGCTCCACCTGTGCTCCCGCCAGTACCCATCTTGCCGCCCGTGCCGGTTGCGCCCCCCTGAGCGTTGGATCCGCCCGAGCCAATCGCGCCGCCCGTTTCACTCGCCGAGCCTCCCGCGCCCGTCTCGATCCCCGCATCTGCCGTCCCCGCGTTCGATCCGCAACCCAGGCCCGCCAAGGGCACGGCCACGAGGAGCGGCAGCAATGCCAACCGGACAACGGATCGAAGCGAACCAGAACGGGTAGGGGTCATATGCATCGCTATCTCCAGGTGGATGGTTCGGGACGCGGGCAGAGGGCCCCGTAGACGGTCGAAAGGGCACAGACGAAAAAAACTCATACGGCGGATTCGGCCGATCGGGCGCGAGACCTGCCAATCCGACAACCCGAAAAGAAACGTGACCGCGCCATATCAGATTCCGCGCGGGGTTCCCTTTACCCCAAACCGGCGCTCCTCTGTACGACGTGGTCCGCCAACCCTAAGGAGAGACCCCCCATGACGCGTTCAAATACCTTCCTAGGAATCGCGGCTTTGTGCTTCGCGGCGACCGGCTGTGCCAACAGCGACATGACCGGCTCCGGTGCGGGTGGGACGACTGCCTCGGGCAGTGGCGGAAGCCAAGGAGGTTCGACTGGAACGGGAGGCCGCACCGCGAGCGGAGGGGCGACCGGTTTGGGCGGATCGAGCGCGCCCGGCGGGACTGTAGGCAGTGGCGGCACGCCCGGAACGGGAGGCGCCGTGGGCACCGGTGGCTCAACCGGCGGTAAGGGCGGCACGACCAGCACGGGCGGTACGACCGGAAGCGGTGGATCCGGTTCGGGTGGCACAGCCGCCACCGGCGGATCAGTGGGAGCCGGCGGCGCGACTGGGACCGGTGGCTCGGCGGGGAAGTCTGGCAGCGGCGGTCGCGGCGGGACCACCGGCACTGGTGGGACCGGAACGGGTGGGAGTGGCGCGGGCGGGACTGGCACCGGGGGGACCGGCGCTGGCGGATCGACGGGCGGAAGCGGCGGCGCGTTTCCGTTCAATCCCTCGTACATCCTGGGCGCCGACATCTCGTGGGAAACCCAGCATGAGGCGCAGGGTTACACCTACTCCGACGGAACGTCGACGAAGTCGATGGTGGAGATCATGGCGGATAACGGCTTCAACTACATTCGCCTTCGAACGTTCGTAGATCCCTCGGCCTCCGACGGGTACTCGCCAGGCCAGAACTGGTGCGGTCAAGCCGACACCGTCACGATGGCCAAACGCGCCAAGAACTGCGGACTGGGCGTCCTCGTCGACTTTCACATGAGCGACACCTGGGCGTCGCTGGGCACGAACGCCGACGCCGCGGCCATGCCGCTCGCTTGGAGGAGCCTGTCGCAGACCGTTCCGTCCACGCCGGTGAGCGCGTCGACCCATCTCACAAACAACCTCTACCAGACGGCCCACGATTACGTGTACGGCGTGATGCAGGCGTTGGTCGCGGCCGGCGCCAAACCGGACATGGTGCAGATCGGCAACGAAACGAATACCGGGATGTCGGGCATTTCGATGAGCAATTGGGCGGAGTTCTCGGCGCTGGTCAACGCGGGGATCAAGGCGGTACGCGAAACCGATCCGGCCATCATCGTGTGGGCGCAAAACGGGCGACCCCGCCCGGACAGCGCCGGTGGCAGCAATTTCACCGGTTGGGTCGATGACTACCTGTCCGGGAAGTCGCCGCATACGCCCGCCATCGACGAGGACGGAATCTGTGGGTCGACCTACGGCACGACCGACAACGGGGCGGACTGGACGACCTCGTTCACCTATGTCGTCGACACGTACAACGTTCCCGTGATGAGCTGCGAATACACCGACAAGAGCCCGAATTCACCGGCCGGCGCAGTCATCAATAGCGTCATGCGCGCCCTCCCGAACAAACTCGGACGCGGCTCCTTTATTTGGGAGCCCGCCGACTATCCCTCGACCGGCGTCAACGTGGCGGGGACCCTGTTCAACCTGCAGGGGAAGGTCTACACGGCCAATTCGGCGATGACCCAGTATCCCACCCTCGCCAAGTCGTACGCACTACCGGTTCCGTCCGGAACCTGCCACTAGACCTTTGTCTCTTCGCCACCCACCCGACTGTCAGATGGAGAACAAGATGAAACGTCTACACCTGAATCGAGCCCTGCTGCGGAACCTAATGGTGGCCGGTTCTCTCGCTGTTGCTGGTTGTGGGGCGAGTGGATCTACGACCGGATCCGGCGGGACGGGCGGGTCGGAGGCAACGGGCAC
>DASRLC010000592.1:0-17532 GCA_035648655.1 Polyangia bacterium
GGTAAGCGGTTCTTCATTCGCCGCTTGCTCGATCAGATCCGCGCCACGCCGGCGCAGGAGCGGGTGGTGGGCGCGGCGATCGAGGAGTTTCGCGACGAGATGAAGAAGGCCACCGGCGGCGAGGCGCGCCGCAGCCGACAGGAGATCGTGGAGGCCCTGCGCCGACCGACCTTCGACGGCGTGATGCTGGGCGAGCAGTTCGCGCGGCACGACACGGTGCTCGAGGGGGCGCGCAAGGCCTTCGTGGGCTTGGTGGCCAAGGTGCACGACGCCCTCGATCCGGAGCAACGCGAGCGCCTGGCGGATCTGGTCGACCGCGGCCCGCGCTTCGGGGGCTGGTCGCGGGGGTTTTGAAGGGCGGCGATTTGGGCGGGATGCCAAACGAGGTCCGGCGGGCGCGCGTCGCCCGCGCGGACGGTAAGCGGCGAGGTCGCCTCGCCCGGCGGGCGCGACCCGTCCGCGCGACCGAGACCCGGCGGGGCCGTCCTGCCGGGTCTCGGGTAAGCTGAACATCGTGGCGCTGCGCGTGCTCTGCATCGACGACGACCTGCGGCTCTACGAGCTGCTGGCCGCCTACTTCGAGCCGAACGGGGTGATGCTGGTGCACGCCGCCGACGGGCCCAAGGGGTTGGCGGCGCTGGCGGGCGACGTGTTCGACGCCGTGCTGCTGGACGTGATGATGCCGGGCATGGACGGCCTCGAGGTCTGTCGCCGGTTGCGCCAGGTGAGCCAGGTGCCGGTCATCATGCTCACCGCGCGCGGCGACGAGGCCGATCGGGTGGTGGGGCTGGAGCTGGGCGCCGACGACTACGTGCCCAAGCCCTTCTCGCCGCGCGAGCTGCTGGCTCGGTTACGCGCGGTGCTCCGGCGGGCGCAGCCGGCCGCCGGTGGTCACGAGATCGTGGTCGGGCGGGTGGCGATCGATGTCGGCGCGCGCCGGGTGCGGGTGGGCACCGAGCCGGCCGATCTGACCGGCCTGGAGTTCGACATCCTGGTCGCGCTGGCGCGCCGGCCCGGCCGCGTGGTCCCGCGCGAGACGTTGTTGGTCGAAGCGGGCCGCCAGGATGTCACGGTCAGCGATCGGACCGTCGACGTTCACGTCTCGCACCTGCGGCGCAAGCTGGGCGACGATCCCAGGACCCCGCGCCTCATCAAGACGGTCCGCGGCGTCGGCTATGTCATGGCGCCGGACGCCGTGCCGGCTGCCCCGCCAGAGTCCAGCGGCCGCTCCGTCTCCGGGGGGCGGCCGTGAGGCACGGGCGGCGGGGATTCGGGCACGGACACGGACACGGACCTTGGGCGGGACCGTGGAGCCTCTGGGGGCGCGTCGATCCCGAGATGCGCGAGCGCATCCTGGGCGAGGTCCGCCGCGCCTACGCGCACGGGTTCGGCCACCGGCACCCGTGGGATCGCGTGTTCAACGAGGCGATCGGCCGCCGCCCCGGGTGGCACCAGCGCATCCGGTGGGAGCTGCGCCTGCACTACGGCGCGCACCTGCACCGCCGGCTGTTCCTCTGGTTCGGCGCCGCGATCTTCCTGGCGGTCGTTACCACGCTGGTGGCGGCGCACTTCGGGCGCGGTGGGCTGGCCTCGCGGCCGGTTCGCGCCCTCTTCATGTTTGGTGCGCCGGCCGCGCTGCTGTGGATCGGAGCTGGGCGGGTGGCCCGCCGGATCGCGCGCCCACTCTATCATTTGACGCGCGCGGCGCAGGATCTGGGCGCCGGAAATCTCAAGGTCCGCGTCTCGGCGGAGAACCTCGGTTTCGACGAGCTGGCGGTGCTGGCCTACGCCTTCAACGAGATGGCCGCGCGGCTCGAACGCCAGCTGGCCGACGAGCGCGAGCTCCTGGCCTCGGTGTCACACGAGCTGCGTACGCCGCTGTCGCGTATTCGACTGCTGGTGGAGATCGCGCGCCAGGCGCAGGCGTCGGCCGGTCCCGATCCGCACACGCTGGACGAGATCGAGCGCGAAGCCATCGAGATCGACACCCTGGTGGGCGAGCTACTGGCCAGCGCGCGCATCGAGTTCCAGGCCGTCTCGTGCCGGCCGCTCGAGGCGGGCGAGATCGCCCGTCGCGCGCTCGAGCGGGGCGGCGAGGATCCGGGCAAGCTCAGCGTCACGCCGGCGACCATCGGCTTCGCCGCCGATCCGACCTTGGTGGCGCGCGCGCTGGCCAACTTACTCGACAACGCCCGCAAGCACGGCGGCGGCCTGGATCGCATGGAGGTGCGGGCCGGGGCCGAGGGTCGCTCGGTCATCTTCGAGATCAGCGATCGGGGTCGCGGGTTCGTCCCCGGTGAAGAGGCCCGGGTCTTCGATCGGTTCTTCCGCGGGACCGGCACGGGGCCCCAAGGGTCGCTGGGCCTGGGCCTGGCGTTGGTCAAACGAATCGCAGAAGCGCACGGCGGGCGGGCCCAAGCGGAGAACCGCCCCGGTGGGGGCGCGCGCATCACCTTGGAGCTCCCGCTCGAGCCGGCCGTGAACACCGCCGGCAACCCGGGGTAACCGCTCGCTCCCCCGCCGATTCGCCGATCGGTCGGGCGCGCTGGCCCGTCGCGGTCGCGCCGAACCGGTGTTTCGCGACCGATTTCGATGAACCGCGGGAACTCAGGGTTTGATCTGGTTCAGACGAAAGGTTGGAGATGCCCTTGAATGCGGTTTGGCGTCGGCCTGTCTTAGCCATTGGCCTTGGCGCGATCGCTTGCTTGGGGACGGTGGGGTGCACCTTCCGGACGACGGAGAGCGCCGTCGGCGCGGCGGGGAACGGTGGCGGCAACGCCGCAGGCGCAACCGGCAGCGGGGTAGCCGGCGGTGGCGGAACCCAGGTGGGAACCGGCACCGGCGGTGCCGGGGGCATGGCGCCGACACATTGCAACCCCTGCACCGATTTCCCGGGCACTCCGATCATCGACATGCCGACCGGCGGAGCCGCGCCCCCCGCCGACGTCGGAACCACCTTCGGTCCGGCCGGCTCGGGCGCCGGCACGGGCGGCCCCTGCCTGACCGATCCCGAGCCCGGCTCGCTCTTCCCCAAGAACTGGCTGCGGCCCCGCTTCGTCGTGCAACCGGGCGCCGGCGAGGACGTCTACGAGATCCGCCTACACGCCGACATCGAGAGCAACGATCTGGTCGTCTATACGACCGCCACCACCTGGACCATGCCGGCCGCGATGTGGACGGCGCTGTCGTCGAACGTCCTGGATCAGCCGATCACCGTGTCGGTGCGCGGCCTGGTGTCCACCAGCGGCACCGTCGCCCTGGGGGCGACCGAGACGATCACCATCGCGCCCACCGCCGCCCAGGGGACCATCGTGTATTGGACCACCTCGGGCGGCTCGGCGCTCAAGGGATTCTCGGTCGGGCAGGAGAGTGTCGTGACCGTCATGGTGCCGTCGAACACGCCGGGCCAGTGCGTCGGTTGCCACAGCTCGACGCCGGGGGGCGAGTTCGTGGGCTTTTCGAACAGCACCAGCACCACCAACGGCGACCCCTCGCACATCGAGATCCGCTCCGGGACGATGCCGACCATGCAGCCGTCGTTCTTGTCGGCCGACGCCCAGACGCTACTCCAGCGCGTCTCGCAGGAGCTGCCGGTGTTTTCGCCGGCGCACTGGACGGAGGGGGACTACGTAACCGTCTTCATGCACGCCGACAGCACCTCCTCCGCCGGTCAGAACACCCACCTGCTGTGGATCGATCTGGAGGCGACCTCGCAGACGCAGGGGGTGGGCTGGGGCGAGTTCATGCGCAACGGCGATCCGAATCCGGCGGTGGCGTATCCGTTTTTCAGCCACGACGGGACGCGCATCGTCTACGTCTCGGCGCCCGCCGCCAACCCGAGCGGCATCCTGCAGCACGGCGATCTTTATTCGGTCGACTACGGCAACCGGGCGGGCGGCACGGCGACGCCAATCGACGGTGCGGCGACCACCGCCTACAGCGAGTTCTATCCGGCGCTGTCGTCGGACGACAAGCTGCTGGCGTATACCCGTCTGCCCGACGGCGCCAACAGCTACAACAACGCCAACTCCGAGATCTTCATCATCAATTCAACCGGCGGAACCCCGATCCGCCACGCCGCCAACGATCCCGGGACGTGCCTCGGCAAGACCAGCCCCGGCATCACCAACAGCTGGCCCAAATGGTCGCCGACCGTCGGCTCGGCGGGCGGCAAGACCTACTACTGGATGATCTTCTCGTCGACCCGCAGCGGCAATCCCCAGCTCTACGTTGCGGCCGTCGTGTCGGACGAGCTCGGTATGCTGACCACCACGCCCGCGCTCTATCTTTGGAATCAGCCCCCGACCGAGAACAACCACACGCCGGCTTGGGACACGTTCGTGATCCCGCCGCCGGGTTGAGAAACCCGCCGGCGCGGCGGTCTGGCCCCCCGATCGACCGATTCGCAGACCTCGGTCCGCCGAGCCGGCGCCCTCCGCGCGTACGGCTGAGCAAGACCAGATCCAGGTTGCTCGCCTCCGTGTATCGGAGGTGGGGATTTGGACGATCACATGGAAGCCGCAGCGCTCTGGCGCGGTCCTGCCTGGCCGGTCCGTCGGTCCGATGCTAGCGTCGGTCGGTTCGTGACCAACGGACCCGACGACGCAGCACTCATGACCGCGATCGCCGAACGGGCCGACCGCGCGGCCTTTGCGCAGCTCTTCGCGCGCTACGCCCCGCGCGTCAAAGCCCACCTGACGGCCCGCGGGGCCGCCAGCGGCGCCGCCGAAGAGCTGACCCAGGAGGTGATGCTCGTGCTGTGGCGCAAGGCAGCGCTCTACGACGCCAGCCGCGGCGGCCTGCCGGCTTGGCTCTACACGATCAGCCGCAACTGCCTCTACAACCGGATTCGTGGCGAGCAACGCCGCGAGGCCGACGCCCCGGTCGAGAGGCCCGAGCCGGGCGACGGCGCCTCCAGCAGCGAAGAGGTGCTGATCTCCCTCGAACGCCAGCGGGCCTTGACGGTCTGTCTGCAAAAGCTCGCGCCCGAGCAACGCGAAATCCTCGAGCGGGCCTACTGGCGCGGCCAGACGTTGCAGGAGTGCGCCGAGGAACGAAAGATCCCCCTCGGTACCGTCAAGACCCGCGTCCGCCTGGCGCTACAGCATCTGCGCGAGCTCATGAAAACAAGGAACGACAAATGAGTTCTTCGACCCGGACCCCCGTCGTCGCCGTCGGACCCAACCACCACGTCCCCGAAGAGGGGCTGCTCGAATACGTCGCCGGCGCGGCTACCGACCCGGCCTCGCTGGCGATCGCCTGCCACGTCTCGCTGTGTGCCACCTGCGCCGCGCAGGCGGCGGCGCTGGAGGCGGTCGGCGGCTCGATCCTCGAGACCAGCCCGGGCGAGCCACTCGACGCCGGCGCGTTGCAGGCCACGCTGGCCCGGCTCGACGCGGCGCCGGAGCCGGCCGCGGTGGCGCGGGGTGCGGTCGATGCGCCGCGATTTTTGTCGGCCTTTGGACTGCCGTCGCCGCTGCTTCGCAGCCTCCCCGCGCAGGTGGACGACTGGCGCTTCGTGGTGCCGGGCGTGCGGGCGGTCGATCTGCCGGTCGTCTCGGCCGAGGCGACGGCCCGGCTGATCTCCTTCGGAGGTGGCGTCACGATCCCGCTGCATGATCACGGGGGGACCGAGTACGTGGTGGTCTTCTCGGGCGCTCTGGAAGAGAAGGCCGAGGGGAAGCGGTTCGGTCGGGGCGACATCTCGATCCGCGAGACCGGCGAGCGCCACGAGCAGCGCGCCACCCCCGGCGAGCCGTGCATCGCGCTGGTCGTCAACGAAGGCAAGTTGCGCCCGCTCACCTTGCGCGGCCGGTTGCTGCTCGCGATCGCGCGCTGAGCGGCGCGACCGCCCGGTCCCGTATCGCTGCTCGGACACCCGGGCAACCGATCACCGCCATGAATCTGTCGGGGCGGGTCGCGCTGCGCGAGCAGTAGCAGTCCACGGGCGGAGGCTGAAATCGGCGACGCGTAGCGGCGCGGGAACTCGACGCCGATCCGAGCGTTGTTATATTCTGAAAGCGATGCCGGACATTCTTCATCGGGTGGGGGTTCAGGGGTCGGCGGCGAAGGTGTTCGAGGCGCTGGCCACGGTGGAGGGCCTGTCGCACTGGTGGATCGTCGGCACCACCGGCGATCCCCAGGTGGGCGGCACGCTACGCTTCAGCCCGGATGGTGGCGGCTTCGAGATGAAGGTGCTCGAGGCGCGACCGGGCGAGGTCATCAAATGGCAATGCGTCGCCGGGCCGCACGAGTGGATCGGCACCGATCTGACGTTCCGCCTGGTCGAGAAGGAAGATCACACATTCGTGCTCTTCACGCACGCCGGCTGGCGTGATCCGGTCGAGTTCATGCATCACTGCAGCACCAAGTGGGCAACCTTCCTGCTGAGCCTGCGCGGCTGGGTGGAGCACGGCGAGGGGCGGCCCCATCCGTACGACGTCAAGATTCATCCCGGCGACTGAGCTCGCGCCGCTCATCGGGTGCGACTTTGATCGGGCCGCGGCGCCGTCCGACTATTGGGCCGGCTCGGCGTCCTTCTTCTTGGCGGGCGGACTGTCCTTCAAGAAGTACGCCTTGAGCAGCGCCTTGTCCGCCTCGGACAGCCGCGCCGACAGATGCATCGGGTAGATGTACTTCAAAGGCGGCATGGTGCCGGCCTCGATCTGCTCCCAGCAGTTCTCGCGATCGGTCTGACGCTCGTCCTCGTCCTCGCTCCCCCACTCGGAGAAATTGTGGTGCTTTCTTCCGTTGTGGACGTCGCGCGACATCAGCCAGGAGCCGGGCGCGATGCGGCTATAGAGCGGCCAGCGCGTCTCGTTGCTGTGACAGTCGAGGCAGGCCCGCCGCATGATGGCCTCCACCTCGGGCGGCGCATCGAGCTTGTAGCGCTCCGGCGGGTTCGATCCGATGTCGCGAACCGGGACGAACTGGATGGCCACGAACGCCACCACCGCCATGATGGCCAGCGTGCGGACGATTTTCTTGGCCTTGGGTGACATCGATCCTCGAAGAAGAGCGGCAGCCGCTCAGCGACGGCGATCTAGCGGAACGACTTCTGGAGCTCGTCGAGCGCGGCGCGGCCGGGGCAGAGCTTTTCGAACGGCAGCTGCGCCAGTGGAACGTCGGTGGTCTGGCTGGTGTCGTGCATGTCGCTGGCCTGCTTGTCGACGTAGAGCAGGCCGGTGGCGATCTCGCCGCGGTGGCGGTGCAGCTCGAGGTGGTCGGCGACGGCCTGTCTGTCGGTGGGGTCGTAGTCCTCGGCCACCTTGCGCAGCCGCACCACACTGCCGTCGTGCAGGCGCACGCTGGTGGCGGTGCCGGGTTGGTACTCGACGGCGATCTCCTGCGCGAAGGGAACGAAGTCGGCCGAGACCAGCTGCAGCAGATGTTTGCGCGTGTAAAGGTAGCTCTTGGTCGAGCCCTCGTGGTCGTTGAAGGTCACACAGGGGGAGATCACGTCGACCAGCGCGAAACCCTTGTGCGACAGCGCCGCTTTGAGGATTGGGACCAGCTGCTCCTTGTCGCCCGAGAAGCTGCGCGCAACGAAGGTGGCGCCCAGATCCAGCGCCAGCGAGACCGGATCGATCGGCCCGAACCGGTTTACTTCGCCGCGCTTGCTCTTGGAGCCGATGTCGGCCGAGGCCGAGAACTGCCCCTTGGTCAGGCCGTACACGCCGTTGTTCTCGATGATGTACAGCATGTCGACGTTGCGGCGGATGGCGTGGACCAGCTGCCCGATGCCGATCGACAGCGAGTCGCCGTCGCCCGAGATGCCAATGTAATTGAGCGAGCGGTTGGCGGCGTTGGCGCCGGTCGCGATCGACGGCATGCGCCCGTGCGCCGAGTTGAAGCCGTGCGCGCCGCCCACGAAGTAGGTCGGCGTCTTCGACGAGCAGCCGATGCCGGAGAGCTTGGCGATCAGGTGCGGCGGCGTCGACAGCTCATAGAACGAACGGACGATGGCGGCGGTCACCGAGTCGTGGCCGCAGCCCGCGCAGAGGGTCGACATCGATCCCTCGTAGTCGCGGATGGTGAGGCCGATCTGGTTGGGCCGCAGGTGGGGGTGGACGACGTTCGGTTTGGGCGAGGGCATGGGAGATCTACTTGCGCTCCAGATGCGAGGTGACGCCGTCGATGACGTGGCGACCGCTCAGCGGGAACCCGCCGTAGACCAGGATCGACTTGAGCTTTTCCTTGGCGACGCTGGTCTCCATGGTGAGCAGCGTGCGGAGTTGGGCGTCGCGGTTCTGCTCGACCACGAACACCTTGTCGTAGGCGCCGAGAAAAGCTTCGACCTCGTCGCCGAACGGGAACCCGCGCAGGCGCAGGTAGTCGGCGATGATCCCGCGCTCGGCCAGCGCGGCGACCGCCTCGCGCACCGCCGGATCGCAGCCGCCCAGCGACACGATGCCGAAGGCCGCGTCGACCTGCTTGCGAACGATCGGCGCCGGGACGGACTTGGCCGCCGCGCGGTGCTTCTTGGCCAGGCGATCGACGACCTCCTGGTACTCGTCGGGGATTTCGGTGTAGCCGCCCAGCTTGTTGTGGCCCGAGCCGCGCGTGAAGAACGCGCCCTTCGAATGCACGCCTGGCAACGAGCGGGCCGCCACGTGGTCGGCATTCTCCGGCGAGTAGCGGAAGAACTTGGCCATCTTCTCGAGCTCGTCGGCGCTCACGACGCGGCCGCGGTCGGGGCGGTAGCCGTCGTCCCACTGAAGGCGCGGGCAGACCCAATCGTTCATGCCGATGTCGAGATCCGACAGGATGAAGACCGGGGTCTGGAAGCGCTCGGCCAGATCGAAGGCCGTCACCGCCAGCGAGAAGCACTCGCTGGGGTCGGACGGAAACAACAGGATGTGCTTGGTGTCGCCGTGCGAGGCGTAGGCGCAGGCCAGGATGTCCCCCTGCTGCGTCCGCGTCGGCATGCCGGTCGACGGCCCCGTGCGCTGCACGTCGACGATCACGGCCGGGATCTCGGCGTAGTAGGCCAGGCCGATGAGCTCGCTCATGAGCGAGATGCCGGGCCCAGAGGTGGAGGTGAAGGCGCGCGCGCCGTTCCAGGACGCGCCGATCACCATCCCGATGGCCGCCAGCTCGTCCTCCGCCTGGATGATGCAGTAGTTGTTCTTGCCGCTCTCGGGATCCTTGCGGTAGTCGGCGCAGAACCCCTTGAAGGCATCCATCACGCTGGTCGACGGCGTGATCGGGTACCAGGCCGCCACGGTGGCGCCGGCGTAGACGCAGCCGAGCGCGGTGGCGGTGTTGCCGTCGATCAAGATGCGCTCGTCGGTGGCGTGCATCTTCTCGAGGCGGATCGGCAGCGGGCAGTCGAAGTTCTCGACCGCGAAGTCGTACCCGGCCCGCAGCGCCTTGTGGTTCGAGTCGAGCAGCGCCTTCTTGCGGGCGAACTTCTCGGTCAATAGCTCGTCGACCACGCCCATGTCGACGTCGATGAGCGCCACCAGCGCGCCCAGGTAGGCGATGTTCTTCATCAGGATCCGCTCGCGCGAGTCGCTGAAGATCTCGTTGCACAGCTTGGCCAGCGGCACGCCGAGGAAGGTGACGTCGGGGCGGCTCAGTGCCTCGTCGAGCGGCCAGCTCGAATCGTAAAGGACCGCGCCGCCGGAGCGCACCTCCTTGATGTCGCGCGCGTAGGTCTCGGCGTTCATCGCGATCATCAGGTCGTAGTCCAGCGCGCGCGCCGTGTGGCCGTGCTTGCTGACCCGCACCTCGTACCAGGTCGGCAGCCCCTGGATGTTCGAAGGGAACAGGTTCTTGCCGGAGACGGGGATCCCCATCCGGAAGATGGCCTGCATGAGCAGGCCGTTGGCGCTGGCCGACCCGGTGCCGTTGACGTTGGCCAGCTTGAGCGCGAAGTCGTTGATGCGAATTACTTGCCGCTGGTGCACGTGTCTTGTCCCGCCTTGAGAATCGTCAGATCGAGGCGCGCCATGTCCCAGGCCGCCGTCGGGCAGCGCTCGGCGCACAGGCCGCAGTGGACGCAGACGTCCTCGTCCTTGACCATCACGCGGCCGGTCTGTGGCAGGCCGCCCGATACGAAGATCTCCTGGCTGGTGTTGGCCGCCGGGACGGTCAGCCGGGCGCGCAGCTCGGGCTCGGCGCCGTTCTGGGTGATGGTCAAGCAGCCGGTCGGGCAAACGTCGACGCAGGCGTCGCACTCGATGCAGCGCTTGTCGGTGAACACCGTTTGCACGTCGCAGTTGAGGCAGCGTTCGACCTCGCGCGCGGTCTGCTCGGCGTCGAAGCCCACCTCGACCTCGGTCGAGATGCGTTTGAAGCGCTCCCGCAGATCGACGTGCTTCATCTTGGCGCGCTTGGCGGTGTTGTAGTCGTTGCTGTAGCTCCACTCGCTCAGGCCCATCTTCTGGCTCACCAGGCCGAGGTGGGTGGCGGGGCGCTTCGCCACCGCGAGGCCTTGGCAGTGGTTGTGGATCGAGATGGCCGCCTCGTGGCCGTGCGCGACGGCCCAGATGATGTTCTTGGGTCCCCAGGCCGAATCGCCGCCGAAGAAGACCCCCGGCCGGGTCGACTGCATGGTCTTTTCGTCGACCTTGGGCAGGTCGTACTTGCCGAACTCGATGCCGACATCGCGCTCGATCCAGGGGAAGGCGTTCTCCTGGCCGATGGCGACGATCACGTCGTCGGCCGGGATGAATACCGTGTCGAGGACCTTCGAGATCTGCTTGCCGGCGGCGTCCTCGCTCCACTCGACCCGCTCGAACTCCATCCCCTTGAGCTTGCCCTTTTCAACCACGAACTTGGTCGGCACGTGGTTGACCAGGATCTCGACCTGTTCCTCTTCCGCGTCGTCCAGCTCCCAGGGCGACGCCTTGAAGTAAGGTCGCGGCCGGCGGGCCATGACCTTGACGTCCTTGCCGCCGATGCGGCGCGCGGTTCGGCAGCAATCCATGGCGGTGTTGCCGACGCCGATGATGAGCACGCGCTCGCCGATCTGGTGGATGTGCTCGAAGGCCACGCTCTCCAGCCAGTCGATGCCGATGAAGATGTGGTCGGCGGCTTCCTTGCGGCCTGGCAGCTCCAGATCCTTGCCGCGCGGCGCGCCCGATCCGACGAACACGGCATCGAAGCCCTGGCCCAGCAGCGCCTTCATGCTGGCCACCGGCGCGCCGTAGCGGACCTCGACCCCCATGTCGACGATCATGGCGATCTCTTCGTCGAGCACCTTGGCCGGCAGCCGGAAGCTGGGGACGTTGGTGCGCATGAGCCCGCCCGGCAGCGCGTTCTTCTCGAAGATCACGACCTCGTAGCCGAGCGGCACCAGGTCGTTGGCGACCGTCAGCGAGGCCGGCCCGGCGCCGATGCAGGCCACGCGCTTGCCGAGCTTCTTCTCGGGCGCCGTAGGCAGCCGCGCCGAGATGTCGCCGCGGTGGTCGGCGGCCACCCGCTTGATCCGGCAGATGGCGACGGGTTTCTCCTCGATGCGGACGCGGCGGCAGGCCGGCTCGCAGGGGCGGTCACAGGTTCGGCCCAAGATCCCGGGGAATACGTTGGAGTCCCGGTTGAGCATGTAGGCGTCGTCGAAACGACCCTGCGCCACCATCCGGATGTACTCGGGCACGTTGGTGTGCGCCGGGCAGGCCCATTGGCAGTCGACGACCTTGTGAAAATAGTCGGGATTGCGAACGTCGGTGGGATTCACTCGGAGCGACTCACGAGCAAGGGAAATGGCAAACGATGGAAAACGGACGAGCGGGGCTCATCGGTGCGGGGGCGTATCTACGCCTACGTCGACACGAAAGCAAGATGGGGGGGCCAGCCGACGAAGATGCTACCACGGCGATCTGGCGGCGCCATTTTCCACGTTGTGGGGTCGCGCGGCGGATTTGATTTTTACGAAACGCCCTGGCGCGCCGGGGCTATCCTGCGCAGACTTCGCACCCCAACCGGGAAAAGGAGAACGTCATGGCGCTTCACATCGGCAGCATCGCCCCCGACTTCGAGCAGGATTCGACCGACGGGAAGATCAAATTTCACCAGTACCTCGGCGACAAGTGGGGCGTCCTGTTTTCGCACCCAGCCGACTTCACGCCGGTCTGCACCACCGAGCTCGGCCGCGTGGCCAAGCTCAAACCCGAGTTCGACAAGCGCAACGTGAAGGTCATCGCCCTGTCGGTCGATCCGATCGACTCGCACAAGGGCTGGGTCGGCGACATCGAAGAGACCCAGGGGACCAAGGTCAACTTCCCGATCCTGGCCGACGCCGACAAGAAGGTGGCCAAGCTCTACGACATGATCCACCCCGAGGCGAGCGACACCGCCACCGTCCGTTCGGTGTTCGTGATCGATCCCAAGAAGAAGATTCGCCTCATCATCACCTACCCGGCCAGCGCGGGCCGCAACTTCGACGAGATCCTGCGGGTGATCGATTCGCTGCAGCTGACCGACACCCACTCGGTGGCCACGCCGGTCGACTGGAAGGACGGTCAGGACGTGGTGATCGTCCCGTCCCTCAAGGATCCGGCCATCATGAAAGAGAAGTTCCCCAAGGGCTGGAAGGAGATCAAGCCCTACCTGCGGATGACCCCGCAGCCCAACAAGTAGGCGGCCGCCAAAACGCCTGCGCGGGCAGCCCGGGGGGCAAGCGATCGCCATCGACCGACGTCGGCTATCGGTTCTGCCTCAATCCGGAAGGTGGCGCACGAGTTTCGACGTCGCCGTGCCCGTGATGGGCGCGCGACGTGGGAAATTCGCCGCGTTTGGGAAGACGGCGCGGCGGTTGCGTTTTACCCTCACGATGCTGCGAAAAGGCTCTCGACTTGACGCGAGCCGCGCGCGCGGGTCTGATGGAGCCGGGTCGGCTTGATCGGCGAGAGGGTCAATAACTATCAGGTGATCTCTCTGCTCGGTGAGGGGGGGATGGGCGCGGTGTATCTGGCCGAGCACCCGTTCATGGGACGCAAGGCTGCGATCAAGGTCCTGCGCCGCGAGCTGGCCGAGGACAAGGGTCTCGTCGAGCGGTTCATGAACGAGGCGCGCGCCGCCAACGCCATCCACCACCCCAACATCATCGACATCATCGACGTTGGGCAGCTGCCCTCGGGCGTCCCCTACCTGATGATGGAGTTCCTGGACGGCGAGAGCCTGGCCAAGCGGATCGAGCGCGAGAAGCACCTGACGATCTCGGTGGCGGTGGACATCGCCACCCAAACCGCCTCGGCGCTCTACGCGGCGCACGGCAAAGGGATCGTCCACCGCGATCTCAAGCCGGACAATCTCTACCTGGTTGCCGACGAGGGGAG
Source organism: Polyangia bacterium (assembly GCA_035648655.1). Lineage (GTDB taxonomy): Bacteria > Myxococcota_A > Polyangia > Fen-1088 > Fen-1088 > JADGRB01. The sequence goes on from DASRLC010000592.1 coordinate 13,284, forward strand.
ACAGCTCGGGCAGCGGGTGACGGTTCTCGACTTCGGCATCGCCAAGCTGCGCGGCGAGCTGTCGGGCAGCGGCGCCAAGACGCAGTCGGGATCGGTGATGGGGACGCCCCCCTACATGTCGCCCGAGCAATGCCGCGGGATCACCGACGAGATTGATCACCGCACCGACGTCTACGCGCTGGGGATCATCCTCTACGAAATGCTGACCGGGACGCCGCCCTTCATGAGCGAAGGCTGGGGCGAGGTGGTGCTGATGCACGTGACCAAGGCGCCGCCGCCGCCCCGCACGCGCAACCCGGAGATTACGCCCGAGCTGGAGGCGGTGATCTTGAAGGCGCTGGCCAAGGTGCCGGCCGATCGCTGGGACTCGATGGCCGATCTCGGCACCGCCCTGCAGAAGGCCATCGGCGCCAGCGGGCGCGGGTTCATTTCTGGGTTCACCGCCGGCGCCCCGGGCGGGACGAAGATACTCAGCGGCGGGAGTGGACGGACGGCCACCACCTTGCAATCGGCTACGGGACAGCTCTCCGAAGCGGATCCGGCGGCGAGTGACGCGGCGGCGAGCGCGCCACAGGCCTGGTGGCGCCGGCCCGTCGTCTGGATGGGGGGCGGCGTAGCGGCGGCGGCCGTGGTGGCGGTGATCGGTCTCGGTAGGCGCGGCACCCCGCCACCGAATGCCGCGCCGTCTTCGAATGTCTCTTCGAATGTCTCTTCGACCCTGTCTTCGGCCGCTAGCGGGCCGGCTCTCGCAGCGGCGCCCGCGCTGCGGGTCGAGCCGCCTACCGCCGCATCGCCGCGGATCGATCCCGCGCCCGCACCCGCACCGGCCCAGGTGACCGCTGCGGCCAAAACGGCTTCAGCGGTCGAAATGACCGCAGCTTCTAAAGACGTGGCCGCGTCTCGACCGGACGAGGGGGCCGAGACAGCGGCGGTTCATTCCAGATCGCATGCGCACAAGCACGAGCCCGCGGCCGTCGCTGCGAAGAAGGCCACGCCGGTGGGGAAGGCCACGCCGGTGGGATCTCCGGCCGCTGTTCAGCCGGCCTCCGTTTCGCCGCCGCCGGTCTTCTCGTCCGCGCCGGCCGCACGTCCTCGACGGGCGGCAGAAAAATGGTGAGCGTGTCGCGCGTGATTCCCGGGTGGCGAATTGGCGCGCTGGTGGCCGCCCTCTTGACGGTGATCGCGGCGCGTCCGGCCCGGGCACAGGATCGCGATCAACGCGAGCTGGAGGCCAAGAAGGCCTGCCTCGGCGGGCACGCGGACAAAGGAATCGAGCTTTTGGCGGACCTCTACGCCGACACCAACGATCCGACCTACATTTACAATCAAGGTCGCTGCTTCGAGCAGAACGGCCGCGCCGGCGAGGCGATCGCGCGCTTCCGCGAGTACCTGCGCAAGGCGACCGCCCTGGCGCCCGACGAGCGCGCCCAGCTTCAAAAGCACATCGACGAGCTGGAGGCGGAGGCCAAGACCGATCCGGGGGCGTCGCCGTCGCCGTCAGGCGCCCCCGCGTCGGGCGCCATCACGCCCGTTCCGTCGTCAGGCGGCGTGGTGAGCGCCGCGCCCGGGCCCACGCCGGAGCGTGCGCGCCAGCTTCGCATCGCGGGTCTCATCACCGGCGGGGTGGGGGTGCTGGCGGTGGCGGGCGGCGTGGCGATGGGCCTGCGGGCGAGATCGCTGTCGAGCGAGGTGACCAGCGACGCCAACGCCGGGAATTTCTCGCAGGGTAAGTTCGACAGCGGCGAGCACGCCCAAACCTTGGAGGTGGTCGGCTATGCGGTGGGCGCCGCCGCGCTGATCGGCGGCGGGCTGCTCTACTACTTGGGCAGCCACCACGACGACCGCGGAGAAGTCACGCCCGCCGTCGGCGTGGCCTTTGATCGAACCGGCGCCGGCGCCACGTTGCGGATGGCGTTCTGATGAAAGCGCTGAACGGTCTCCGCGTCGGTGCGACCGGCGCAGTGGCCCTGGCGCTGGCCACCGCGATGATCTGGTGCGCGAGCGGTTGCTTCGATCCCACCTTCCCCGACGGCAAGCTCTCGTGCCAGACCAACACCGATTGTCCGCCGGGGCTCAGCTGCGCGAGCGGTCTCTGCTTTCACCCCGATCAGGTCGACGGCGACATCATCCAGTCGACCGGTAGCGGCGGCTCGGGGGCCCGTGACGGCGGCGCCGGCAGCGGCGGCGCCGCGGGACATGGCGGCGCTTCGGGGAACGGCGGCGCCGCCGGCGCCACCGCGGGGCATGCCGGCGGCGGCAGCGGGGGCGCCGCGGGACACGTCGCCACCGACGGCTCGGTCGCCGATTCGGGCTGCGCGACGAACCCCTGCGTGCTCGGCGATCACCGCTGCGGAACGACCGGCCTGCAGACCTGCGTGGCGGTCGGCAGCTGCACCACCTGGAGCGCCGACGTCGCCTGCACTGGGCGAAAGACCTGTCAGGGCGACGCCCCGAATGCCTCTTGTCAGTGCCCGACCGCGCCGGCGGGTTGTACGGGCGCTGGGGCGACCTGCGTCGGCGGCGCGCTGGTGACCTGCGCTGTCGACGGCGACAGCTGTATCTACGCCGCGGCGAGCGTGAGCTGCCCCAGCACCGAGCCGTGCGGTGGCAAATTCCCCAGCGCCGTCTGCGCCTGCCCGACGCCGCCTTCGGCCTGCACCACCGGGCAGCCGGGGACGTTCTGCGACGGAACCGGCAAGGCCATCGTGGCGTGCGCGCTCGACGGCAACAAGTGCCTGGTGGCGGCGACGCCGGTTGCCTGCTCGCAGCCCTGCAGCGGGAGCGCGGGGTCGGTGACCTGCGGCACCTGCGCCACGCCGCCCGCTGAGTGCACGGTCGCCGGCACGCTCTGCGACAGCTCGGGCAAGCTCGAGGCCTGCGGGTCGGACCCCAACACTGGCTGTCTCACCAAGACCAGCGATCAGGCCTGCGGATCTCCGCAGACCTGCCAAGGGAGCCTTCCCAGCGCGGCCTGCGTCTGTCCGACGCCCCCCGCGGTTTGCACGGGTCAGGCCGGCACCGTCTGCGCCGCCGCCGGTTCCACCTCGGTCGTCACCTGCGCGATGGTCAACGGTTGCCTGACCACCACTGCCACCAAGGCTTGCGCCTCGCCGCAGACCTGCGTCGGCAGCGCGCCCTCGGCTGGTTGCGCCTGTCCGGCGGTGACGGCCTGCCAGTCGGGTTCGCCGGGATCGTACTGCGACACCGGAACCGGCGCGGTCGTGACCTGCAACGAAGACAGCAACGGCTGCTTCACCGCCACGACAGCCGCCTGCCAATCCGGTCTGGTGTGCGCCGGGAGCTTTCCCAGCAGCAAGTGCATCTGTCCCAGCGTTCCCAACTGTCCGACCACCGGCGCTTCCTGCAACAGCTCGACGCTGGTGAATTGCACCCAAGACAGCCAAGGCTGTTTTCACGAGGCCGACACCAACTGCGCGACGTCGGGGTTGGTCTGTTCCGCCAGCGGCGGCACGGCCGCCTGCAGCTGCCCGGCTCCCACCAACGGCTGCGGCAGCACCGCCGGCAAGAGCTGCACGGGCGACACCTCGTCGCTGACCTGCACCGCGACGGGCGCGGGCTGCATCCAGGGCACGATCACCACCTGCTCGAGTGGCCAATATTGTTCGAGCAGCACGGGCGGTTGCGCCGCGCCGACGGCGCTCGGGTACCCGACCGATCTGGGAACCGCCGGGAGCAAGTCGACGGCGTTTCTCATCGGGCAGACCATCACCGTGACCGCCACCTCCACGATCCGCAGCTTCGGCCTCATCGCGACCGCCACCGGATCGATGGTGAGCATGGGCCTTTACACCCAGGGGGCAACCAACCTGCCCAGCCAGTTGGTTGCCATGGCGCAGACCAAAGCGGTCAGCGCCCCCTCCGGCCCCACCAAGAATGAATATGCGGCCAGCCCGGCTCTCGCCGGAGGCTCGCTGACGATCGCGCCCGGCACGTACTGGATCATGGCGATGTACGACGTGGCGACCTCGATCGAGGGGGCGCCCGGAACCGGCCCGTTCGTGACCTGGGCCATCGTGAGCCAGGGCTTCGGCCCGATGCCGCAATCGTTGGCGGGCGCCGCGGGGTTGGGCACGCAAGCCAATGAACGCGCCGCCAACTACTACATTCTCGTGACGCAGTAAGAGCGTGCCGACCAGCGGAAACTTGCTTGCCCCTGGCGCCGGGCAATAATCGCGCGCCGCGAAGCACACACCTACGGAGGGAGCGGGGATGATGAGTCGTGTTGGAG
>DASRLC010000593.1:0-2817 GCA_035648655.1 Polyangia bacterium
ACCAAGGCGGCGTCCTGCACGTCGGTCATCTGGCGCTGATCATTTTGGGGTTCTCGGTCGGCGTCGGGCTCGCCGCGGCGATGGACCGGCTCATCCCGCACCAGCACGCGGGCGGGCACCACCAGCACCTCGGTCACGCGCCCGGGCACGACATGCACGACCACGAGCCGGTGTCCTCCCCGCGACGCGCCTATTCGATGGTAGGTGCGCTCAGCGTCCACCGCATTCCGGAGGGGCTGGCCATTGGCGCCGGATTCGCGGCCCCCGGCACCAGCCACGTCGGGATCATCCTAGCCATCGCCGTCGGGGTGCAGAACGTCTGCGAGGGGATCGTGATGGCGGCGCCGCTGCGACAAAACGGCGTCTCGGCTTGGCGCGGCTTCGCGGTCGTCGGGTTGACCGGCCTCGTGATTCCGGCCGCCGCCGTGGTGGGCCAGATGCTGGCGGGGGCGGCGCTGGCCACCATGCCGTTCGTGCTGGCGCTGGCGGGCGGCACGCTCATCTACGTGACCTCCAACGAGATCATCCCGGAGTCCCACAGCCACGGAAACGAGGGCACCGCCTCCGCCGGACTGGTGACGGGGTTTCTGCTCACGATGATTCTCGAAGCGGTCCTGCGCTGAGCCCCCGTCGCCGGGCGGGTCGGTGCCATGTCGGCCAGGGCACCGGGGCCAGGCGACCCGGCGCTCGCGTTAGCGCAGCGACAGATTGGCGGCGGTCGCGGTCGGCGCGTCGACGACGAAGGTGGCCATACGGTGCGCTTCGTCTCTGAGCTCGGGTCCGTACAGCTCGGTCACGAGCGCGCCGGCGCCGGCGGCGCCCTGTCGCGCCCACGGCTCGAGGTCGGAGGCCATCTCGCGCGCGCTGGCATAGCGATCCTCGATCCGCGCCGCTGTCGCGCGCTGCACGACGGCGCCGAAAGGTCGCGGGAGCTGGTCGATGACCGCCCGCTCGTCGGGGCCCGGTCCGACGCCGGCCTTCATCAACAGGCTGTAGGTGGTGTCGCCGGCGTAGAGCGGTCGGCCGGCGCAGCAGCCGAACATCACCAGCCCCAGCGAATACAGATCGGCGCGGGAATCCACCTCCAGTCCACGGGCCTGCTCCGGCGACATGTAGGTCACGTTGCCCTTGACCACCCCTATATCGGTCTTGGTCACCCGACCCTCAGCGGCCTTGCCCACGCCGAAGTCGAGCAGCTTGACGTCCCCGCGCAGGGAGACCATCACGTTCTCGGGCGAGATGTCGCGGTGGACGATCCCCAGCGGACGCCCCTGATCGCTCTGCAGGGTGTGGGCGTAGTCGAGCGCCTCGAGGATCTCGTAGGCGACGTAGGCGACGAATTCGGGCGGCGGTGGGAGCGCTTCTCGGTTGAAGCGCCGGGTGACCAACGCGCCCAGATCCCGCCCGGGCACGTACTCCTCGGCCAGGAAGAATTGGTTCTGCCAGCGACCAAAGTCGTGCACGGCGACAATGTTGGGGTGGTGGAACGCCGACAGGAGATTGGCCTCGTCGCAAAACTGCGCCACCGCGTTGGGGTCGACGGCCAACTCGGGGCGCAGCCGTTTGATGACCACCGGCCGCCGGAAGCTCCCTTCGCCGGTGGTGACCGCCGAATAGATCTCGGCCATGCCACCCTGGCCGATGCGATCGATGAGCGTGTAGCGGCCAATCGCGGTGAGCGCCGCCACGGCGGTCCCCTCCCTGTCGACCGGTGTCTCCTCCGGCATCTTGCGCGTGAGCAAGACGAAGATCGCAATCCCGAAGACCAGGCCGATGCCCAGGATCGCCAGCGCCGTGGGTGGCAAGGGCATGCCGCTCGGCCCGTTGGTGGGGGCGGCGACACCGACCAGGATCCGCAGGCCGTTCGAAAGCGGCAATGCCGCCACGGTGGCGCCCCCCGCCGAGCCCACCCCGGGAGCCGGCAGATCGATGGCTTGCTTGAGCGCCGTCAGCCCGTCGGCGCCGCCGCTGGCGCCGGTGGTCGCGGCGACCAAGAGGCGGCGGCCGTCGGAGATGGCCACCGAGGCGCCCGCCCGTTCCGCCATGCCGGAAAGACGCCCCACGTCGAGCACCTTGGTGGCGACCAAAACCGGCCAGTCCGATCGTCCGGTCAGCGCGACCGGCGAGGAAGCTACGGCCATGACCTGGCCCGCCGCCTCCACCAGCCCCGAGGACGTGTGGTGCGCCCCGCGGGCCTCGTGGACCAGCGCGCGGGCGTCGAAGCCGACGGGCAACCGCGAGGTCACGACCGCCGTCGTCTCGTCGCTGTAGAGGCCGTAGCCATCGACGGCGCGGCGGAACGGCTCCCACCACGGCTCCGTCAACAACAGATCGCGCAGGGTCTCCTGATCGACGTTGGCATCGAGGGCGGCCACCAGCCGCGGGTTGGCGGTGCCGTTTTGGACCTGGACCTCGAGCGACCCGACCAGCGTTCGCACGCCGTCGGCGGCCCGCAGCCCGGCCGCCTGCGCGTCGCTGGCCATCCGCTCACTGGCCCGGGTGCGATCGAGGCGGACGAGCAGCAGCGCCGCGCCACCTGCCAACGCGAACACCCCACCGGCCGCCGCCAGCGCGCCCATCCGAATATTGCGGCCTGCCCCCATCGACTGCTCCGACCTCAGTACCCGAGCTGCGGTTGCCGCTTGTGTCCGTATTTGTCTGGCACGAAGGGGCCGGGCCGCTTGTCGCCGCCCACCGTGACGCTGACCTCGTGGTTGCCCTCCGCGCCGACCGCGATGTTCTTGCGGGTGATGGTCGAGGCGGCCTCGTGCCAGGCCGACAGCTCGTAGCGACCCGGCGCCACGCCGTGGATGGCGA
>DASRLC010000594.1:0-10926 GCA_035648655.1 Polyangia bacterium
CTGCTGGCGCCCGCCGAGATCCCGGTCGGCGTGGTCACGGCGGCGGTGGGCGCGCCGATCTTTCTGATGCTGCTGCTCCGCAAGCGCAGCGGGGTGGCCGCTCTGTGAGCGCCGAGGCAACGGTGGGGGCGGTCCTGTGTCGGGCCAGCGGCCTGGGCTTCGGCTATGGCGCACGCGCGGTCTTCCAGAACGTGAGCTTTGCGGTCGGTCCCGGCGAGCTGGTTGCCCTTTGCGGGCCCAACGGCGCAGGCAAGTCGACCCTTCTGCGTCTGCTGCTGGGCCTGCACGCGCCATCGGCGGGCGCGGTGCACCTCGGCGGCGCGCCGGTCGGGAAGTTGTCCCGGCGGCAGATCGCGCGGCGGGCCGCCTTGCTGATTCAAGACGCGCCGTTCGAGCTGCCGCTCACGGTGCGCGAGTCGGTGGCGCTGGGCCGATTGCCGCACCTCGAGCGGTTCCAGGCCGAGTCCGAGGGCGATCGGGCCGCCGTCGAGCGGGCCCTGTCGCTCACCGACACCGCCGCCTTGGCCGATCGCCCGCTCACCGAGATCTCCGGCGGCGAGCGCCAGCGGGTGCACCTGGCGCGGGCGTTGGCGCAGGAATCGCCCCTGTTGCTTCTCGACGAGCCGATCGCCGGGCTCGATCTGTCGCACCAGCTTCAGGCGCTCGATCTGTTGCGCGCCACCGTCGACGGCGGGCGGGGCGCGGTGGTGGCGCTACACGATCTCTCGTTGGCCGCGCGGCGCTGCGACCGCATGCTGCTGTTGGCGGAGGGAGCACTGCGCGCCGACGCGCCGCCGGCGGAGGTCCTGACGCCGGAGATCCTCGCGCGCTATTTTGCGGTGCGCGCCGAGGTGCGGATCGACGGTGCCGGCCGGCCGTTCGTGCTGCCGTACGAGACCGTCGGTCGAAACGACCGGGAGCCGTCGTGACGCCGCGCCGGTACGTGGCCGTGGCGGCGGTGGTGGTGGCCCTGCGCGCCTTCGCGCGCGCCGACGAGCCCACGGGCGGCCCGGTCGCCGGTGCTCCGGCTACGCCGGTGACGCCGCACGCGCCGCCGTTTCAGACGGTGGTGACCGGGCCGACGCCGGTGCCGAATACGCCGCGCGAGGATCGGGCCGCCGCCGTCTCGGTGGTACTGCCCTCCGACAGTCCGCGTGCCTACGACGATTTGGCTTCGCTGCTGCTGCAGGTCCCGGGCGTCACCGTGGCCCGCACCGGAGCGTCGCAGGCGTTTACCAGTATCACGCTGCGCGGCTCGAATCCCGATCAGGTTTCGATCTACATCGACGGTGTGCCGCTCAACATCGCCGAGGGGGGCGGGGTGGACGTCGCGACGCTGCCGCTGGGCGACGTCGAGCGCGTCGAGGTCTATCGTGGGACGACGCCGCTGGCGTTCGGTGAATCCGCGCTGGGGGGGATCATTTCGATCACCACCCGCACGCCCGGTTTGACGCGCGCGACGTTGCGGGCCGGCGTCGGCTCGTTTGGGACCCGCTTCGCCGACGCGACGGGGGGAAAGCGCCTGGGACGTCTGCGACTATATTTGGGCGCCCACGTCTTCTCGTCGGACGGCGACTACCCGCTCAACTACAACCTCACGAACTTCGACCTGGCCAACGCGATCGACGCCGTTCGCCAGAACAACGACACGCTGGAGGGGAACGGCGTCTTGCGGGCCGGGCTGACGCTCACCGGTCGGCGAACGCTGACGTTGGGTTTGATCGGTTTCGCGCGGGCGCAGGGACTTCCGGGACCGACCAACAACCTGGCGCTGCACGCACGGTTTCACACCGTGCGCGGTCTGGGAACGTTGCGCTACGATTCGCGCGACGATCTAGGTCCGGGCGGTCGGCTGTCGGCCGAGGCCTTCGTGAGCGTCGAGCGCGATCGGCTGCTCGACCCGGACGGCGAGATTGAAAACCGCGGTCCGCTCGCGGTCCACGAGACGACCGTGTCGACGGGCGGGAGGATGCACGCGGCGCGCCCGTTCGGCGGGTGGGGCCGGGCGGCCATCGTGCTGGAGGGTCGGCGCGAGACCTACACCCCGGAAAACGAAATCAACGCCGCCGCTGCGGGTATCCCGGCCCACCGGCTGGTCGGCGTGGCCGGATCCGAGTTGGCCCTCCATGTGCGTCGGTTGGACCTGGAGATCGTTCCGTCGGCCCGGGTCGAAGGGATGCGGGACGTGGTGACCGGCCAGAACGGCGCGGGGCAGTTTCTACCGGCGGGTCCGGCGATCGATCGCGCGCTGCCGACGTATCGGCTGGCGCTGGTGCGCCCGCTCTCGGCGAGCGCGACGATGAAGGCGAACGTCGGCCGCTACGCGCACGCGCCGTCGTTCCTGGAGTTCTACGGAGACGGAACGCAGCGCCTGCTCGGCAACCCAGGCCTGGTGCCCGAAGAGGGGACCAACGCCGACCTGGCGCTTTGGATCGATCGCGCCGGCCCGCATGTGGCGATCGCCAGCCGGACCACGCTGTTCGGCGCGCTGGCCGACGACCTCATCTACTGGGTGCCGAGCGTGGCCGGGCCGTCGCGCGCCGAGAACCTGAACGCGGCGCGAATCTATGGCCTCGAGGAGGAGCTGCAGCTCGCGCTGGGCCGACACGGCCGCCTGGTCGCCCAGGCCACCACGCTGGTCGCGGACGACGAGAGCGACAGCCCCACGACCCGCGGCAAACAGATCCCGCACCACCCGCCGGTCAGCGCCTACGCGCGCCCAGAGCTGGTGCACGTGGCGCTGCCGCGTGGGCTCGAGCTGGCGGCCTACGCCGACGCCGCGTTGATCGCTGGCGCGTACGCCGATCCGGCCAACGTTCGCCGGGTGCCGGCGCAGGTTCTGCTGGGCGCTGGCGCCGCTCTCATCTGGCCGCGCGCGGGTCTGCGCCTGACCGCGAGCGCGCTCAACCTGACCAGCCTGGCGAGCTGGGATTTCAACTACTGGCCGCTTCCCGGCCGCACGTTGTTTTTGGCCTTGGCTTACGACCCGACGGGCGCGGCGGCGATCGACGCGCCCGGTCCTCAACCCTTCGGCAACCGGTAACTCAACAAAGGAGCGATTCGATGCGACGTTCACTGGGACTTGGTTTGATCATCTCGGCTGGCCTTTCGGCCGGCTGCAGCAGCACCACCAACCCGCCAGGATTCGATGCTGGAAGCGGTCAAGGCGGGGCCGGGGGAACCGCCGGCGCGGCGGGTGTCGGCGGCACGGCCGGCGCGGCCGGGGACTCGGGCCGTGACGCGGGCGCCGACGGACCGGTGGCCCAGCTCGCGCCGCCCGCGGCCACCGGCCTGGTGGCGCTCAACAGCGACTTCAGCACCACCAGCCTATCGATCCTCAGCTCGGCCGGCGCGTTGTTGCATGCCGACTGCGTCGACTCGGCGACCGGTGCGAGCGGTAGCTCGACGCCGACCATCTCCGGCGACGCCGTATTGCCGTCCCAGCCACAGCGGGGCGGCAACGTGGTGATCATCGATCGCGGCAACGGCGCACTGACCTTCGTCAACCCCAGCGCCTGCATCATCACCCGACAGATCGCTATCCCCGGCGGGGCCAAGACCGATCCACACGACGTGGTGTTGATCAGCGACACCAAAGCCTACGTCACGCGCTACGGCCAAAATCTGGCGGCGACCGACGCCACGCTGGCCGGTGACGACGTCGCGGTGATCAGTCCGACCACCGGCGCCCAAACCGCGCGGATCAACCTCGATGCCTACGCCTCGACGACCAGCATCCTCGAGCGCCCCGATCGCGCGATCATCGCGAACGGCATGGTGGTGGTTTCGCTCGACGAGATCGACGCTACCTTCGCGACCTACGGGGAAGGCAAGCTGGTGGTGATCGATCCGGCCACCGATCAGGTGTCCACCAGCCTGGCGCTGAGCGGGCTGTCGGACTGCGAGGGGATGGCCTACGTCGACTCGACCAAGACGCTCTTGGTGGCGTGCGGAGGCCCGTACGGAGGGCCGGTCACGGCGTCCGGCATCGCGGTGGTCGACCTGAGTGGCTCGACGCCGACGCTGAGCCACATCGTTCCGTCGAGCGCATTCGACGGCCGGCCGTTGGGCGTCGGGTGGGTGCTGGTCCTGCCACCGACGGCGGGGGGAACGCGGGCCTTCGCCGTGACCAACGATCCGAACGCCACCGACCCGGATGCGCTGTTCGCGTTCGACTACGTGGCCAGCACGGCGACCAAGTTCGCCAGCTCGGCCGCCTTCAGCATCGGCCAGCCGGCCGGCGAGCCGGGGCTGCTGGTGGTTCCGCTCTCGACGCTCACGACGCCTCAGATCCAGCTCTACGACGTGAGCGCGGCGCCGCAGGCCACCACCGCCTTCACCTCGGATCCGACCACCAACCTGCCGCCGCAGGAGGTGGCGGCGTATTGAGCGACGGCCCCGATCGCGGCCGCCGCTGGGTGGCCGCGGCCTGCCTGGCGGCGCCGCTGGTGGCCGGCGCGGCGCTGTCGCGCCGGGTGCGCGCGGCGTTGGTCGACGCCCGCGGTCTCAGCGACGGGTGGGTCGACGGCGGCGGCGCCGGCTTCCCGCGGACGCTGCACGGTCCGACCGGCGAAGCCTGGGCTCTGCCGCGCCCGCCGCGGCGGATCGTGTCGACCTATCTATGCGCCGACGAGATCCTGGCCGCGCTCGTCTCGCCCGATCGGGTGGTCGGCGTCTCGTTCTTCGCCGACGATCCGGCCATCTCGAACTGCGTGGGTCGCTATCCACCGGCGGTGCCGCGCCTGCGCACGCAGGTCGAGACCATCCTGTCCCTCGATCCGGATCTGGTTTGCGTGGCCGGCTTTTCCGAGCCGAACGCGCTGCGCCTCATGATCGGCGCCGGACTTCCGATCCTGCGCTGGTCGCGGTTCGATACCTTCGGCGACGTCCTCGGCAACGTGCGCTCGCTGGGCGCCGCCGTCGGCGCCGATGGGCCGGCCGCCGCCGTCGCAAACGCCGCCCAGGCCACGCTCGCCGATCTGGCTCAGCGCCTCGCGGGCATTCATCCCACGCGCGTCCTCTACTGCGATCCGCCCAGCTTCACGGCGGGGCGTGACACGCTGATCGACGAAATCCTGACCCGCGCTGGCGGCCTGAACGTCGCGGCGGCCGCCGGGATGGTCGGGCCGGGACAGCTCGGCGTCGAGGCGGCCCTGGGCCTCGAACCGGAGGCGATCGTGATGCCCCGCTACGGCAGCGGACCGCCGCCGGTCGAAATCTTGCGCGCCACACCGCTCTGGCGCGAGATGCCGGCGGTGCGCTCGGGTCGGGTCTACGAGACGCCGGGGGCCTTGATGGGCGACGTCTCGCACCATGCGGTCGAGGCGCTGGCGCAGCTGGCCCGCCGCCTCCACCCGGAGGCCTTCACTCAGGCCAGATAGGCGCCTCTTACTTGGCCGCCCGACGCCCGGCGTGGATCGAGCGATCGGCTCTCGGAGGTGGTCTGGTTGGGGGGGGTCGGTCATTGGGTCGGTTCGGTCTCGCCGCCTTCGGGGAGCCCCTGGTCCAGATCCTCCTCGGACAGCGGCACCGTGATTCGGTAGCCGCCGTCGAGCCATTTGCCGAGATCGGCGGCGCGGCAACGCTGCGAGCAGAAAGGTCGAAAGGGGCTGGGCTCGGCCGGCTCCTCGAAGGCCCGGCTGCAGGTGGGGCATTTCCTTCGCACGACCAAAAGATAAGACGACCGGCCTCGGCTTGCCAAGCCTGTCCGACAGCCTGTCGACGGCCGGCGCCCACCCGGTCGGATCGCTCTCGGATGGCCCGTGGCGCGGCCCGCGGGTCGCGCCTGGGCCAGGCCGGCCTGGTTCCCCGAACTGCACAGAATTCGTCGGCGCCACGTTTTACCGGTAAGGATAGGGTGTGAACCGGCCGCCCGAGCCAAGCGCCGCGCCCGATTCCGGGCCCCGGCTGCCCCGGGCTTCCGGCGGCAGCGATCCCTTTCGATCGCTGCGCGCCTTGCCGCGGGTGGTCTGGCTGCTGGGGCTGGCCAGCCTGCTCAACGACGTGTCGAGCGAAGCGATCTTCCCGCTCCTGCCGACGTTCCTCGTGTCGTTGGGCGCGCCGATGAGCTTCCTGGGCCTCATCGAGGGGAGCGCCGACGCGCTGGGCAGCATCATCAAGATGGCGGCGGGCAAGCTGTCCGACCGCGGGCCGCGGCGCACGCTGGTCGCCGGCGGTTACGCGCTGCCGGCGCTGGCCCGGGCCGCGATCGCCGCCGCCGCCGCCCCCTGGCAGGTGCTGGCCGCTCGCCTATTCGACCGGGCCGGCAAAGGGGTTCGTTCGGGACCGCGCGACGCGCTGATCGCCGACTCGGTCGCCCCCTCGCAGCGCGGGCGGGCCTTCGGCCTCAACCGGGCGATGGACAACTTCGGGGCCGCCATCGGGCCGATCATCGCCTGGGCGCTCTTATCGATGGGCGCCAGCTTGCGGATGACCTTCGGCGTTGCTTCGGTATTCGGGTTGATGGCGCCGGTGGTGCTCTTCTATCGGCTGCGCGAGAGCGAGCAGATCATCGATCGCAGTGGCCCGCTCGACACCCGTCCGCGCGGCGGTGCCCTGCAGAAGGGATTCGCGGCCTATCTGGTGGCGTGCATGCTGTTCGCCCTCGGCAACTCTTCGGACGCGTTCCTGCTGGTGCGGGCCCATCAGGTCGGGTGGTCGGCCACGGCGCTGCCGCTGCTGTGGTCCTTTCACCATCTGGTCAAGGCGATGGCAGCCGTCCCGGGCGGCGCGCTGTCGGATCGACACTCGCGGGCATTGGTGGTAGCCGCCGGCTGGACCGCCTACGCGCTCACCTACGTCGGCTTCGCCTTCGCCAGCACCAAGCCGCAGATTGTGATCCTGCTGCTGGCCTACGCGCTCTACCACGGGCTCGCCGAGGGCGCCGAGCGGGCCATCGTGGCCGATCTGGCCGGGCGCGGCGCGCGCGGGCGCGCCTTTGGGATTTACCACGGTGTGATCGGCGCGGCCGCGCTGCCGGCTGGCCTCGGCACCGGTTGGATCTGGGATCGCTGGGGCGCCATCTACGCGCTCAGCATCAACGCCGGCTTCGCGGCGCTGGGCGCCATCTGGCTCTTCGCGCTCTCGTTCGCCGGTCCCCTGCGCCGCGCCGCCCCCACCGGGCGCTGAGGATCGGGCGCCTCAAGCGGCGATGGCGACTCGCCGAGGGCGGATCGCGTAGGCTCGGGCGAGCTGAGCCCGGCTTTGCCGGGCGGAGCGAGGGGGAACCGGGGGCGTGTGAGCGGTAGCGAACCATGCCCCCGTAAGATGCGAGGGTTTGGGAACCCTCTCAGGGTCCCCATCAGTCTAGATGCTGCTCTCGCGCTGCATCTGCAGCCGCTCGCGGCGGATGCGCAGGATCTCGCGCAGAATGATCTGCAGCGTCGCCACCACCGGCACGGCCACGATGGCGCCGATGATGCCGGACATCTCGCCCAGAAACAGCAGCGCCAACGTCGTCACGAGGGGGTTGACGTGCACCGTGCGCCGAAAGATGAGCGGCCCGAGCACGTTGCCCTCGAGCTGCCCGTAGATGACGAAGTAGATGACCGCGGCCAGCCCATGCCAGAGCCCTTGGGTCAGCATCGCGACCAGTGAGATCGCCACGCCCATCGCGAGGGGACCGGCATAGGGGACCATGCTCGACAGGCCCGAGAGGATCCCGAGCGGCAGGAAGAACGGGACGCCGTCGATGGCCAGAAAGGTGGTGGTCAAGGTCGCGTTGGTGAGGCAGATGAGCGTCAAGCCACCGATGTATCCGCCGATCGACTGGTAGATCTTGCCGAGCACGCCCTCGTAGGTGGGCCGGTGCTCGGGCCGCGCCTCGGCCAAGATGGCGTGCACCAGACGTCCGCCGAAGACCAGCATGAAGACCACCAGGAACGAGATGGTCACCACCGCGCCGATGCCGGTCAGTAGGCCGCCCAGCGCGTTCAGGATCGGGGTGGCGGCCCCGGCCAACACGTCGGGCAGCCGCTGCTCGGCGTTCTCGACGTAGTCGGCCAGGTGAAAACGCTCGTCGAGCGAGCGAAAGATCGCGCTGCCCCGCGCGGTGTGGACGAACCGCGGCGCGTCGTGCACGAGCTGCTTGCCCTGATCGACGGCCGGCGGGATCAACGTGAATCCAAAGCCGACCACCAGCCCGAGCAACGTCACGGTGACCATCGCGATCGCGATCGGACGCTTGATGCGACGTCGCACCAGCATGACCACCGCGTGATCGAGCGCAGTGGCGATGGTTGCGGCGGCGCCGATCAGCGTGACGGCCACCAGCGCGCGCGCGACGGCACCCACCAGCAGGGCGACGCCCAGCACGCCGAAGGCGACGGTGAAGACCGTCTTGAGCGTCACCTGCGAGGGGCGGACTTCGGGGTTGGGCTCTGGCAAGGGGGCATCCTGGAGCGGAGCGAATCGCCGTGTCAACCGCGGTAACATAACCACGATGCGCGAGACGCGACGTGGGGCGATGTTCGGCCTGCTCGCCGCGGCCTCGTTCGGGGTGGGCGCGCCGCTGGCCAAGCTCCTCGGCACCCGGGTCCCGCCGCTGATGTTGGCGGGACTGCTCTACGGCGGGGCGGGTCTCGCGCTGTCGCTGGTCGGGGCGCTCGAGTCGCTGGGACGAATGGCGACCGGGCGTGCGCCGCGCGGAGAAGCGCCGCTCGGGCGCCGGGACCTTCCGGCGCTCGGCGCGGTCACGGTGCTGGGCGGCATGGTCGGCCCTTGGCTGATGCTGTTCGGTCTGGCGCGGGTCTCGGCCACGGCGGGCGCGCTGCTCCTCAATCTCGAGGGCCCGCTGACGGCGCTCTGCGCGGTGGCCCTACTCGGCGAGCACCTGGGACGCCGCGGGTGGATGGCGACGGCGCCGGTGTTCGCCGGCGCGGCACTGCTGGCGATCGGTGGCGGCGCGGTTGGCCGGGTCACGCCGATCGGGGCGGCGGCGCTGGCCGGCGCTTGCCTGGCCTGGGCCATCGACAACAACCTCACGCAGCGGCTGGCGCTTCGCGATCCGCGGGCGGTCGTTCGCACCAAGACGCTGGGGGCCGGGACGGCGCTGCTGGTTTTGGCTCGGGCCTTCGGGGAACACCTGCCCGCCGCGCGCTTGTTGGGCGCGGCGCTTTCGTTGGGAGCGGTCAGCTACGGCGCCAGCGTGTTGCTGGACGCCTACGCCCTTCGGTTGTTGGGCGCCGCGCGCGAGGCGGCCTACTTTGCGATGGCGCCCTTCGTCGGTGCGCTGGTGGGCGCGGCCGTGTTCCGGGAGCCCGTGAGCTGGGCCGAGCTGGGGGCCGGCGCGCTCATGCTCGGGGGCGTCTCGGCGCTGCTGCGCGAGCGGCACGCGCACCCGCACACGCACGCACCGATCGAGCACGAGCACGCGCACGTCCACGATCTCCACCACACCCACGTTCACACCGATGCCGCCGGGCCCCCGGGCCAAGCGGGTCAAATCGAGGGGGCACACACCCACCTGCACCGGCACGAGGCGATCACCCACGATCACCCCCACACCTCCGACGCCCACCACCGCCACCGCCACTGAAGCGCCACCGCCACTTGAAGATGGACCGCGGCGGTGTTGGACGGCGTCAGGAGTCAGATTTGGCCGCGCGGGCTTCTTCCAGCGTTTCGCGGGCGGCGTCGGCGTTGCCGAGCCCGGCCTCGGCCCGCGCCAGCTCGGTCAGCACGGTGGCGCGCTCGTCGGCGCCGTCGAGCGCGCGCAGGAGGTGGACCCTGGCTTGGTGGAACCGTTTGAGCTCGATGTAGCTGCGCCCGATCAGAAAATTCGTCAGCCACAGATCGGGATCCTCGACCAGGCTGCGCTCCAGCAGGCCGACCGCCTTGTCGATCCGCCCGTCGCGCTGGGCCAGGGTGGCGAGCCGCGCGATCGGCAGCGCGAAGGCGCTGTTTTGCAGGGCGGACTCTTCATAGAGGCGGCAGGCCTCCTCGATTTGACCGGCGGCCTCCGCCAGCTCGCCGAGGCGCTCTTGCGGCGCGCCGAAGGCGGGGGCGATCGCGCGCGCCCGCTCGAAGGCCGCCACGGCGCCCGCCCGATCGCCGGTTGCCAACAGGTGCTCGCCCAGCCGATATGCCGCCCGGCACGAGAGGGGATTGCGCGCCTCCGCCCGGGCCAGCGCCCGGATGGCGGTCTCGCCCGCGGCCGCCAGTCCGATCAGCAGCGGGGGCAGGTGGCTCTTCGGCGCCAGCGCCTCGGCGGCGCCAAAGGTGCGGCAGGCCCCGTCGATGTCCCCTTCTCGCGCCCGGCGCAGCCCTTCGATCAAGAGGCGTTCGATCCTTCCGGCGCCGAGCGCGAGGTAACGCGAGCCGGGGAAGACACGTGCCCCGTGCTCGGCATCCAGCAGAGCCGGCGGCGGAAACCCGAGGCGCGGTCCTGGGCTCGCCCCGAGCGCCAGACCCACCTGCGCCGCCGCCGACAGATAGAACCCAAGTCGTTCGGACACCTGCCGGCGTTCGATCCGCCCATGGGCGTAGGCCGCCGCGCGCGCCGGGATGGCGGCCCGCAGCTCGGGTTCGGCCAGCACCCGCTCGAGCACGGTCTCGAGCTCGGCACCGTCTCGGAACAGGAAGCCGGTCTGACCAGGGCGGACCACGTCGCGGTACGGCTCGAGATCGGCGCACACCGCGAGGACGTGGTGGGCCGCGTAGTCGATGAACCGGAGATCCTCGCTGCAGCGGTTGAGGGCTGTCGGCGCCAGCGGTGCCAGGCCGATGTCGATCCCGTCGAGGAACCGCCGATGGCGCTCGGCGGAGCCCGCCGGAACGAACGAGACGCGGGCCGCCGGCAGCGCGCTCAACAAGTCGCTAAGCTCCGGATCGCCCAGGATCGCCACCCGCACCTCGGGGTGGCGATCGAGCACTCCAGCCAATGCCGGCAGCGCCAGCGTCAGATCGCTCCGCTCGTCGCGCGTGCCC
>DASRLC010000595.1:0-5656 GCA_035648655.1 Polyangia bacterium
ATGGTGGCCGAGCCACAACCCACGAGTAAGAGAAGAAGGCTGATTTCACGAATTCGCACGGTGCCGGGCATTGTAGCTCATACCCATCCACCGGCCCGACGAGGCGGCTCAACTAAAGCGGTCTGGCCTGTCTATGGCCTATTTAGGCGGTTCCGCGCTGAGCGGTTCGGGCGCGCCGACGGTAGATGGAACTCCGGGAAGACCGGCGGCGCCGTAGAGCAACGGGCCCTCGCCGGCGGCCCGCTTGCGCGCGATCTCGGCCAGCGCGGCGGCGGCGCGGCGCGCGCGGGCGGGCGGCGATCCGCCGGCCCAGCGCGACAGGATCCCCTCGGCCGAGGCGCGCACGTCGGTACTGGTGTCGTAGAGCGCGACGTGCCGCAGGATTGGTGTCGCCGCGCCGTCGCCGATGCGATCGAGCGCCGCGACCAGGTGCAAACGCCCCGAGGGGTCCGCGGTGTGGATCGCGGTCTCGATCTGCGGAACCGCTTTGATCTTGTAGGCCGCCAGGCGCTCGGTGGCCGGCGGCACCAGGTCGTCGTCGCGGCGAACGAGGATGTTGATCTCGTCGGCGATGTCACCGTGCGAGACGTCGTCGCACGCGAGCAGCGCGATCGGGAGGCAACCGAGCAACGCCACGAGTATCGCTCCCCCCCGAGGGCGCGCGCGGCCACCGCCGATCGCGTCGGTTGCGGCGATCACGGAAGCGCGGCGCACGTCTCGTCCGCTTCGGTTCGATCGCCGTCGCGCCGGCTGCGACGGGCCAGCGCCTTGGCGATCGGATCGGCGGGAACCGTCACGAGCTGGGTCCCGGCCACCTCGAAGGCCTCGAGCTCGGCGAAGAAGGTCTCGCCCATCTCCAACATCGCCGCGGGATCGTTGGTCGAGAAGCTGCGTTGTCGAAAGGCCGAACCGCCGTAGAGCCCGCGCGAGTACCAGGCCAGCGTCTTGCGCAGCTCGTGCAGGCGCATCTTCTCGAGGCTGTGCTCGAACACCAGCGCCGCGTGGCGCCGCCAGACCACCCGCCGCTCGGCCAGCGTGGGCGCTCCCGGATCGGGCTCGCCCCGCTCCAGCGCGGCCATGGTCCGAAAGATCCAGGGATTGCCCATGGCCCCGCGGCCGATCATGACCGCGTCGCAGCCGGTCGCCTTCTTCATATGAAGGTAGGCGGCCGCGTCCTTGACGTCGCCGTTGCCAACCACCGGGATCTCGCGCGGGAGCGCGTCGCGCACCGAGGCGATCGGCTCCATCCGCGCGGAGCCCGAAAATCCCTGGGCCCGCGTGCGGCCGTGCACGGTGATCATGGCGGCGCCGGCGTCGACCAGACTGCGCGCGAACTCGGCGGCGTTGAGGCTGCACTCGTCCCACCCCGCGCGGTGCTTGACCGTGACCGGAATCGCCGCCGGCACCGCGCGCCGGACCGCCGCCACCAGCCCCGCCGCCAGCGCTGGCTCACGCATGAGCGCGGAGCCGCAGGCGCCGGCGGTGACCTTCTTGGCCGGGCAGCCCATGTTGATGTCGACGATCGTGGCGCCCACGTCGACCGCCATACCGGCCGCGCGCGCCAGCGCCTCCGGCTCGCGCCCGAAGATCTGCACCGCGAACTTACGCCCGCCCAAGCTGGGCCACATTCGACCGACGGCCTTGGCCGCGCCGCGGGTGAGCGCCTCCGCCGAGAGAAATTCGGTGAAGGTGAGCACGGCGCCCAGCTCTTCGCAGACGGTGCGGAAAGGAAGATCCGTCACCGCCTCCATCGGCGCCAAGAGGGCGCCGGGGTTAAGCTGTATCTCGCCGATGCGCATGCGGGCCTGGGAGAATAGCATCGCGCTGGCCGGAATCGTGGCCCTCGGTGCGGGCGGCGGCCCGGCGTGTCGGCGGGCGACGACGCTACCGGCCGCCGCTCCGCCCATCGCTCCGGCTCCGGCCGGACCCGAGGCGCTGCTGGCCGACGTCGTCGATCCCTGGAGCTGGGCCCCGGCTGCCCGCGCGGACGCCGAAACGGAGGCGCGCCAGAGGGCCATCGAGGACATCGGACCGTTCGAGCGCGCTCGCACCGGCGATCCCGCCTCGCCTCTGGTCAACACCAACGCCGACTACTGGACGCGCCTGGTGGGCCTGGCCTGGGATCGCGACGTCGACCTCGACTTCGATCGCGAGCCGGTCGACCTCGACGGCGACGGCCGGCCGGACACCACGGTCACGCGCCACATCCACGCCAGGGGCGGCATTCTGGCCAACCCCGAGCTGTTCGGCCTCACGCGCACGCCCGACGATCCGCGCGGGCGCCGCGGGCGGATCTCGGTCTCTACCGGTGTGCTCGGGCTGCGCGAGCCGCTCGGCCCCGACGGCGCGCCGAGCGGACAGATCGGCATGACCTGCTGGCTCTGCCACGGCGAAGCCAACCCGGCCGGCGGCGCGATCGTGCTGGGACTGCCCGGCGTGGCGTTCGACTACGGCCTCCTGCTGGCGACCGCGGCGGCGCTCGACGACGGCAACCCGGCGGCGGTCGAATACCGGCGCGCGCGCGGTTTTCCGTCGGGCCGCACAGTGCGCGCGCGCCTGCTGCTGGCCGGTCCGGGCCGGCAGGATCTCACCGGCGAGTTCGGCCTCGACGTGACGGTGCCGGGCTTCCACTCGGCGCGCTACCCGGGCACCGCGCGCGTGCGGCAAGGGACGCGCGGGATCGTCAACCCGATCAGCGTGCCGGCGATCCTGGCCGCGCCGGGCCTGGCGCTCGAAAACTGGTCCGGCTCCGAGGACGCCGACGCCCCCTGGCTGGAACGTCTGGCCGCGCTGGCGGGGACCTCGGAGGACGAGGCCGCGCGCATCTTCGCGATCCAGCCGATGGCTGGCCTGAACGATTCGTTCGGGTTGCGGGACGGCGACCGCGGGGCGCGCCGACGCGCGCTGCTGTTCGATCTGCGCAACCTCGGCACGCTCGGGCTGCAGCAGGATTCGTTCCCGGGTTTGCTGTGGGCGGACGCGATCTATGGCCGGGCGGAGCTTTCGCCACGCGCGCTGGCTCAGATCCCCGACCTCTATGCCGCGCCGTCGGTGCGCGCCGTGCTGTCGCGGGCCTTCGAACGACCGGCGGAAGACGCCGCGGCGGTCGCCCGCGGGCGCGTCATCTTCGCCGAGCGGATCGTGGGCACCATCGCCAACCGCCAGATCCTCAAGCGGGCGCCGGCCACCTATGCGGCCGCCAAGCTGGACGGTCCGATCGTGGCCCCCATCGATCCGACCCAATCGTGGGGCGCGAAGCTGCCGGTCCGCTGCGCCGACTGCCATTCGGCGGCGCCGCTGGCGACCATTCGGCCGCTGGCCGAAAACCCGCCCCCGCTCGGCCGCTGCAGCCACTGTCACCTGGCGC
The DNA here is from genome assembly GCA_035648655.1 of Polyangia bacterium. Classification (GTDB taxonomy): domain Bacteria; phylum Myxococcota_A; class Polyangia; order Fen-1088; family Fen-1088; genus JADGRB01. The sequence goes on from DASRLC010000595.1 coordinate 3,368, forward strand.
ATACCCGCCTCGACGAATGGAAATCGATCGCCGCCCGATCGATCGATGCGGCCCTGGTCCCGGTCGACGCGCTACCGGTTGGCCGAGCGCCGGCCGACGAGGTCAGATTCTGCGAAGGCTGTCACACCCGGCACCGGGACTTCGGTCCGGTCGTCTATTCCTCGGGTCGACTGTTTCCGTTCGACGCCGACGGCGACGGCGACGCGCAGCTTCATCCCGCCGCCGACCGGCGGGCGGGCGGAATTGGCACCGAGCCGTTTCTGGCCTTCGACGTACCGCGCCCGCAGTTGCCATTTTCGATCGAGGCCGCCGAGATCTCGGATGCCGCGCGCGCCGGCCATGTCACCACGACCCGCACCGGTGCCGCCTGGGTCCGCGCCGCGCCGCTCATCGGCCTCCACGCCAGCGCGCCCTATCTTCACAACGGATCTGTCCCCACGCTGGCCGCCCTGCTCGAACCCGTCGACCACCGCCCCAAGACCTTTCCCCTCGGCCGCGCCGGATTCATCTTCGACACCCGCCTCCCCGGCAACGACAACCAAGGCCACACCTTCGGCACCACCCTCAGCCCCGCCGACAAGCGCGACCTGCTCGCCTTTCTCGAGAGCCTTTAGCTATTTCGCATAATCGGTGGCGCGGGTTTCGCGAATGACGGAGACGCGGACCTGTCCGGGGTAGGCCAGCTCGGCTTCGACCTTGCGCGCGATGTCTTTCGACAAGAGGCGCGCATCCTGATCGGAGACCCGCGAGTTCTCGACGATGACGCGCACCTCGCGGCCGGCCTGGATCGCGAAGGCGCGCTCGACGCCGGGGAAGCTGCAGGCCACGCGCTCCAGATCGTGCAACCGTTGGACGTACGACTCCAACATTTCGCGTCGCGCGCCCGGTCGCTGTCCCGAAAGGACGTTGGCCGCGTCGACCAGATGATCGAGCACGTCGCTGGCCGGCACCTCGCCGTGGTGGGCCTCGATGGCCTGCACCACCCGCGGGGGCTCGCCGTACTTGCGCGCCGCCGCGGCACCGACCGCCGCGTGCGATCCCTCGGCCTCCTGATCGATCGCCTTGCCGATGTCGTGCAGCAGACCGGCCCGCCGCGCGGTCTTGACCGGCAGATCCAGCTCGGCCGCCATCGCGCCGGCCAGGAAGCCGACCTCGATCGAATGTTGCAACAAGTTTTGCGCGTTGCTGGAGCGGAACTTGAGCTTGCCGACCAGCCGCACCAACTCCGGGTGCAGGCGCGGCAGGCCGAGGTCGAAGGCCGCTTGCTCGCCGGCCTCCTTGCACTGCTGATCGATCTCGGCGGTCGCCTTCTCGACCATCTCCTCGATGCGCGTCGGGTGGATCCGCCCGTCGACGATGAGACGCGTGAGCGCCAGCCGCGCGATCTCACGTCGCACCGGATTGAAGCAGGAGATCACCACCGCCTCCGGCGTATCGTCGATGATGAGATCGACGCCGGTGGCCGCCTCCAGCGCGCGCACGTTGCGCCCCTCGCGGCCAATGATGCGCCCCTTCATCTCGTCCGACGGCAGCGGCACGGTCGCCACCGTCCGCTCGGCCACGTACTCGCTCGCGTAACGCTGCACCGCCGCCGAAATCACCATCCGCGATTTCTCTTCGGCCGCCGCGCGGGCCTCGTCCTCGATCTTCTTGACCTCGTCGGCCGTGGCCCGGCGGGCCTCGTCGCGCAGATCGTCGTAAAGGCGCGCCTTGGCCTCTGCCACCGTCAGCCCGGCGATCTTCTCCAGCCGCGCCCGCGCCTCATTCGCCTGCGCCGCCGCCGCGCGCGCCGCCGCCTCCGCGGCCACCTCGCGTCCGGCCAGCTGCTTCTCGCTGCGCTCCATCTCGTCGCCGCGCTGCTTGATCTGTCGCTCTTGCCGCTCGAGCTCCCGCTCGCGCCCGGCGGTCTCGGCCGCCTTCTTCTCGAGCTCGACCTGCCGCGCCTTCAGCTCGGCATCCACCTCGGCGCGGGCCTTTTGCGCCAGCTCCTTGGCGTCCAGCGCCGCCTGTCGCTTGAGCGTCTCCGCCTCGACCTGCGCCGCTTCGATGAGCCGCTGCTTCTCCCCCTCCGAGTGGGGCAGCGCCGCCGGACGCAGCGTTCGCCCGAGCAACAGCGCGATCGCGAAGATCGCGAGCACCAACGGAATGGCGACGGCCACCGAAATCACGCCGGCCCCCGTCGGGCATCGATCGCCGGCGACGGCGTCCGCCGCACCACGCGCGCCTCGGTCACCACCAGATCGACCGGCAGATCGCCCGGCCCCACCGGGCAGTCATCGACAATCTGGA
>DASRLC010000596.1:0-2868 GCA_035648655.1 Polyangia bacterium
GCTGGAGGCCGAGCAGGCCGTCGACAGCGCCGGAGAGGCTTTGCGCCAGGCCAAGGTCCAGCTTGCGTTCCTGCTCGGGCAGCGGCACGCGTTCACCGAGTTCGCCATCGATCCGGCACAATTTCGGTTCGCGGTCCCGTCCGGCCTGGCTGGGATGAACGCCGCCCAGCTGATCGATCGCGCGATCGCCGCGCGGCCCGATCTGCAGGCCCAGGAGAGCCAGCGCACCCGCTCCGCCCGCGCCCTCGCGCTGGCCAAGCGCCAGCGGTTTCCGGATCTGGGGATCGGCATCCAGTACGAACAAGAGGGATCGGGTTCGCCGAGCACCGTCAATACGCCGACGGGAATGCAACAGGTCACCGGCGTGACGCCTCCGACCTTGCAGCTGTCGCTGACCGGGACGCTGCCGCTGCTTTACCAGCAGCAGGGCGAGATCAAGAAGGCCGAGGCCGACGGGATCACGCAGGACGCCCAGGCCGCCAAGCTCCACGCGCAGGTGGTCGCCGACGTCGAGAGCGCCTTCGCCGCCTACCAGACCAGCCGCGGCCTGGTCGCGCGCATGGAGGGGCGCCTGCTCGATCGCGCCGGCCGCGCCCGCCAGCTGGTCGAGCTGCAGTACCAAAAAGGGGCCGCCTCGCTGCTCGAGTTTCTGGACGCGCAACGCACCTACGTCGCCACCAAGGTCGAATACATCCAGGACTTGACCGCCTACTGGAACGCCGTCTTTCAGATCGAAGCGGCCACCGCCACGGAGCTCATTCAATGAACGCCCGCCCGCTCGCCGCCGCACTCATGCTCACGTTCGCCGTCGCCGCGGGCGCCTCGGGTTGCCGGAGCGCGCCGGCGGCGGGCAGCGCGCTGCCGCAGCCGCCGCCGGACGAGGTGTGGCTGACGCCGCGGCAGATCCAAGACGCCAAGGTGCAGATCGAACCGGTCGAGCTGCGGACGGTCGGCAACGAGATCGTCGCCAGCGGCAAGGTGGCCTTCGACGACCGCCGCGTCGCGCACGTCTTCTCGCCGGTCACCGGGCGCATTCGAAGCATCCTGGCCGACCCGGGCCAACGCGTGAAGAAGGGCGCCGCGCTGGCGACCATCGAATCGCCCGACGTCGGCAACGCCTCGGCCGACCTGGACAAGGCCAACGCCGACCTGGTGGCCGCCGATCACGATCTCCGCCGCCAAAAAGAGCTCTACGACGCGCACGCCGGCTCGGAGCGCGACTACGAATCGGCGCAGGACAACGCCGGCAAGGCCAAGGCGGAGATGGAACGCGCCCGCCAGAAGGCGCGCCTCTTCGGCGGCTCCTCGGCCGAGTCGGTCACACAAGGGTTCACGCTGCGCGCGCCCATCGACGGCGAGGTCATCGCCCGCAACGTCAACCCGGGCGCCGAGGTGCAGGGGCAATATGGCGGCGGCACGGCGGTCGAGCTGTTCACCATCGGCGAGCTGGATCAGGTCTGGGTCTTCGCCGACATCTTCGAGATGGACCTGGCGCGGGTGCACCAGGGGGCGGCGGTGACCGTGAAGGCCATCGCCTACCCCGACGAGGTGTTCACCGGCAAGGTCGACTGGATCGCGGGGGCGCTCGACCCGATCTCGCGGACGGCGCGGATTCGCTGCACGATTCCCAATCCCCGCCGCGAGCTCAAGCCGGAGATGTACGTCACGGTCAGCATCGCGGTGGTGGGCCCTTCGGTGGCGGCGCTGCCCCGGACGGCGGTGCTGCGCATCGCCGATCAGACCGCGGTCTTCGTGGCCAGTGGCGCGACGCCCGACGGGCGACTCAAGTTCATCCGCCGCATCGTCGCCATCAACGAGGACCAGGGGGCCGACTACCTGCCGATCGTGCGCGGGTTGGCGCCCGGCGACCGGATCGTGACGACCGGCGCGACGCTGCTCTCGGGAATGCTCTAACGTGATTCAGCGCATCGTCCGCTTCACCCTGCGGATGCCGTTCTTCGTCCTGCTGATCGCGCTCGGCGTGCTGGTGCTCGGCCTTTATTGTTACAAGCAGCTCGACATCGAGGCTTACCCCAACCCGGTGCCCCCGATGATCGAGATCATCACCCAGCCCAACGGCTGGAGCGCCGAAGAGGTCGAGCGTTACGTGACCGTCCCGCTGGAGAACGGCATGAGCGGGATGATCGATCTGGATCACATCCGGTCGCAGTCGCTGTTCGGCCTTTCGGACGTCAAGTGCTACTTCAGTTGGTCCGCCGACTACTACGTCGCCGAGCAACGGGTCCTCAACCGGCTCGCCTTCGTGTCGCTCCCACCGAACCTGTCGCCGCAGCTGTCGCCCTGGAGCGCCATCGGCGAGGTCTACCGTTACGTCGTGCGCGGCGATGGATACTCGCTGACCGACCTCAAGACCGCCGAGGATTGGACGCTGGAGCGCCAGTTCCGCCAGGCGCCCGGCGTCATCGACGTCGTCGGCTTTGGCGGCACCACCAAGGAATATCACGTCGAGGTCGATCCCTACCGACTCAAGAGCCACGGCCTGACGCTGGCGCAGCTGACCGGGGCGCTTGCGAACTCCAACCAAAACGTTGGTGGGCAGCGCATGACGCTGGGCGAGCAGTCGTTCAACATCCGCGCCATCGGCCTCTTTCGATCGCTGAACGACATCCGCGAGGTGGTGATCGCCGAACAAAAAGGGACGCCGGTCCGGCTGCGCGAGGTGGCCGAGGTGTCGGTGGGCGCCGCGCCGCGGCTGGGGATCGTCGGCAAAGATCTGGAGCCCGACGTCGTGCAGGGGACGGTCCTCATGCGCTACGGCGGCGATTCGCTCAAGACGCTGGACCAAGTGCACCAGAAGGTCGACCAGATCGCCAAGCTGCACCTGCTTCCGCCCGGCATGCACACCGA